>DIYD01000240.1:0-3997 GCA_002428905.1 Bacteroidetes bacterium UBA6063 | reverse complement strand
ACTTCACTGTCTGCAAAGTTCATCGCGCATCCGTAACTCTCTATATAAAGCTGTTTGTGTGCTATGTTCCCCATTCTAAAATCGGTGGTTTAATACCAGCCCACAAAGATAGTATAAAGCGTGACAAATTGGCAGAGTTTTAATGCGCTTCATCGATTTTTCGGAGGGATTTAAAGTTGTGTAAATGCTTCGGTCAGCTCCGCGATTTTTATTTTATTATTGCCTTTTAATTAAAAGTAAAGACATGAAGAATTGGAACAAAGTCCTTTTGGGCAGTTTAATAACCGGATTAACTGTTTTTAGTGCGTGTACAGATGAACCAGTAGACCCACAGCCCGGAGGTGGAAATGGAAATGGAGGGAACGTAGCAACAGATTGCAAAATATTGGGTTACAGCACATCAGAAGGCGATAGTTATAGATATACATATGATGCAGATCAGTTGGTTAAATATGAAGAGAACGCTATAGGTGGTTCAACCACATACGATTTCAACTATGTAAGTGATAAACTCGACGAGATTGTTGGTAGTGATGGGAAAACATACAAGGTAATGCACAATGTCAGCGACCAGATCACACGTGTAGACATCCTGGAAGGTGGTACAACAAAATCATTCTTCAGTATTCGATACAACAACAATGGACAAATGAGTCAGGTTGAGGAGTATGTAAAGAAAGGCAATGATGAGTTGCTTTTTTCACGTGTAACGTACACCTATCTTTCAGGCGATTTAAGCGAAATGGTTGTTTTATCTGATGGCGATGGCGATGGTAAACTCAATGCCACTACGGATGTTATAAATACGTATACCATCAAGGCACTGGATTCAAAGAAAAACCCGTTTTACGGGATGAATCTGCACTTGTTGGACTTCTCTGATCTTACTGCGTTGACGAAGTCAAATATTAATGCGTATACCTATGAGGTGTCAAGTGTACCTATTGGATTTGGTTCAACATTCACCTACAACGATCAGGATTATCCAATCACAGCTAAGATTCATGTGAACGGTGGAGATATCAATGTTACCTATGAGTATCTCTGTGAATAGTACGATATAAACCCTAAAAAAAATCCGGGCTCAAAAGGCTCGGATTTTTTGTTTCTTCGCATACAGTGAAGCTAAAACTCGATTTACATATACCTGAGCGTCCTATTCTGGATTACAAGCAGCCGGTTGTGGCCTTGGGGAGTTGTTTTGCACAAAACATTGGTAATCGTATGTTGGACAGTCAATTTGATATCCTACTTAACCCAAATGGGATCGTTTATAATCCGCTGTCTATTGCAAATGCTATTGATCGGGCAATGGGCCTGAAAGCTTATACCCATGCAGATTTGGTGCAATTCAACGAACTGAATCATTCCTGGCACCATCACGGCAAATTTTCCGCGATGGCCGAAGAGGATGTGCTGACCAATGCCAACCGAATGCAGCAGCAATTGCATCAATATCTTCAAAAGGAATCTACGGTTTTGTTAACCTTTGGTTCTGCCTGGTTGTACGAATATGAAGGAGAAGTTGTCGCAAATTGTCATAAGATTCCAAACCATCAGTTTACAAAGCGGCTAGCCTCTGTGTCGGAAATTGTGGAAGCATATACACCACTGTTCAAGACTTTACAGGCCAGTGAGGTGATTATGACGGTAAGTCCGGTACGTTACATAAAGGATGGCATGCATCAAAGCAATCTGAGCAAATCCACATTGCTTCTCGCTGTAAACGAGCTCTGTGCACAGTTTGAACACGTGCATTACTTTCCGGCTTACGAGATACTCATCGACGAGCTTCGGGACTATCGTTTTTACGACACTGACCTGGTGCATCCAAATCAACAAGCAACAGACTACATTTGGTGGACGTTTCTGGCAACCTACGGAAATGAGGTTACCAAAACCATGGTCGACAGATGGAATAAGCTGTCGCAGCGCATCCATCATCGCCCTATAAATTCGGAGACAGAGGCCTATCATAAATTTGTTGCGCAAACCGAGCTTATGAAAGAGAAGTTTAATGCAGACTTCGGTTTGAACATCTAGGCTCAGGGCGATTCGGTTCCATATATTAAATCTGCGTTAATTGTTCATGGCGGCACGCGAAAAAATCCGTACTTTGTGCAATCGTTAGGTGTAGATGTCTATTTCCATGAGATTCAAGCTGTTAAGTAAACTTGTACTTACCCTATTGTGCTGCTCATTGTTCAACTATACGGCCAGCGCACAGAAACCGGTCAATGATAGTTGCTCAAAAGCACGCGTTATTGCCATTGGGCCCGTGGGGTATGATATCGATACATTTTACACCGATTCAATTGCCATGGATAGTGCCACCATTCAGATTGGGGAGTATTTCCATTCTTCCATGGTCACTTCAGGAAACGACAAAAAGTCGATTTGGTTCAAGTTTTATCTTGCTGCCCGTCGGGGTGTAGATATTGAGCTCAAACAAAATGCCAACGCAATCGCAACAAAAGATTGCGGTTTTACAACGTATTTGGGTGACCAGTGTTTGCCAACCAGTACGATGGCTACCGCAGCGAAACTCACCACACTGAATCAGTTTGGAAGTTCTTTTCATCCCTGTATGGAACCAGGCTGGTATATGGTGCAGGTGAGTGCCAAAGCCCGGGCAATGGGTAAGGTCTACCTTCAAATCACTACGTCGTATCCCTATCTGTACCCGGCAGTGGTGAATGCCGAGTACGATGCCAAAGACAGTGCATACGATTTCGGCGATCAACTGGTGGGCATGCCAGGGTCTCATAACCAGTATATCGACTACGAATTGGGTTGTTATACGGTGAGTGATTCCAGTGAATTATACCCCGATATTGGTTCGAATTACCAGGAATACAGTCAGAGTGCCTGGTTTGTCTTTAAGTCGAATACAGATCACGACGAAACGCAATTCAGATTTAGTCATAAGACCAATTGTTCTCAATCCGATACAATGGCTTATCGGCTGTATAAAGGCGATGCACGAAACGGTGGTACATTACAGCTCATCGATTCGAATTACGGTGATTGGGGAAGTACCGCGTCGTTGTCTTCGTGCTATAGCGTATGCCGCGATATTGTGGTGGACTACAATTGCCTTTTTGACTCTGGTGAAGTTTATTCGGTTCAGTTGCTCTATCACAAAGACCTGGATAAGGAGATGCGGTTCCGCATCGTTGATCGAACTTCAAAGTATGCCGGGTATCCAAAACCTGTTTTAGGCCAGGTGAATGATATAGGTGTATTATCCGCTGCACAAACGGTAAAGTATGGCTTTTCGTGCGAGTCGAAATTCGATAATAACGGTTGTGGGAATACAAGTTCTGCTCCCATAAACAAGTCGAACTGGAATTTCAATATGAACGAGTGGATTACGTTTGAACTCAGTTCGTTTACCAACCTGAACCTGAGGTTAAGTATTGCAGACAATAATAACTACAAAAACTATCGAACAATGGGCTTTAGGCTCTACAACGATACGGTTACAACGTCATGTACGGATATTGATACTTCTTCGGTTGTTTTATCGGGTTTTACCGGTTACATCACGTATTCCGCTGTGTGCTTACCTCCCGGGAAATATGCACTTCAATTATTGGGCGTTGATTCGGTAAGGGATTACTCGAGCTACGCGTGTGACGGAAGTATTCATCTTGGCGGAGATTATGCCGTTGTTCTGACTCCAAGTATAATGCCTGATTACAATCGGTTTGCTTTAAAGAACGTTGGTGAAGCCGATTCGATCAACAAGTTAGACGCGTTACCCAATTTTACACTGGTATCTGGTGAGCGCGATACGGTTTCGTGTTTTGATGGCGTATTGCCGTTGAGTGACTGTGATACATTGAGGGAGTACCGAAAAGTAATGTACCGAACATTCACCATCAGTGATTCGGATAATGACGGCGATTTGGATAGTGGAATGGTGTACATCGACTACATCAACAATGCATATAGAGGCTGGCCCTATTACGATTACAATGCCTGGCATCAACTA
>DIYD01000321.1 GCA_002428905.1 Bacteroidetes bacterium UBA6063 | reverse complement strand
TAATTTCAGCAGTGATACCAGGCTTGATACGAACGATATTCCTTCAGGTCTGGTAAACATACCTGCGATTGAAGACGTTGATGGGGACGGGGATATTGATATCTTAACACTTGAAGGAGGAACCAAGGGGGTAACGCTTTATTTAAACAGTACAGTGGAACGCAACCAACCTCTCGACCCGCCATCTTTTGAATGGGCGGACGAATGCTGGGGGAGTTTTACAGAGCATGAAGGCTCAAATAAAATTGATTTTGAGCGGCGTCCGAGTTGTTATCATCGCGTTTACCGACACAATAAGAAGCATTCAGGAGGTTCGTCGTTACTTCTTTTGGATTACGACGAGGATGGAGACATGGATCTTGTTTTGGGCAATGCCGGGCTGTCTAATCTAAACCTGTTGATTAATGGTAAGGCGGATCATGGACTCACCATCGACAGCATTATATCAAGTGATTCCATGTTTCCAGCCAATACAACACCGGCTTCGATAGACGTTTTTCCTGCAGCCTACTATCTGGATATAGATGGGGATAAAATCCGAGATTTGCTCGTGGCAGTAAATATGGTGGACGCAAGTAGTTATCGCTACCGCGAAACTCGAAATCTGTATTATTACAAAAACAAGGGTAAAGACAATCATCCCAGTTTTGAATTCCAGAAATATGGCTTTTTGCTCAATAGGGTGGCTGACCACGGCGCATATTCCTACCCCTTGCTTTATGATATCGATGGAGATGAAGACCTGGATCTCATACTAGCTACCAATGGCGATTTAATTGAATCAGAAGATAGTACCTATTACCTGAATCTATACGTCAATATTGGGACTAAATCTCTTCCCAAGTTCCGGTTCATGAAAAAGAACTATTTGGGTTTGAGGAAAGACTCGATTCGCTTTTTGGCACCGGCCATCGCAGATATAGATCGGGATGGTGTTGACGAACTTGTAGTCGGGCAGGCAGATGGAAGCCTAAGCGTCTATGAAATATCAGGAACCGGTATACAGGCCAAAGCCGTCCTAAAAGCGCATAACGCATACGGTATAAAGGCTTCAGGGACAAGCGATCCAACCGTGGTAGATGTGGACGGTGACGGCCGTTTGGATGTTCTTGTTGGCGACTTTGAGGGCAATACACACTACTATAGAGATACTTCGAACGTTGCAAGCCCAGGATTTAAACGGATAACCTGGTCGTTCGGAAATGCGTTCTCGGGTTACCATAAAATAGTGAGTGTCGAAGACCCGAAAACGGGTGAAGATATAGACTCCCTGATGTTCTTTCCATACGCGTATGCTTCTCCTGCGTTTCTTGATTTGGATGGGAATGGTGATCCGGAGTTTATTCTGGGCGATGAGTTTGGAAACATCAGTATTTTTAGAGACGTTCAGCGCGATTCTTTGAATGATTCGTTCGCGCCGGCATTAAAGAACGTGTTTTACGAGCCTGCAACAAAAGCGTGCTATGCGTATGCCTTTGGTTCCATGTCAAAACCAGCTTTTGGAGACTTGAATAACGATGGGAAACCCGACATGTTGGTGGGAAACAACCGTGGTGGTTTTCAGGTTGCTTATAGCTCAACGGCCTGTAATGTGAGTGTAGGCAAGCAAACCAGTACTCTAAAACCTCTGCAGATCCATCCAAACCCAGCTAGAGGTGAGATTCGGTTTTCCAAAATTCATGAAACACAGGCCGATTTAGTTGTCGTGAACATGAGCGGAGAACGAATACTCCGTGCGACGATCAATCCCACCGAAGGCGTGAATTTGGCTCATTTGTCTACTGGAATTTATGCCGTTCAGCTTCTAACACGATCAGGTCGTTACATCGGTAAGCTCATTAAACTATAATGGACAGTAGTGAATAACACCGTCGACGATCGTTCCAAAAAAGTTTGACCAACTTCGGTTTGTAATCAGGCATTTTTTGACAACTTTGCTCGAAATTTAAGCCCGGTGTCCGACAATCATTTTACAGTTGCAATTATAGGTGCAGGTCCCGCAGGGTCCACCGTGTCAATGGGGTTGTCGAAACACAAGATTCGTCACGTTTTGATTGACAAAGCGCGTTTTCCGCGTGACAAGATTTGTGGGGATGCACTGAGCGGTAAAGTGGTTTATGCGCTTAATCGGGTTAAGCCAGATGTGGTAAACCAAATTGCAACCGCCTCTGCAGCTTTTCTGCCAAGTTGGGGAATATCGTTTATAGCCCCAAATGGAAAGCGATTAGACGTGCCATTTACCATCGACAAGCAATCGCAGAAACAAGCTCCAGGTTTTATCGCTACACGAACCGACTTTGATGCGTTGATGGTGGAGAATACATCATCGGAATACTGCACCCTCATAGAAGGTGTGTCGGTTAAACATACCCAGGTTGAATCAGACAAAGCAACGCTGCAATTTACGGATGGCAGGCAAGTGACGGCCAATGTGGTTGTAGATTGTTCCGGAGCACATTCTCAATTGGCGAAGTCATTAGGTATTGAGCGGGAATTGGATCATTACTGCGCAGGACTTCGGCAGTATTATAAAAACGTTTCCGGTTTGAGCGATGAAGGTTACATTGAATTGCACTTCATTAACGATGTGTTGCCCGGATATTTCTGGATTTTTCCGATGACCGACAATCGAGTTAATGTTGGGATAGGAATGCTTAGCTCCAGTGTATCGAAGCACAAAGTGAACTTGAAGGAAGAACTGGAACGCATTATAACCAGTCATCCAGAGATCAGTAAACGATTTGAAAAGGCAGAAGCCCTTGAGAAAGTGAAGGGGTGGGGGCTGCCACTGGGGTCAAAGCGGCGTAAGATCAGTTCAGACCGATTGATCTTGTGTGGTGACGCCGCGTCGTTAATTGACCCGTTTACGGGTGAAGGTATTGGTAATGCGATGATTAGTTCAAAGTATGCGGTAGATGCCATTGTAGAAGCAGTGAACAAGAATGATTATTCTGCGCAGGTGTTGACGCAATACGATACCGATGTTTATCATCATCTGGGGCCAGAGTTGAGTATGAGTCATCAATTGCAAAAAATGGTCAAATACCCCTGGTTGTTCAATTTTGTAGCGAATAAAGGCCGAAAAAGTGCTGAGTTTAAGGGCCTTCTGACCGCTATGTTCGAAAATGTGAATTTGCGTAAGAAGTTTAGAGACCCCCGGTTTTATTTCCGATTATTGTTCAATAAATAATTGATTATGGACACACTACCTCAATACGTGAGCATGGTTTTCATTGCCCTCACGGTAATTACGATATGGATGTTTTACCGGGCCACATTGAAGAATAAAGGCGCAATCATTATTGTGTTGTTTGTGGCTCTGGTGCAGGCCTTATTGAGTCAGGAAGGTTTCTATTTAGTGACGGATACCATGCCACCAAGAATTATGGCTATGCTATTGCCTTCCGTGGTGATTCTGCTTTATGCCTTTTTCAGCGAACGGGGCAAGGCCGTAATTCAGTGGATTGATCTGGAACAATATACCTACTTGCATACGGTTCGAATAGGGGTGGAGTTTGTTATTTTGTGGTTGTTTCTGGATGGGTTAATGCCCGAATCTATGACGTTTGAAGGTCGAAACTTCGATATCTTGTCCGGGTTGTCCGCACCATTTATCGCCTATTTCGGTTACAAAAAAGGAAAAATTGGCCGAAAAGGCTTGTTGCTGTGGAACATCGTATGCCTGGTTTTGGTGCTCCAGGTTGTTATCACAGGAATTCTCTCTGCACCTACTGTTTTTCAGCAGTTTTCATTGGATCAGCCTAATGCAGGCATATTGTATTTTCCCTTCGTATGGTTGCCCACGGTAGTTGTTCCAATCGTGGTATTTGGTCATATTGTAGCCATTCGAAGACATCTAAATACACAAGCTTAGCGCTATTTAAGAAATAGTTGTATCTTTGTTTAATTATTATATTAAATAGTTGAACAATATTTCAAATCGATTTACGATCAAAGATCTCGAAAATCTATCCGGGATTAAGGCTCATACGATTCGTATTTGGGAGAAGCGTTATGGTATTTTAGAACCGAGCAGAACGGAGTCTAACATTCGATATTACGATGCTGGAGCATTGAAGAAATTGCTCAATGTTACCTTGTTGTATAACGCTGGTATCAAGATCAGTAAGATCGCCGATATGACGTCTGCGCAGCTCCTGGATCAGGTACGCGACCACATGGTGCGCAATGGTGGAGAAGAAGGGTATATGGATGCCATGGTGGTGTCTATGTTGAGTTTTGATCAGCCCTTATTTGAGCATACGTTTAATCGGTTAATTGCAGAATATTCGTTCCGTCATGTCTTTCTTAAGGTGTTCGTGCCTCTACTCCATAATATCGGAATTCACTGGCAATCAGACAGTATAACTCCGGCGCACGAGCATTTTATGTCGAATTTGATTAAGCAGAAACTGCACCTCAGTCTGGAGCGTGTTCAACAGAACACCCCAATGAACGATGATCTGACCTTTGTGCTGTTCTTGCCCGATAACGAGATTCATGAACTTGGTTTACTGTATGTGCATTATGAGTTAATGCTGAAAGGATTACGCTCGATATATCTGGGGCAAAGCGTGCCAATGAGTAATCTTGCTGCAGTGCAGGCGGCGTTTGACAACATTCAGTTTGTAAGTTACTTTACCATCAAGCCTGAAGTACATGAGGTAAACAATTACCTTGAGCACTTTAACCGTGTGTTGCTCAGAAACAGACCGGGTGATAGCATCTGGGTTACGGGGCGAAATGTACGCGAACGGGAAGATTTGATCAACGTGTCTTCGGTAAAACTGTTTAACAATATCGAAGAAATAATAAACAAAATCTAAAAATTTCTTGGAATTCTGTTTAAGGTTTATTTGTTTTGTTTAAACAAAATGAATAAAGTAGCAATAATCGGTTCTGGATTCTCATCGCTATCGGCAGCGTGCTACCTGGCTTCACAGGGTGTATCCGTTGACGTATTTGAGAAAAATGACGAGCTCGGAGGCCGGGCGCGTATCTACAAGAAAGATGGTTTTACCTTCGATATGGGGCCAAGTTGGTACTGGATGCCCGATGTGTTTGATCGTTTTTTTGGTGATTTCGACACCAAAACATCAGACTATTATGATTTAATCCGTTTAAACCCATCTTATCAGGTGGTTTTTGATGATGACCGGTTGAATATGCCTGCGTCTTTCAGTGAATTACACGACTTATTTGAATCGTATGAGTCTGGAAGTGGTGCCAAGCTGTACAAATTCATTAAACAGGCAGAATACAACTACAAAGCCTCTATGGAGGAGTTGGTGTATAAACCAGGTCAGTCCGTTATGGAATTGATTACACCTGAAACGGTGACCAACATCAACCAGTTCTTTACCAATATCCGATCGAACATCCGCAAACTGTTTAAACACCCCAAGTTGATCAGTATACTGGAGTTCCCGGTGCTATTTCTTGGTGCTAAACCCGAAAATACACCGTCTTTTTACAGCTTTATGAACTATGCCGATCTCATGTTGGGTACATGGTACCCGATGGGTGGTATGCATCAGATTGTGAAAGCAATGGTGAGTTTGGGCGAATCCCATGGGGTTCGTTATCATACGGGCTCAAATATCGAGAAGATTGTGACTTCGCAATCGGAAGTTACTGGCCTTGTCATTAACGGACAACGCCAGTCGTTTGACATGGTATTGAGCGGCGCGGATTACCGTCACACGGAACAGCTGTTGGATTTGAATCAGCGTATGTATTCAGAGAACTACTGGTCCTCACGAACGTTTGCGCCATCTGCCCTTATCTATTACCTGGGTTTCAACAAACGAATAGAAGGTGTTCAACACCATAACCTGTTCTTCGATGAAGACTTTGATGAGCATGCAAAGGAGATTTACGACGACGCCAAATGGCCCGATAAACCTTTGTTTTACGCATGCTTCCCTTCTGTGACCGATGATTCGGTGTCGCCGGAAAATTGTGAAAATGGTTTCTTATTGATTCCATTGGCTCCCGGACTAGAAGACAGTGAAGATATGCGAGAGAAATGTTTCAATGGTGTTATGGATAGGCTGGAGAAACACATAGGACAATCGGTTCGCGACAGTATTATCTTGAAAAGATCGTACTGTGTTAACGATTTCAAGAACGATTATAATTCGTACAAAGGAAATGCGTATGGTATGGCAAATACGTTAAAGCAAACGGCTTTCCTTAGACCTCGTATCCAAAGTAAAAAAGTAAAAAACCTGTTCTTCACCGGCCAATTAACAGTGCCAGGACCAGGAGTGCCCCCTGCACTTATATCAGGCAAGATTTCTGCCCAACTAATTATGAAAGAACTTAATAAACGCGCATATGAAACTGTATAATGAATTAGCTTCACAGTGTAGTCAATCTGTGACAATGGCCTACAGCACGTCGTTTTACTCGGCAGTAGGCATGCTTGACAAATCTATCCAGGACGATATCCACCATATTTATGGTTTCGTACGTTTTGCCGATGAAATTGTCGACACCTTCCACGACTATAACCAGGAATACCTGATTGAAAAGTTCGAGAAAGACTTATATGAAGCCTTGGAACACGGCATCAGCATGAATCCAATTCTTCATTCGTTTCAGGAAACCGTTCGGTCGTATGAGATTGATACCGAGTTGATTGATGCATTTCTGTACAGTATGAAAATGGATTTGTACAAGCAGAATTATACGACGGTGGAAGAGTACGAAAAATACATCTATGGCTCAGCCGATGTAGTGGGTCTGATGTGTCTTAAGGTATTTGTAAACGGGGACGAGAAGGAATATCAGCGATTGAAACCTATGGCCATGAAGCTGGGGTCGGCGTTTCAGAAAGTGAACTTCCTGCGCGATTTGAAGTCGGACTCGGAATTGCTAAACCGCAGTTATTTCCCAAATCTTGATCTGCATAATCTGCACCCAACCACAAAGCAGCAGATCATTGACGAAATTGAACGCGATTTTGATCAGGCGTATGAAGGTATTATTCAATTGCCTGAAACCTCACGACTTGGGGTTTACACGGCCTATAAATACTATTGCCAATTATTGAAGAAACTCAAGAAGACACCAGCCAATAAAATTCTTCAGGCTCGTATTCGGGTAAAAGACCATGTAAAACTGGCGTTGCTTATGCGTTCGTTTGTAAACGTTAAACTCAACCTGCTTTAATGAACATACATAGTAGTCATATACCGTTTATGATGTTGCTCTTAATCGCCGTTGGTGCTCAGGCTCATGTACGTGATGATTTTCATAAGGCTTTAGGGTCGGAAGAACGAATTATGCAATTTCTTGAGCAGGCCGGAAACAAAGACGATGTGGTTCAACGTGCTTACAATGCACTGGCAACCACTATTTTAGCGGATTACGCATTTTGGCCAGCTGAAAAATGGAATTACTTCACCGAGGGAAGAGATCAACTTGAGGCATGCATTGCCAAAGACTCCAAAAATCCTGAATTGAGATACATTCGACTTCTGATTCAAATGAACGTACCAGGAATTGTAGATTATACCAGTGACATTGGTAACGATTTACGCGTCTTTGAAACGAATATTGCAGCGTACGATGCACCTATGCAATGGAAAAAGACGTTTATATCCCGTCTGATCGAATGCAAAAACATAACGAAAGCACAGAAAACCCAATTAATAAAACTTAAAGAAAACCTCTCATGAACATTTTAATCTTCCTTGCAACTTTTTTGGCTATGGAATTCGTAGCCTGGTTTACACATAAATATGTGATGCACGGGTTTTTGTGGTCGCTTCACGAAGATCATCACACGCATACAAACGTTGGTTTTTTCGAGAAAAACGATACGTTCTTTTTGATTTTTGCGATTCCTAGCATGTTAAGTATTTTGAGCGGAACACTTCTATCTATACCGTGGTTGTTGGCGATTGGATTCGGTATTTTGGCCTATGGCATTTGTTACTTTTTGGTTCATGATGTGTTCATTCATCGTCGGTTTAAATGGCTTCGAAAATCAGATCATTTCTATTTCCGGGCCATCCGACGCGCTCATAAGATCCATCATAAGCATCTGGGGAAACATAAAGGCGAATGCTTTGGAATGCTCATCGTTCCCTTTAAATACATTCGAGACGAATTTTCGAAACGTAAGCTGGTAAGAACCCAGTTATTCTAAATTGCTGGAATCCCGATATCTATACCTGGCCTTAATGGCCTTTTCATTATCAGGTCCACTGCTGTACAGTTGGAAACCACCTGTGCTTTTCGTTCGAAAATGGAAGTGGGTGGTTGTGTCGAGCCTATTAATGATGTTGTTGTTTATACCCTGGGATATCGGGTTCACGCAAATGGGTGTTTGGGGGTTTGATCATCGTTACCTTGTAGGACTGGATATTGTAAATCTCCCAATAGAGGAGTGGTCTTTCTTTATCATAATTCCGTTTGCCTGTGTCTTTGTGTATGAAGTGTTAAACTACTACCAACCCTTCACCATTCCTACCCGATGGGTACATCCTATATATATCGGTTATGGACTTTTTGTCGCATCGTTGGCCATTGTCTTTCGTCAAAATGCGTACACCTTCTATGCAAGCATGCTTACGGCTGTACTGTCCTTAGGCATTGGCCTTTTACGTCCACGTTGGGCTGCCAATTTCTTGCGGATGTACATCATTATCTGGATTCCATTTATTCTGGTCAACGGGATACTAACCGGTATGTTGACCGAAAATCCAGTAGTATACTATCATCCGGAACACATCATTGGCCTACGTGTTATTTCCATACCGGTAGAAGACAGTATTTATAATTTCGCCATGCTATCTATGGTGATTGCTTTCTACCACTGGTTGCCTAAACAGGTGCAATCTCAGTCGTCCGACTGACACCGATCAGTTGAATCCAGGTTCCGGTTCAACAACTTTGATAATCAAAAAGGGATCGATATGAAAAAGAACATGGGAAAAATCGACCGAATAGTACGTGTATTGGTCGCAGCACTAGTTGCTGTATTGTATTTTACCGGAATTGTTGCGGGAACACTGGGTTTGGTATTACTCGTTTTAGGAGGTATATTCTTACTGACAAGCTTCGTTAGCTTCTGTCCGCTATATGCGCCGTTTCGGTTTAGTACGAGAAAGCGGGAGTAATAAAGCTTCCTCTGTTCGTAAATTCTGACAATCAAATGGGGCGTTGAATTAGTATCCATCGACCACAATTCTTAATATTGTTCTGCACTCAATCTCCGAACAATGAAAAATACCTGGACTAAATCCACCCTCTTAATCGTGTTAACACTGATGTTCACTGGTGTTTCTGCGCAGATAGAATATTCAACTTTTTTTTCGTCAGAACTCAACTTCATCTTTGAAAAGCCCATATTGACAAGGCCTGCTCCTCCTCCTCCCGAAGCTGATAAGACCAGCACGTATTATCGCGGTGGCTATCAGTTTGGACTACTTGCGAAACGGCATATCGGAGAGCGGTTTGCTTTACGCACCGGATTAGGGTTTACACAGGTTAACTATCAGTCAGGGCGCGCGGGTTTTTTCTTCGAGGGTGAAAGAGATATACGAGAATTGGTTCAACCCATAACGGGCAATATCGTGGCGATCAGCGTAGATTATAAACAAATCGTACTGCCGGTTTATATCCATATGCAAAAAAAAGGATCCAATCAGGGGCCGTATATCGGTGCTTCTGTCACCCGATCTTTTGATTTAAACAAGCGATACCATAGTCTAGCTGGTACCATCTTTCCCTTTGTGATGACCGCAAATGCAATGCTGAATTCGTTGATCTATTACCCCAATGAAGGAGGCGTATTCACCGTAGTTCCTGAGATCGGGTATTCCTTTAAATGGAAGATTAGTCCACGACATGCAGTAGTATTTGACCCCTATATCAAACAGGCATTTCAGCGGCGGTATACAGAATTCCGAAGGATGACAACGCTTGGTTTGCGTCTGTCGTACCAACCCAATTTTACCAAAGCGTAAATCTTTTACTGCTCAATTTAATTCGTAAAAGAAAAGCGTACCTTCGCGGCCTTTTAAAAATCCGCGATGAGACGATTATTTAACAACTTTACACATAACCCTAAAAATGACATCCTCTCAGGTTTAACCGTTGCGTTAGCCCTGGTTCCTGAAGCGGTTGCATTTGCATTCGTTGCCGGCATTGATCCGCTTGTTGGATTATATGGTGCCTTCATGATGGGATTGGTTACAGCTCTTTTTGGAGGGCGGCCTGGTATGATATCAGGCGCAACAGGTGCAATGGCTGTTGTAATGGTACATCTGATCCAAAAAGGGAATGAGGTTGGAGCGTCATTGGCAGTGCCAGATGCCGACCTTGGTGTGAAATGGTTGTTCATCACCTTGCTCTTTGTAGGCATGATTCAGATTCTCGCCGGACTATTAAAACTCGGAAAATTTGTCCGACTCATTCCGCATCCGGTTATGATGGGGTTTGTAAACGGCCTGGCCATTGTAATCTTCCTATCGCAGCTTGGTATGTTTAAAGAATCCATAGGTGCTGAAAAAGTATGGCTTCACGGCAGTGAATTATGGGTGATGATTGGGTTGGTTGCATTGACTATGGGTATCATGTTTGGACTACCTAAACTCACCAAGAAAATTCCTGCCGCACTAACAGCAATCGTCATTGTTGCGGCCATTGCTATTCTTGGTAAGGATAGTCTGTTTGGTTCGACTAATATTAGTACCGTTGGTTCATTTATTCGCGATGGTGGAGGAACCGGACTAAAGGGAAACCTGCCAAGCTTTCAATCGGGGATATTTAATATTGTGGAAACGTTGGAAGGCCATTGGGGGCTGATCATCTCTACTGCTTTTCTATTAGCAGCAGTGGGGCTCATTGAGTCGTTGATGACCTTGAATTTGGTTGATGAGATCACCGAAACACGTGGTAGCGGAAACCGAGAATGCGTGGCTCAGGGCGGAGCAAATATCTTAAACGGCCTTTTCGGTGGTATGGGAGGTTGCGCCATGATCGGTCAGTCCATCATCAATGTGAATTCAGGTGGGCGCGGTCGATTATCTGGAACTGTGGCTGCAATAGCCTTGTTGTGTTTCATCTTGTTTGCATCACCGCTTATTGAACAAATTCCAATCGCCGCGTTGGTGGGAGTCATGTTTATGGTCGTAATCGGTACGTTTGCCTGGAGTAGCTTCCGTATCCTTCGTAAAATCCCGGTTGCTGACGCAGCTGTATTGATATTGGTATCTGCCATCACGGTGTGGCAGGATTTAGCCATTGCCGTTATTGCTGGTGTGATCGTATCAACATTGGTGTTTGCATGGAAAAATGCGACCATGATACGTGCCCGTAAACGCATGAAAGAAGACGGTACAAAAGTGTACGAAATATGGGGCCCTTTGTTCTTTGGATCGACACAAACCTTCAACTCCAAATTTGATCCAAAGAATGATCCGGACAAGGTTGAAATAGACTTCATTGAATCCCGTGTGTCGGATCATTCAGGAATGGAGGCTTTGAGAAGTATTGCCAACAAATATCTTGACCTGGGCAAACAGGTTAAGTTTACACACCTAAGTCCAGAGTGTAAAACCTTACTTCTAAAAGCAAATCCAAAGTTCAACGACATTATAGAAACATCTATTGATGATCCGCGTTATCACGTGGTAACCGACCTTATGGATGCAGAGGTCTAAGATCTCCGAACCTAGTGTTCTACAATTTCCTGTGTTTCGTCCGACTGACGTCTAAACGTAATCTTCTTTCGGGTGATGTCAAGTACGTTTACCTTAATATCCTTGTCCTTGGCGGCCTTTACGAAGTCCTGAATTGCCAGAAAGATATCGTGATCGATAAAGTCAACTTTGGTGCCATCTAACGTTAATTCGTCGCCCTTATCCAACTGACTGAAAATCTTCATTAATTCAGCCCGGTTATAAAAGAACACATCCTTTTTGAAATGGATAATGGTATGTCTTCCGTTTTGCTCACTTTCAAGTTTTAACGCCGATCGGAAGTTTGTAAACAACACATAGCCTATACCGACTAACAATCCGATAAGTACACCAATAAGTAAGTCTGTAAATAAGATCGCCACAATGGTCACAACAAACGGTACGAATTGATCCTGTCCTTCGTGGTACAGGCGTTTAAACGTTGCCGGGCGGGCCAGTTTGTAACCAACTACCATAAGAATTGCGGCTAACGAGGCCATGGGTATCTGCCCCAATAAACCTGGAATAAGAAGGATGGTTCCAATGAGGAAAAATCCGTGAATGATGGCCGATAGTTTTGTCTTACCGCCAGCCTGAATGTTGGCAGAGCTTCGCACAATCACCTGGGTAATAGGTAATCCTCCGATTAGTCCCGCAATCATATTTCCAATACCTTGAGCACGTAACTCCCGATTTGTAGGTGTAATATGCTTTAGTGGGTCTAACTTGTCTGTAGCTTCCACACACAGCAGTGTTTCTAAACTCGCGATTATAGTAATCACCACGGCATATTTAATCACCTTATAATTGAAAATAGCGCTCCATTCTGGAGTTTGAATAATGCTGGATAATTGCTCGGCACTGGTTATATCTGGAATACTAACCAGGTGGGCTTTAGAAACCAACAGGTGCTCAGGAAAAACCTGGTTCAGTACAATTCCCGTAATTACTGCAAGCAGAGGGCCTGGAACGAATGACAAGACCTTATTGGACTTGATCCACCTGGACTCCCATAACAGCAGCAGTGCCAGACATACAACACCAATGATAAGCGCTCCTGGCACGTAGTTCTCGAAATTCATGATTTCGGTTAAAGTATTTTCGCCGTCTTTCTGGAAAAACTTGAAATTACCAGCTGGGTCCTTGTCCACACCCATAAAGTGAGGGAACATCTTTAGGAAGATTAACACGCCAATACCAGCCAGCATTCCTTTTACTACCGAAGAAGGAAAGTAAAACGCTATTTTTCCGGCGCCCACGAGACCCAAAACCAATTGTAAAACGCCCGCCAAAACCACGGCCAATAAGAAAACCTCGTAAGACGGTAGCTCTTTAATAGCTTCAG
>DIYD01000040.1 GCA_002428905.1 Bacteroidetes bacterium UBA6063 | reverse complement strand
CCTCCTCGTACATCGGTATATCGAATTCCATCTACAACTACCACGAAATTCCCGTCGTTAAACAGATTTAAGTGGAGCTTGGAACCGAACGCCGCTTGTGCGTCGAGACTGAAAAGGCTCAGGGTTAAAAATGTAAATAGAGTAAAAGTAGTTTTCATAATATACCTCCTTGTTAATTAATTTATTCAAGAGATTCAACAGTTATACCCAAGTCAAGAATACTGTTAAAGCCCTCATAATCAACGGTATGAAACATTTTGTGAATGCACTAAAATGTACAGTTATATGGACAAACCATTCAGAAAAATGGAGGATTACAGGCGTTAAGGATTCCTTGACTAAAATGTAACGAAGATGTTCAGGCTCAACGTTTTCGCTTCACGTTGTTATTATATCTTTGCCGAATGCAAACAGCACTTCACGTATACAATTCGAAAAACAGGCAGGTTGAAAAGTTCGAACCACTAAATGCTCCTTTCGTAGGAATGTATGTTTGCGGGCCTACGGTATACAGCGAAGTGCATATTGGAAACGTACGAACGTTTACGTCGTTTGACCTCATCTATCGTTACCTGTTGCATTTGGGGTATAAAGTTCGATACGTTCGTAATATTACGGATGTTGGTCACTTGCTCGACGACACCTCGGAAGACAAGATTTCTAAAAAGGCCCGATTGGAAAACATTGAGCCTATGGAGGTTGTTCAGCGCTACACCGTTGACTTTCATCAAACGATGGGTCGATTCAACGCTTTACCCCCAAGCATTGAGCCTACAGCAACCGGTCACCTTATTGAGCAAATAGAACTGGTTCAAACCATCATCGATCGTGGTCTGGCGTATGAATCTAATGGATCGGTTTATTTCGATGTTGCTGCATACAGCAAGCAGGAAAACTACGGTGAGTTATCTGGTCGTAATGTAGATGAGTTGATGTCGAATACACGTGATTTGGATGGACAAAGCGACAAGCGCAACCCAGCTGATTTTGCACTTTGGAAAAAAGCGGAGCCACAACACATCATGAAGTGGAATTCCCCATGGGGTCTTGGCTTCCCTGGCTGGCATTTAGAATGTTCTGTAATGAGCACTAAGTACCTGGGAGAGCAGTTTGATATACACGGAGGTGGAATGGATCTGAAATTCCCACACCACGAATGTGAAATTGCCCAAAACAAAGCGGGTTATCAAAAAGACCCGGTTAAGTATTGGCTACATACCAACATGCTGACGTTTAATGGTCGAAAAATGGCTAAAAGTGAAGGTACGGGTATTACACCACGTGAACTAATGGACGGCGACCATCCGTTATTGACTCAGGCGTACAGTCCAATGACCATCCGGTTCTTCATGCTGCAAGCACATTACAGAAGCACACTCGATTTCAGCAACGAGGCGTTACAAGCCGCTGAGAAAGGGTTGAAACGGTTGATGACGGCTTACAATACTATTGAGGAATTACCAGCTTCGGCCAACTCAACGGTTTCGGTTGAAGAGCTGAAAGAAAAGTTGTACGCAGCAATGAATGATGATTTCAATTCACCTATTGCTATTGCCCATTTGTTTGAGGCCGTGAAGTGGATTAACCTGGTGAAGGATGGAAAGGAAAGACTCACATCAGACGATATAGCTGCATTGAATACGCTTATGGCGCATATGATTTTTGATGTGCTTGGATTAAAAGATGAAGCATCGGATGACAGTTCAGAAAAGATTGACGGTTTAATGCAGTTTGTTCTTCGTTTACGTCAGGAGGCTAAGGCGAATAAAGACTATGCGATGTCTGATGAAATTCGAAACCAGTTGAAAGCGCTTGGATTTGAAATAAAAGACGGAAAGGAAGGAACTACATACACCATACTATAATGAGAAAACTCTTCATCATAACACTTGCTATTTCTGCCGTTCTATCGTCGTGTAAGAATGATGTTAAGGATCCGAAAACGAATACTGACAATCCAAAACCACCGAAACCTGTACCAACCGTTCAGGTGGAGTTTAATGGAGATTCGGCCTATAAGTTCGTTGCCGAACAAGTAGCTTTTGGGCCTCGAGTTCCTGGTACGCCAGCACACAGCCGGACCATGGTATACCTTAGAAATCAGTTGGCTCGATTCTGTGACACAGCGTATATCGACCATGGCACCCACACCGATGGGGATGGTGTTGTTCATCAGGTGTACAACGTCATGGGGCGATTTAATGCAGAAAACCAAAAGCGATTTGTACTGGCTGCGCACTGGGATACCAGACCGCAAGCAGATGAAGACCCAGTTGACCCAACAACGCCTGCCGATGGTGCTAACGATGGAGCTAGTGGTGTTGGTGTTCTTATTGAAATGGCACGTCAACTGCATGCCTTAAAACCAAACATGGGTATCGATATTGTCTTCTTCGACAAAGAAGATGGGGGTGAGTCTGGTGGAGCAATGGAAAGCTGGTGTATTGGATCTCAGCATTGGTCTAACAAGGCTTTTGACGCTGGATATGAAGCGCAAAATGGAATTCTATTGGATATGGTGGGAGCCAAAGACGCAACGTTTGCTTTTGAAGACTACTCATTACACTATAATCAGCCCCTGGTTTTAGAGACATGGAAAACAGGTCAACAACTGGGTTACGGCAAGCACTTTGTAAACGTTGCCGGAAGTATGATTACCGACGATCACCTGTTCATGAACAAGTTTGCCGGTATTCCTACCATTGACATTATTCATTTCGACATCCATACGCGTAATGCCTTCCCAGATCACTGGCACAAGCACACCGACAATATGGATGTGATTGATGCCAATACACTTAAAGCTGTGGGACACACGGTTTTACAGGTGGTGATGAACCACGATCGTTGATTGATATGAATTGCTGATATTCGTGACCCAATAGAAACTTGAAATATGAACACTGTTTTCTTATCTGTATTTACCCTTGAAAACCTGGGTGACTTAATCATGTTAGTGATGTTGCAAGCCGTTCTTGGTTTTGACAACCTCTTGTATATATCTCTTGAGTCGAAGAAAGCCCCGGCTGATAAGCAAAGTTTTGTTCGTAAGATGGGAATTGGCTTGGCTGTTGTTTTCCGAATTGGCCTACTCATCTTGTTAATGAAAATCGTAAAACTCGTAGAGCGCCCATTAGTAAACATCAATATTGAAGGCATTTTTGAAGCCCACTTCGATATACATAGTATGATCGTATTGATTGGTGGTATCTTTATTATATATACCGCACTAAAGGAAATCTGGCACATGATGCGCAAAGACGAACTGGACCATATTGAGGATGAAGATGCAGGCAGAAAGTCAGCGGGACAGGTCATATTCTGGATCGTTTTAATGAACCTGGTATTCTCGTTCGACTCCATATTAAGTGCCATGGCATTGTCTCAGGTTGTTGCTGTGATGGCAACCGCCATTATCATAGGAGGTATATTAATGATTTGGCTGGCCGATCGCGTTTCCGATTTTCTGGAGCGTAACCGGATGTTCGAGGTGCTGGGGTTATTCATTCTGTTTGTTGTAGGCATCATGCTCCTCACAGAAGGTGGGGAAAAAGCGGGTATGGAAATCGCCGGAAATGCCATCACGCACATGAATAAAACTACGTTTTACTTCGTCATCACGATTATGGTGCTGATCGACATTGTTCAAGGGCGCTACCAAAAGAAGCTTGCCAGAAAAGGCAATCTATAAGCTGCATGAAGCAGGAAAAGGCATTAGCATTATTGAAATCAGGCAGAAACGTATTCCTGACCGGATCTGCGGGAACGGGTAAAACGTATGTCTTAAACCAATACATTTCATACTTACAGGATCGTAAAATTCCTGTGGCGATTACGGCATCTACCGGAATTGCAGCTACACATATGAATGGACAAACCATTCACTCCTGGTCTGGAATGGGTGTTAAGGAAAACATCTATCAGATTGACCTAAACAAGCTTGCCGGTAAGAAATACATCCAGAAGAACATTACCAATGCTAAGGTATTGATCATCGATGAGATTTCGATGCTTCATAAGAACCAGCTCGAAATGGTCGATGAAATTCTTCAACACATTCGGGGCAACTTTGAACCCTTTGGAGGCATTCAACTCGTACTCTCAGGAGATTTCTTCCAGCTACCACCAGTAACCAAAAACGAGGAACCCAACCGGGAGAAGTTTGCCTTTATGAGTAGATCCTGGGTTTCGGCTAAACTCACCGTGTGTTATCTCACGGAGCAATATCGTCAAACCGATAACGAACTGAACCAGATACTAAATGAGATTCGCTCCGGTGCCGTAAGTGAGGAAAGCAAGGCTCAACTGGACGAAGCGGTTTACAACCGATTCAAGGAAGAACCAACGCGTTTATACAGCCATAATTTTGATGTGGATCGGGTGAACAATCAGGAGCTTGAAAGCCTGGCTGGTGAAGAAGAAATATTTGTTGCATCAGCCAAGGGCAACGAAGGTTTGAAGGAAATGCTTAAGAAATCTGTATTGGCACCTGAAAATCTTGGACTCAAAGAAAATGCACGCGTAATGTTCGTACGGAATAATTACGAAAAAGGCTATATGAATGGCACGCTGGGCACCGTAATGGGTTATAGTCCGGAAACAGGCTACCCCATTGTATCCTTATCCAGTAAGAAAGACCTCGAGGTAGAGCCGGAAACCTGGTCTATTGAAGATGAGTCTGGAAAGACCCTGGCTTCGTATGAGCAAATTCCACTTCGCTTAGCCTGGGCCATTACCGTACACAAAAGTCAGGGGATGACGCTTGAGTCGGCTGAAGTAGACCTCACCAAGACCTTTGAACGCGGCCAGGGTTATGTGGCACTTTCACGACTTAAGGACATTAACGGTTTGCGACTACTGGGTTATAATGAAGTAGCTTTAGAGGTCGATGGTCTTGCATTGAAGGCAGATAAACGTTTTCAGGAACTTAGCGATGAGGCGGACCAGCACGTTGGTGAAGATGAACTCAAAGTGAATGCCATGCGGTTCATCAAGTTCTGTGGAGGACTTAGCGACCCGGATGAGATCAAGAAGCACAAGAACAAACGGATCATCAAGGAAAAGAAGATCAGCACACAAGAACAAACCCGCATTTTATATGAACAAGGTTTATCTCTAAAAAAGATAGCTAATGAACGAGGGCTAACAACAGGCACCATTGTTAGTCACCTTATCTCCCTAAAGGCGTCCCATCCCGATCTTTCATTTGATCGTTTAAAACCGGCGTTAAAGGGTATGGACGAAATGTTGGAAGCACTGGAAGAAATCAAAAAACGAAACAACCCCGATGATTTCTTTGAAAATGGTGTGATACGATCAAAGACCCTATTCGATCATTTAAAGGGTAAATTCTCGTATGAACAGATCAATTTGTTCAAACTATTTCAATAGGTCAATGCCTCCGTCCTGTTGAGTCAAGCAATGTGGACAACTGTCCTATTTTGGGACACAAGTGTCGTTTTGAGAGATTTGGACACATGCCCCTTATGTGCAATATGCTCATTATTAATGATTTATAATTCTGGCAATGCGATTGTATTTAAGAAATCGGACCTTGACTTCGGTCGGTTCCTTTTTAAATGTCGCGTGTATGAAAAATTATTACTTAAGTCTTTTGGCTGGTGTATTGAGCTTTTTCTCATTTAACACTTCTCAAGCCCAGCAAACTTGTTTCACTATCTCAGATTCTGAGAACAAGGTTTACAAATTCCGATTATCCGATGGTACCATATTAAGCTCGAGATCATTGAGCAGTTTATCCTCTCCGGAAGCTTCTACGCTTAACCTGGAAGGCGATACGCTATGGATATTAAATGCAGATCAATTGCATTACATAGATATCAGCTCTTCACTTCAGAACTATAAGGTATCCGGTTCAGATATCAGTAAGCAGACGCTTTCTGGTTCATTGGGCAATCGTACGATTTCGGATTTTGATGCAATGAGTGTCGATATCAATGGCAATATTTGGGCAGGTTCATCAGACAACGATCCTTGTCTTCTTGTGGTAATCGACCCTTCTACGGGTAATGTGAAAGAAGATTTCTTTGGTTCGAATAAGGACTACCTTCAGGTGGATAACAGCATGTGGTCTTCCCTTCGTTTTGACGCCATGGCCTTCGACCCGCTTACAAACGAGTTGTATGCCAACATGAATGGTACCAGTCAGAATTACGACTACCTCTTTAAGATTAACACAACCACCGGGGCGATGGATTTAGTTCGTCAGTTTAACACCATTGATGACGTGGAAGGCATGGGTTTTGATGCCGTGGGTGATTTATACGTAACCACCGGATCGAATGCGAGCACTTCTGCGTTGAGAAACAGACTTTGGCATGTTGACTTGCAAAATGGTGAAGTAACCGAGCAACACAGTCTGTGGGGCGGTGATATTGAGACATGTGATTGTGTAATCGGCGACCCGATCACCACAGTTGAAGCTTCAGGTTACGTGTTCTACGACGAGAATAAAGATACAACGTTCAACCCTTCGGAAATAGGCAAATCAGGTTATCTGGTTTCGATTTTTGAAGACGCGAACAACAATGGTGCATACGATGCCGGTGATGTTTTTGTAGACAGCATGCGCACCTATGCAGATGGCTTCTATAACTTCCGTTTACAATACGACGGTGGAACCGACAACTACGTTCTGGTTTCAAATACAGGTGACCTTCCTACAGATTTCTATTATACAACCGATAACATTGAAACTGCCAGCTTTACAGCGGGTAGACAAACCGATGAAAACAACAACTTCGGTTTTGTAATCGACTCTACTCAACTCGTGAATATCATCTCAGGTACCGTGTTCGCTGATCGCGACGAAGATGAAATCCGTGATGTTTCTGAACTCGGAGTAGCAGGTGTAAAGGTGTGTTTATTCAAAGATGCAAACTGTAACGGGCTGATCGATGATAACGAAGAAATGCTGGATAGCACGATTGTGGGTACAGATGGATATTACTCTTTCATTCAAACCTATGCTCCAGATTCAACCAGCTCTTCTTCTTCGGGAACTGTTACCGTTTCTAAACGTATCTCTTCAAGCTCTGATGATGCGGAAGAAGATGATGAAGGAGACATGTCCAGATCCAGCAGCGATCTTGACCTGGGAGAAGACTTTGTTGGATTGCGATTTACCGGTTTAAGCATCCCGAACGGTGCTGAAATCTCTGAAGCGTACATCACCTTTACTGCTCAGGAAGATGAATCGGGTAGTGCACGGGTGAAGATTTATGGACACGACAATGGCAACCCAGCCACATTTAGTTCAAACGATGACGACATTACAGATCGTACCAAAACTTCTGCAAAGGAGACCTGGAACATCGGAAACTGGACTGAAAACTCAACTTACAACACTCCAGACATCAGTGATATTGTAGAAGAAATTGTTGATCGTAGTGATTGGTCTTCGGGCAACAACATGGCCTTTATCATTACCTACGATTACGGAGACAGAGATGCTCATTCATATGACGAAAGCTCAAGTAAGGCTCCGCTACTGGTTGTGAAATACACCACTACAACAACCACAACTACAAACGATAGTACCGTATGTTA
>DIYD01000262.1 GCA_002428905.1 Bacteroidetes bacterium UBA6063 | reverse complement strand
CTTAAAAACGTCGTATAACCGAACCTTCCAATACATCCAGCAAGCCTCCAATACGGCTTCTGCCTTCCCAACCGACCAGTGGTTCTCATCCAACCTCAATATCAAGCCACAGATCGCCGATCAAATCGCCCTTGGGGTTTTCAAAAATTTCGAAAAAGGGTACGAAACGTCGTTTGAGGTATATTACAAATGGATGCAAAACCAGATCGATTACAGAGACCAGGCAGTGCTTGTATTCAATGAAAACCTGGACGGTGAATTACTCGTTGGTGATGGCCTGGCTTATGGTGCTGAAGTATTCTTAAATAAGACAAGTGGTCGAAATACCGGCTTTATATCGTATACGCTGGCACGAACTACCCGTCAAACGGATGGTATCAACGGTAACCGAACCTACCTGGCGAACTACGATATTCGAAACAACCTGTCTATCGTATTGACACGCAAAGTGCTGTCCCGCTTAACTGCGTCTGCTTCCTTTACGTACACAACAGGTAGACCGTATACCACACCTGTTGGTAAGTACTTTCTGGAAGGAGATTGGAGCCCTATTTACGGAGACCGAAACAATGCACGCCTGCCGGATTACCACCGTTTAGATATTGGACTTACCTGGAAAAATAAAGACACAAAGAAATTCAAGAGTAGCTGGAATTTCTCGATATACAATGCATACAACCGTGCGAATGCTTATGCGATTTATTTCCGCGAAGCAACAGAAAAAGACATTACGGAAAACGCATTTGTAAATGAAGGCGATCAGGTTGCCGTTCAGGTAACGCTGTTCCAAATTATCCCATCTATAACCTGGAACTTTGAATTTTAGAACATGACGAAGAACGTAATATTAGCACTCGTAGCGTTAGCTACTCTTGGTTTAACCGCTTGTGAAAAAGTGGTTCAATTGGATATCGACAGTGACGAGCCAATCGTAATTATTGATGGTCAAATCAGTAACCGCCTGGAGAAATGGCGTGTAAACTTAAGTTTAACGCAACCCTATTTCGACCAGTCCGAAATTGATTACATCGAGACGGCTCAGGTAATCATAACAGATAGTGATGGTGTCGCAGACACACTTGCATACGACACGGCAGGTCAATTCGTTAGCTGGAAGTTAAAAAAGTGTGAAATTGGCAAGTCCTATACACTCACCGTGAATTACAATGGTGAAACATACACGGCCACTGAAACATGTTACTATCAGGACACCATAGAGTTCATTCAATCCTTTTACCTGCCCGATCGAAATGGTTTTATTCCGGAAGGATATTACGTATTTGAAAAGGCGAATGAGTACGAACCAGACGGTGACTATTACCTATGGCGTATTTATCGAAACGGTGCCGATCAACTTGACTCGACTGGGTTTCTTTTAGATACCGACGAATTTAGAACTACCGGATTCTGGAACATCACCATTGATCCAAATGATCCATTGAAGGATTTTGACCGTGGTATAGTACCTCGTCCGTTCCCATTGCGCTTTGAAGAAGGCGACTTTGTTCAGATAGAACAATTGAGGATTAGCGAAGACTACTACGACTTCCTGACCGGTTTTGCTACACAACAAGCGCGTTCCGGTACACCGTTTGATCCTCCACCAGCAAACCCTCAATCGAATATTCAGGGTGGTGCGTTTGGTTACTTCAGCGTTGTAAATATTACGGAAGATTCCACTACGGTTGGGCAGTAGAAAGCTCGGCTAACTTCCTAATATCATCAAGCATTTCCACCGATTGTTTTCGGTAGTAGATACCTGTGCCTGGTCCGTAAAATCCGGTGTGAATGCGGAACACTTTCCGGTTGGGTAGAACATAGACCAACGTGGGATAGGATTTGATCCCATCGAGCCAGGGAACGGATTTGGCCGCTTCTGATTTGTTGGCCTTACCTGCATACAGTATCGGGTACATCAGGTTAAGGTTCCGCTTGAGTTTTCGCAGTGGTTCTTTTGCCTGGGCATATGCCAGCCGCTCAAAACTTAATCCAATTACTTTTACACCTAAGCTATCGATAAACTGTTGGTTATCAGCCAGAAAAGCCGCCTCATCCATACAATTCGGACACCAACTTCCCATGATCTGGAGTAGTACGGGTTTGCCCTCATACATCGAGTCGTCCAGGGTAATTGTTTGACCATCTAAATTAGGAAACGATACGGCAATAGGATTCTCCGCATTCGTTAACGCCGTCATGGTATAAGGGTCTGTCAGCGTCATGGAGTCATTACGCCAGGCAATAAATGGCTCTTTCCAGTGCTTACCACTCCAAAACCAACCTCTTAGGGTATCCGAAACATAATCGGCCTCAAACAAAAAGGCATGAGAACCATCGAACGTAGATAGCTTCAGCTGGTCTCCGCCAAAACCTCCATCCAGAAAGCGATAGTCGCCTGTTTCGGTTATAAATGTCCCCTTCATGCTATATTCATCCGTATCGAACAATCCAATTGCCCTGTACTCATCCTCCGTATTGGGACTAAAGCGAACCTCCCACTTACCATCTGCCTTGGGAACCAAAGGGCCGTTAAATTTAAATCGTTGCGACAAGTTGTACTTACCGGTAACCGGAATAGTGTAACCTCCACGAGAGAAGTCTTCCCACTCTCCTTCAACCCTATTTTCGTTTTGCACCAGTCGTAACTCAGAGTTGAAATATGGGCTTGGAATGATAATCGTATCGTTTCTTCGAATCACCTCTTCATGAATAAGCCGCTCATCTCCATTCCATACAGCAGCCTCCAAAAACCCGTCCTTTTGGATCACTTCAAGAAAGAATGGAATACTCTTTTGCTCTTCCGTCAATTCAAGTTGGATCTTCCACAACCCGACAATGGGGTCAAGGTTTTTCGTGTCTTGTTTTGGCCCACAGCTGCATACCAAAAAGGTAGAGGCCCAGATCATCATCCATTTTTTCATCGGTCAAAAATAACCGATGAATTGAGCATCGCAGAGTCAGAATGGTCTGATTCTGGCATAAATTCTATTTTTTTATCGTACTTTGGTTTTAATGAAGAAGAGTTTTGTGCAGTACAGGCATTTCTTAAGCCTGTTGGGCCTGGTGTTCTTGCTTGTTGGGAGATCCTTTGGCCAAACTGTAGTAGGTACAGTTTATGACGAGAACAACGATCCTTTGATTGCTGCTGACATCCTGGAAAAAGGAGCTAAAAACGGTACATCGACGGACGAGAATGGAAAGTTCGAATTGACGCTTACCAAGGTACCTGCAACACTCGAAGTCTTTTATCAGGGCTATGTAACCCAAAGCGTTAGTGTTACTGCAGCCAATGTAAATACCGCCTTTTCGATCCGGATGAAATCGGCCCGTGCAAATCTAAAAACCACCGTGGTGAAAGTAGATCGGGTAAGCGAAAAGCAAAAAGAAACGCCCTTAACGGTTGAATCGCTTGGTATAAAAGCCATCAAAGAGGCACCTGCGGCCTCCTTCTATGAGAGCTTGGGTAACCTCAAAGGTGTAGATATTACAGCTGCAAGTTTGGGCTTTCGCGTGGTGAATACACGTGGGTTCAACAGTACGAGCCCCGTGCGAAGTCTTCAGTTGATTGACGGTGTGGACAACCAATCACCCGGGTTAAACTTCGCCTTAGGTAACTTCTTGGGAGCGAACGATTTAGATATCCGTCGTGTTGATATTATTGCAGGTGCGAGTAGTGCTTTTTATGGCCCAAATGCGTTTAACGGGGTAATAAGTATGGATACGAAAAACCCATTTGATTACCCGGGTTTATCGGCTGAAGTTAAGGCAGGTGAACGAAGTCTTGGCCAATTGGCCGTTCGGTGGGCCGATGTTGTCGAACGAAAAGACGGCAAAACACCACGGTTCGCTTACAAGATTACAGCGTTATACATGCGAGCGCAGGACTGGCAAGCCGATAATTATGAACCGACGTTAGACAGTGAATACGACGAGTCAAATCCTGGTGGTTATGACGCCGTTAATGTGTACGGTGATGAAGGCCTTGAACCGAATAACGACTATACGAGCGCATTCTCCGCACTCTCTAATCCGGGGCTCGGTTATTTTTACAGAACTGGTTATCGCGAGGTAGACCTCGTTGATTATCAGACCGAAAACTACAAGCTTGGTGCTTCTGCACATTACAAATTACGCGACAGTTCTCAATTGCTCTATGCGTTTAACTTTGGTGGTGGTTCAACCATATACCAGGGCGATAACCGATATCGACTTGAAGACATAAGCTTTTGGCAACACCGAATTGAGTGGCGTAAGGAGAACGATTATTTCGTCCGATTGTATTCAACCAGCGAGGATGCCGGTAATACATACGATATTGTTTCGACCGCTTTTCGATTAAACGAAACCACGAAGTCGAACAGCGACTGGAATCTGGCGTACAAAACCAACTGGACCTGGTACCGATTTAAAAATCAGGTAGAGGCATTGCCTGATTATCCAAGATTTGACCTAAATGAGCATGGTACCATCGACAACTGGTCGAAAAACCACCTGGCACCCTTTCTGGCGCAACCCTTTGTGCAGGATTCGTTACACACCTGGCACGCGGTAAACCGGGATGCGGTAGATGCTGCCAGCGGCGGTGGAACACTTGCCCGCTATGAACCGGGTACTGCACGGTTCGACAGTGCGTTTGCCGATGTAACTCAGCGCCTGTTCACCGAAGACGGAACCCGTTTCTTCGACCGTTCTTCGTTGTACCATTTGCATGGAGAGAAGCGCTTCAACCCAAAATTTGGTGAAGTTATCATTGGCGGTAACGGAAGACTTTACGCACCGAATTCTCAAGGAACTATACTCAATGACACTGGGGATGTGACCATTCGAAATTATGAATATGGCATTTACGGTGGTTTGAACAAGAAGTTGAAAAACAACAAGGTACGCCTAAATTTAACAGCACGACTAGATAAAAACCAAAACTTCAATTTCTTGCTTTCGCCAGCAGCTTCTGTGATTTATCTACCGAACAAAAAACACACGTATCGCGCTTCTTTCTCTTCCGCAATACGTAACCCTACACTGGCCGATCAATACCTTTTTTACGATGTAGGTCGAGCGACTTTATTGGGGAACCTAAACGGTTATGATTCTCTAATCACTCTATCGTCGTTTAACGACTATCGTAACGAACTGAATACCGAAGAGTTGGTGTACTATGACGTGGCCCCGATACGACCAGAAAAAGCACGTACAATAGAAGTGGGGTACAAGGGATCGTTGCTCAAGAACTCGTTGTTTCTCGACATTGGCTATTATTACACGCTTTACAGAGATTTCATCGGCTATAATATTGGCTTAGATGCCGAGTTTGACCCATTGACAAACTTCCCTGTTGGCGGTATTGAAGTATATCGGGTTGCCGCGAATGCCCGCGAATCTGTCACAACTCAAGGGGCATCCATTGGAGCAAATTATTATTTCAAGAATTACGCGTTGGGTGGTAACTACTCGTGGAACAGATTGAATAAAAAAGGTACGGACGACCCCATTATCCCGGCATTTAATACACCAGAGCACAAGTTCAATATCACGTTCTCGGGCAGGAACCTAAAACTACCTCGCATCGCCGGTAAAAACTTTGGGTTCGGAATCAACTACAAGTGGGTGGAAGGTTTTGTTTTTGAAGGATCTCCGCAGTTTACGGGCTTTGTTCCAACCTACGATATGGTTGATGCTCAGGTAAACTATCGGGTAAAAGGACTCCATACCACATTCAAGCTAGGGGCTTCAAATATTATGGGTTTCCTACCTCTGTTTGATGCCGAAGGAAGCAACAAACGCAGAACCGTATTTAACAATGCGAACTATCAGGTATATGGCGGCCCTTATGTAGGCAGACTGGCCTATTTTTCCATACTCGTTGATATCGACCACCGCAAGAATACAGGCTCAAAATAGAAGTAGTTTTCTTTTCGTATTTTTGATTAATACAATTAGAAAAGAAATGAAAAGAGTTTACGCTTATTTAATGGCCGCTGGTTTGATGTTGTCCAGCGTACAGCTTTTTGCGCAGAAACGTTACATTGACGAAGTCTTCTCCGATAGCGATATTGAGGTGACCGCGGATGTGACCTATGCAACCAACATCGACTTCCTAACTTCAACCCGATTATCTTCTGCTCCGCTACCTAAATTGGGCGCAGAATTGGTTACACTTAAAACTGCTGTTGCTACAGGACAACCCATCCCTGCAACACACTACAACCCTGCAGATACGAATACGTATGTTAAAGTGACCGACATCAAAATGGATGTGTACAGACCAAAGGCTTCTGCAGACACAACAAAGATGCGACCGGTAATTCTTTACATTCACACAGGTAACTTCCTCCCATCACCATTAAATGGCACACCAAACGGTACGCGTACTGACAGTGCTGCTATTGTGCTATGTCGCGGATGGGCAAAACGTGGTTATGTGGCTATTTCGGTGGACTACCGCTTAGGTTGGAACCCCATTGCTACCAGTGAATTTGAGCGTCGCGGTACCCTTTTGAACGCAGTATATCGCGCATTACAAGATGTGAAGCAGTGCGTTAATGGTTTACGTATGGATGCTGCCGGTACCAACACGTATGGCATTGACCCGGACAAAATGGTTTTATATGGCCAGGGTAGTGGTTCCTACGTAGCAAACGCATATACGACACTGGACAAATACACCGAAATTGAATTAACGAAGTTCTTAAACCCGTTAACTTCAAAGTCGTTTGTGGATACAGCAACCGTAGGTCGTTTTGACGGTTCTGGAGGTGCAACCGCACTTACGCTTTACGGACCAACTACAATGTCTACCGATGTTTCTGCTTCTGTTGCTGCAGGTGGTGCTCTTGCAGATACATCATGGTTAGAAAAGGGCGATCCTCCAATGATTGCGTTCCAGTGTATCCGTGACCCATTTGCTCCGTTTGGTGAAGGTACGGTAATTGTTACAACAACAAATGAGAACGTTGTTGAGGTTCAAGGTTCTAACCTGTACATAAACAAAGCCGTTCAATTAGGAAACAACGATGTTATTAAAGACATGCCGGACGACATGTATACTAAAGCGGCACGGTCAAGATATGGAAAGACCTACGATTACATCTATCCAACACAAACAACCATTACAATGAACAGTGGTGTTGAAGGTTTATTCCCGTTTGACTTAACTGCGGGTGCTACCGCCTTTGAAAACCAGGCCAGTCCCTGGGAATGGTGGGATCCAATGTCTCCATTGGCGACAGCAGTGGTACGAGCACCAAACATTACGGCACACATGGCAGCATTAAATTCCAATAAAGACATGTCATCAACAAAAGGCAGAACGTATGTAGATACCATTCAAGGTTACATGTGCCCACGTGTTGCAGTGATCTTGGGATACTATACAACTTCCGAGTTGAGTACAGGCAATTTCGCTTCAATCAACGCTAAAGCATATCCAAACCCGACTTCTGGTGTACTTTACATCAATATGGAAGAAAAAGCGCTTATTCGCAACGTTCGAGTACTCGGTGTAAACGGACAAGAAATGCTTTCTATGGATAATGTGAATAGAAGCTTCACTGAAGTTGATTTAACCGCGCTAAACGCCGGATATTACTTCGTACAAATCAATACCGACCGTGGTCTTGCTACCCAAAAAGTGGTGGTGAGTCATTAAGTATAAACTCATTTGAATATATAACCAGCCTTGATAGTCATCGGGCTGGTTTTTTTGTGTCCCGAAACTCGTGGAACAAAAAAAGTCCAGACAAACCTGCCTGGACTTTCTGGGTAAAATCAACTAATTCCTTAGTCTTTCAAAATATCTCTTGAGATTACAACACGTTGAATCTCCGAAGTACCTTCATAGATCTGCGTGATCTTCGCATCGCGCATTAAACGTTCTACGTGGTATTCTTTTACATAACCATACCCTCCGTGAACCTGAACCGCCTCAACCGTGGTTTTCATTGCCGTTTCAGAAGCAACTAGTTTTGCCATACTGCTTGCACGCGCATAGTCTTTGCCATTGTCTTTCAACCAGGCTGCTTTTAAACATAGCAGGCGAGCCATTTCAATTTCAGTTGCCATATCGGCCAATTTGAACGCAATGGCTTGATGGTTTTTAATTTCTGTGCCAAAAGCTTTTCGCTCCTTGGAATATGCAAGAGCTCTTTCGTATGCACCGGAAGCAATACCAAGTGCTTGTGAAGCAATGCCGATACGCCCACCAGACAATACCTTCATAGCAAATTTGAAACCAAAGCCGTCCTCACCTAAACGGTTTTCCTTTGGTACCTTTACATCCTGGAACATTAGTGAGTGCGTATCTGACCCACGAATACCAAGCTTATCTTCTTTCGGACCTACCTGGAAACCTGGCATGTCTTTCGTTACAATCAGAGCATTGATTCCCCGGTGCCCTTTTTCTACATCGGTTTGTGCGATGACCAAAAAGGTATCTGCCGTGCCACCGTTGGTGATCCAGTTTTTCGTTCCGTTTAACAGATAATGGTCACCCATATCAATTGCAGTCGTGCGCTGTGAAGTTGCATCACTACCTGCTTCTGGTTCCGACAAGCAGAACCCACCATGTACTTTTCCTTGAGCCAGAGGTACGAGGTACTTTTGCTTTTGTTCTTCCGTACCGTACTCTTCAAGACCCCAACAAACCAGACTGTTGTTCACAGACATTACCACAGATGCAGACGCGTCGATTTTTGAGATTTCCTCCATGGCCAACACGTATGAAACAGCATCCATACCTGCCCCACCATATTTGGGGTCAACCATTAACCCCATGAAACCCAATTCGCCCATCTTACGAACCTGCTCCATTGGGAAACGTTGTTCGTTGTCGCGTTCTATAACACCTGGTAATAATTCGGTTTCAGCGAAATCACGAGCGGCTTGTTGAATCATCAAGTGCTCTTCTGTAAGTTCAAAATTCATATGCGTTTTCTGAAGATTTTGTGGCCGCGAATTTACGCTTTATATCCTCTTTTTGCGAACTGATGATTAATCGGTTTATTTGCTCGTATGAAAAGGCCTCCGTTTCTTCGTCCATCCAGTCGGGTACGCATCATTTCTACCGCTCGAAAGATCTCAGAAGCCGAGCTGGCACCTTCGATTCGATTACTTAAATCCTGGGGGTTGATTGTGGAGTTAGGAGCGCATGTATATGACCAGTATCACCAGTTCGCTGGTACAGATGAAAACAGGTTGCAAGACCTTCAAGACGCCTTCGATGACGAAGCACTTGATATGATTTGGTGCAGTAGAGGTGGTTACGGAACCGTAAAACTTATTGATCAGCTTGATTTTTCGCGTTTTCTGGAGCACCCGAAATGGGTGGTAGGTTACAGTGATGTTACAGGGTTATTGTGTCATATCACAACACACCTGGGTATTCAATCGATACACGCCACCATGCCTATCAACGTGAAGAGTCAATTGAACCAGCGCGACCTGGACACGATTTATTCGTTGCAACATATATTGTTTGGAAAATCATTGACTTATGACCTCGACGACCACAGACTTAACAGGAGCGGAAGCATGACCGGACAGCTTATCGGCGGGAACCTGTCTATTGTTTACAGCATACTCGGTACTTCTTCCGCGCCAAACACCAATGGAAAGATTTTATTTCTGGAAGACCTTGATGAGTACCTGTATCACGTAGATCGAATGATGGTAAACCTGAAACGCAATGGCGTGTTAGACAACTTGGCCGGTTTGCTCATAGGTGGCATGTCCGATATGAATGACAACACCATTCCCTATGGTGCAACTGCGGAGGAGATCATTTTAGAGCACGTTAAGGGTTACAATTA
>DIYD01000230.1 GCA_002428905.1 Bacteroidetes bacterium UBA6063 | reverse complement strand
TTCCAACCGCATTGTTCAATAAGCCAGCCTGCAGCTATCTTTACGAGTCCTTCTCCTGCAGGATAGTTGGGAATAGTAGGATAGGAGCTGAGCAAGGGTTGGAATACCGATGTAGAAATAACGGGGTTTTTGAAGAAGCTGCCTGAATTACCTAATTCTGCCGGATCAGGGAGCTTACTTTGACGAATGGCAATCACGGCGTCGCTCACATCTTTTATGCTGGGGTGTTCAATACCCATGGATGCAAGTTGCGCTTTAATAGCTCCATAACTCAATTTAAGTTCTGGTTTTTTCTTTAGTCGGATCTCGATTCCGGTAATGAGCACCTCGTTCTTCAGCGATCGTTTAAATATACTATCGCGATATCCAAAATTGCAGTCCGCATTGGTCTTGATCATCGTTCGACCCGTTTCGAGCTCGATGTAGTGAACACGTTCCAGAACATCTTTAATCTCTACTCCATAGGCACCTATGTTTTGTATCGGTGCAGCACCAACACAACCCGGGATCAAGGATAAGTTTTCAATACCGCACCAGTTCTGATCAACACAATAGAGCACTGTTTCATGCCAGTTTTCACCGGCACCAATGTGCAGTAAAACACCTTCTTCGGATTCGGATACGATGCGAATGCCTTTAATTTGATTGCGAACCAAAGTGCCTTCTATGTCTTTCGTAAAGAGCACATTGCTTCCACCACCCAAAATAAGGAAGTCTGATTTGAAAATGCCGCGCAGCACAAGATCCTGAACGTCGGTTACCGAGGTAACCTCAACAAATTGTTCCGCACGAACCGAAATTCCAAAGGTGTTTAAATGGGTTATGTCTTTATTCTGCTCGATCTGCATTTGAAGCTGCAAATATCTGATGTTCAGCTGGGTATTCCTCGCTTTTCAGCAGAAGTTGTTCACGCACTTTTTGCCTGAACATAATAGGTGTAACGGAGCCATTTAGAATACGCCGAATTCAATGCAATCTGCAGACCGATAGCTCCGTGTCTGAAGCCTTGTTTGACGACATAGATTTTAATGAAATGACTTAACGCGCTTACTGCCGATTTAAGTGCATACATTGATTTACCCTGTTGCATGGCGCTCTCCGCTGCAAGTTTCGCATAGCGACGAATGGTTTGCATGTGGTGGTCATTATCGCGCACAGTATAATGAATAATATTGCCGGGCAAATGTGTGGTAGAACCCTGTATTACGAGCTCTTCATGTACATAATCGCCTTCCCATGCTGCGTGTCTGCGGTCGAACAGACGTGTTTTACGATCTGGATACCAACCGGCATACTTGATCCAGGTATCGCCATAATAATTCTTGCGGTTAAAGGAAATAGCTGTGGGCTCCGATTCTTCTTTCAACCGTAGTATGGAATCTATGGCTTCTTCGTCTAACCGTTCATCAGCATCCAACGACAAGATTATGTTGTGGCTTGCCAGGCTATTGGCATAGTTTTTAGTTTGACTATAGCCGAGCCATTCGTGTTGCACAAACTTACATCTATTCTGGACGATCGATTTCGTTTTGTCGGTACTGAAACTGTCGAGTACAATGATTTCGTCTGCCACTTTTTCTAAACTGGCGATGCAGTCTTCAATTACCTTTTCTTCATTTAGGGTAATAACAACGGCCGAAATTTTGAATCCAGACATAGTTTCAGGGCACAAAAAAAGCCCAAATTATTGGGCTTTGGTATGATCTTTTGAAGTAATTAACTTTCTACAGTTTCCGCCTCTTCCGCTGTTTCCTCTTCTGTTTGAGAATCGTCTTCGCTCATGGCTTTGTCGTCAGCGCACTCTTTCTTGTCAGCACATTCCTTTTTGTCTGCACACTCTTTTTTGTCGGCACATTCCTTCTTGTCCGCGTCACAGGTTTTTCCGTCTTTACCTTCTGCGCAACATTCCTTCTTGGTCGCTTCAGCAGTTTCAGATGCTTCTGAGCTCTCGTTGCCACCACATGCGGCAAATACCACTGCCATAAGTCCTATTAATAATACTTGAGTAATCTTTTTCATTTTCCTTATTTTGTACGAAGTTATAATAAATAAATTTTACACGTTTACGTCGGTAGAACGTTTAAATGCTGACTAAAAGTACCTGCTATGTTTAAAAAGATTCTTTTGTGGTTGTTGTTTATCGCTATTGCAGGCACAACCTTGTTTTTCACCTTTGTGATTTATGTCAATTACAGCGAAGGTAAACGAGCTGGTGAGGTGATCAAGCTCAGCCAGAAAGGTGTTTTGTTTAAAACGTATGAAGGCCAGTTAAATACAGGAGGCTTTTCCGAAGGTGATGGAGATATTACTTCCAGCATATGGCATTTTAGTGTTCGCAAATCAGATAAAGAGGTCTTACAGGCCATTGATGATGCCATCGATGGCGGATATCGGGTAAAAATGTATTACCACGAGAAATACGTCAAGCTGTTCTTCCTGGGAGATACCAAGTACTTCGTGTATAAGGTAGAGCGGGTTGTGGAGACCTAAATCAGGTTGAGTATGCGTTTGCGCAGTAGTTCAAGCGCCAGATGACCGGAACGTTCAATGTTTTGCTGGCGATCACCGCGCAAATGGTACACCTTGGAATACACGGATTCTTTGTCGCATACCGCCATCCAAACCGTGCCTACCGGCTTGTCATCCGTTCCCCCTCCTGGTCCTGCAATGCCTGAGATGGCTACACCGTAATCGGTATTGTTGTTTATCCGTACAGCAGTACACATTTTTTCTACAACTTCTTGACTTACAGCGCCGTAGCTCCATAGCGAATCAGGTGTGACCCCCAGTACTTCCGTTTTGTTTTCATAGGAATAGGTCACTACGGAGCCCGGGAAATAGGCCGATGACCCAGGCACAGAGGTAATTAAATGTGCGACATAGCCTCCGGTACAACTTTCCGCAAATGAGGCAGTTTCGTTTCGAGCTTTCAACAGTTTTCCAATAGTTTCCTGTATCTTCTCGTCTCCTTCGGTAACCACCGCATCACCCAGTATCTTCTGTATGCCTTTGGAAACGTCATCAATGTCTTTCAGTACGCTGTTGCGATCGAACCCACGGCCAGTGACTCGCACTCGAACGAGGTTGTAATGGGGGAGGTAGGCCACCTTAACCCCTTCGGGTAGATTCGTTTCAATATCTGTGATACGCTCGCTGATAATTGATTCCGGAATACCAGAAACAACAGTGGTTTTGTATTCGAAAACGTAATCTGACATAGAGGCGATGCGTGGAAAAACGCCATCCTCCATAATGCATTTCATTTCGTAGGGTATACCCGGCATGCTCACCAAAATGCCTTTTTCGTTCTGAAACCACATGCCGGGTGCAGTACCGAGTCGGTTTGGTAAGGCTTCAGAAACGGCAGGAATTTCAGCCTGTTGACGGTTTGTCTCCGAAATCTCTCGTTTATAATGACTGAATATGGCTTTGATGTTCTCAAAACTCTCTTCGTCAAATCGAAGATCACAGTTGTAATACTGGCATAGTGCCATTTTGGTGACGTCATCTTTTGTCGGTCCGAGTCCGCCAGTCATCAAAACCAAATCGGCACGATTAAGTGCGAGGTCAACCGCATCTGTAATGGCTTCTATTGTATCTGGAATGGTTGTAATACGTATGACTTCCCAACCGAGTGGACTTAGTTGTGCACCAAGCCAGGCCGAATTGGTATCGACGATTTGACCGATTAATATCTCATCGCCTATGGTTATTATTTCAACTTTCAATTAGGGTGTATTGAGGCAACGAAGTTAATGTTAAGCTTGGAATTTTACAGGTTCATTGTTGTACTTAAGGCCGGTGCATTTGATCTGAGGAAACTATGGTCACTCCAGGTTCTTTTTTATGGATGTGTTCGTATATAGATTGAGCAACATCAGCTACGCGCACACTGCGGTATTGCTTTGGGATGAAGCGGTTGATGGCTCTAAACAATGCAATCATTACACGTTCAGCCGTACGTTTTTCTACCCGTTCGGAGTCTAATAATGCAGGACGGTAAATGCAAATTTGAGGAATATCAAGTGCGGATACCGTGTTCTCCATATCGCCTTTTACCCGATTGTAATTAAACATGGAGGAGGCATTTGCACCAGACGCTGATACCACATGGTATTGCTTCGATTTGGAGCGTTCGGCCCATTGTGCCAACTGCACCACGTAGTCGTAGTCTACTTTTCGAAAGGCTTCCTTACTGCCCGCTTTCTTAATCGTTGAACCGAGGCAGCATATGACGGCATCAAATGCTTCATTCGGCCAATCCGAAATCTCGTTAAAGTTTACAATACGCTGGGTAGTGTGCTCTGCAACAACGTCCTTGTGCGTACGGTTCAAGATCGTGGCATGCATATCGTCGTCTGCCTTAATTAAGGCCAGTAGTTTTTTACCAACTTCTCCCGAAGATCCTGCCAGGGCAATATTCATGGAATAACTTCAATTTGTTTAACAACGTCTGGAGTTGGGCCAGATCCAAATTTCAACACGTACGTGCCTACAGTTTTAGGGGTAAATTCATAATCCGTATTCAGGATAGGTAGATTCATTGTGCACATACAGCCTTTGTATAAAGCCTCTACTTCTATGTGAATTTTGTTGCCCGTTTTTCCTTCTTTGAGGCGTTTAAAACTTCCACAGCCATTGTTTACCTGAAACCGAATGTTTACCTGGTGGGTAGTGTTCACCTTTACGGTGTCATCTGCCATCACCGATACTACCGGCGCCATTTCTTCACGTTTGCAATTGTCCGCATCGTTGCAGGCCATCTGTGTTATTGCCAACACAGTTAGAATGCCAAAGCGTAGAATATAGAGCAACCGTCTCATACAAACGAATATCGCATAATTGGAGCAAAAAGAAAAGGCGACCATTGGCCGCCTTCTCCTATATTATATTGTGTGCTAACTAATTACTTGTTTGAGATCGTGTACGTGATTGTTAGAGTAACGTCCTGATCAAAGTCGATGTCGGCGTAGCTTCCTTTAGAAGGGTCTAATTCTAGCGAGTAGCTTAAATTGTGACCGTTTTTCGCGCCGTCACCGGTGTAACAGCTTCCGATACCGTCAATTACTTTCTGATCTTTGCTGTTTAGTGTTACTGTTCCTGTAGATTTTCCCATAGTACCGTCACCGTTACCAGCGTCAGCTCCTGCTGTCACTTTTAGTAACATTCCGTCAGGTACATTGTTTTTTGAAATCTTAACAGATACGTCTCTTGAGTTTTCTTTCTTACTTACAATAGAAGAGTAGTTTAACCAAATTGAGCTGTCTTTTGCTTTTGAGAAATCAACGGCCTTACCAGCTTCAGTTGGAGCTTCTACATTAAGAGAAATTGCAGTCTTTCCTTCAAGGTCAAGAATTGCCACTTCAGGAATGTTGATTTCAACAGTGTGGTTGTCGTCTTTGTCGTCAGTTTGAGCGTTTGTGTTTAGGGCAAATACAACTCCTAGAGCTGCCAATGCTAATAATTTTTTCTTCATTCGAAATAGTGTTTTTATCTGCAAGTCCGAATGAATGCGTGAATAATCAAAGGTAAAATACATCATGCGAACTTGTACCAGAACTATTTCAATCGGCGTGCCAAAACCAGGATTAACCGTCTTAAAACGTTTATAAACGAATGACTGTCAATTGCATAGGTCTGAAATGGGGGGCTAAACCGCCACGTGCCAAAATGAGCAAATAGTGTCATAATGGGAAACAAATTTCAAAATGGGAAAATATTTCAATATGAAATCGGTCTCTGTTGGTTAATTGGGTAGTGCAGATTTCCACCCCGCTGCCAATTGTTCCGATAACGCATCTACCAGAGCCTCGTTTTCGGATAACATAGCTATATTTTTGTTTTCATCCGGATCGGAAACACTGTCATATAGCTCTGATACTACAAAATCACCCCGTTCTCCGGTAACATGATCCCAGTAGTACCATTCAATGTAGTGGTGGGTTTTCGTTTTTAAGGAGTAGCCCATATATCTATTTCCGTCCGGTGTTACTTTCGGACGGCGATGGAATTGGCTAAAAGCCGCCTTCTTCCAGGGGAGCTGTGGGTTTTCCATAAGTGGAACAAAACTCAAACCTTGCATGTATTCTGGAGTAGGTATACCAGCCAACTCGCATAAAGAAGGATACATGTCGATGAGTTCGGTTATTTCGAACGTCTGTTCTCCCGGTTTAGTCTGATCCGGTTTGTGCACCATCATGGGTACATGAACGTCAATATCATAGTTGGTTTGCTTGCACCATCCGTTGTGCTCACCAAGTTTCCAGCCGTGGTCACCCCACACAATAATTATCGTATTGTCATACAGGTCCAGGTCTTTTAAGTGTTGTATAATCTTGCCAAACTGTGCATCTACATAGCTCACACTCGCATAGTAACCGTGTTTAAGAATACGCGCGGTATCCGTATTCATTACATTCTTCGTCGGATGTTGGAGCGTGCTAAAGCCGTCATACCCTCTGAGTTCATACATTAGGTTCATCGACATGATTGGTGAATTCTCGGGCACATAAGGGTTACGAGCTACAGGAATACTATCGCGATCGTACAAGTCCCAGTATTTCTTCGGCACGGCGAATGGCAAATGCGGACGAAAGTAGCCAAGCGCCATATAAAAGGGTTCGTCGCTTTTAGCCAGTCGGGTTAGCGTGCGTTTAGCCAACTCCGTTTGTGCACCATCATAATATAAGGTGTCGTGTACGTCCTCATTTTCCCAGGCCGGACCATTATTCCAGCCATCAGCGTAGTAATTCGGACGAAGCTTGACCACCGAATCGCGTTTGATCTTTTGTCTCCGTTGTGTTTCTTTATTCACATAGAATGTCTCTCCGTCACGTCCTACCCACTCGGGCTTGTTAAACTGAATTGGTCGCAGGTCGGGTTCATCCCACGACATCGAGTCGGGCATGTAATTGTGAAAGATCTTCCCAATGCAAACGGTATGGTATCCGTGCGACTTAAAGTGCATTGGCATGGTAATCATGTTCGGATGAAGACTTCGAAATTTATCTCCTAAATGCCATACCTGCGTAGAGTCAGGTCGCAACCCCGACATTAGACTTGCTCGAGAAGGCGCACATACGGCGGCCTGGCAATAGGTATTTCGAAAAGTTGTTCCGGTCTTTGCAAAGGCATCCAGGTTGGGTGATACGATGTGTTGGTTATCGTAAGCGCCAAGGTGCGGCCCTAAATCGTCGATGGAAACGAAAAGTACGTTGTATTTCTTTTTGGTTTCTGTTGTTGTTTCGACCTGTTTTTGATTACAGCTGAATGTGCAGATTAAGAGACTCAGTAAGACGATATACCACTTCATGGTGCAATATAGATATTTAGACGTTTAGATTTTGAGATAGCCAGACGGAAAGCTTGTTGTAAGGTTTAGCGATTGACTTGTGAAAACGAACCGATGTAATTAAAGCAACTGTCATTTCGAGTGATTTGCCGAATGCACTGAGGCGGCATATTGAAATATTCACATTATTGAATTGCTCCATTGTTGAATTGTTAAATTGCTTAATTGCTCCATTGCTGAATTGTTACATTGTGGAATTGCTACATTATTTCTATAGTTTTACCCAAATAAATCACACATGGTAAAACTATATTCGTTTACAACACTACTTGTCCTTATTGCATGCGGCTGTCTGGCACAATCTCCTAAAGTGAATTACAATGAGTTGGAGGTATTAAGTATTGAGCAAGCATTGGAGAAACCGCTTCAAGCGGAGTCCATACTGATTTTTTCAGATGATGAGAGCGTCCATTTGTTTAGAGAAAATTATACCAAACTTACCAATCTAAAAGTACTACAACTGATTGGTGGAGGAGTAGATGAACTCAAATCGGTTATACCACAAATCCATTCGCTGAGACAGATAAAGTTCAATCGATGCGAACTATCGATATGCCCTGAATTTATTCGGAGTATGAACAACCTGGAGGAGGTTGATCTTGCGGGAAACAACATTGCCGAGTTTCCTTATGAATTAGCACAACTGGAAAGACTTTCCGTTTTAACGTTTGGGAATGGGCTCTATGGTGGGAATACGATTGACCAGCTTGATGCGCGAATTGGACAGTTCGGCAACCTCCTGGAACTTAGACTCTTCCAAAATCCAGTGGCTACCATATCACCTGAAATCGGTCAATTGAAGCAGCTTGAATATCTGGATTTAAACCAATGCCGGTTATCGGAAATCAATACTGGATTCTCCGAACTAAACAGTCTCCAGGTCCTTAAGATTAGTCATAATAACCTTAAACAATATCCTCAGGCCATTCTGAAACTAAAGAATCTGCAAGAGTTGCAATGCGTACTTACTGCCGAGGGCGGTAATCTTCCTTCTTTTTCCAATTTAGTGAGCCTAAGAGACCTGTCGATATCACTAAAAGGTGTTGAGCAGATACCTGAAGAATTAGGGGAGCTATCCTCGTTGACGAAATTGACGCTAACTGATTGTACCGAAATAAAACACAAGGACGTCATTGCATTATGCGCAGACCTGAGCGCATTGCAGTCCTTATACCTGTATTCAAGTGGATATAGCGACAAACAAAAACAATCGATTAAAGCGCGCCTTACAAACGTAAAAGTGGTCTTTTAGTTCAACAACGGTTCAGTTGCTACATTACTACATTGTTGAATTGCTACATTGGTTAATTAGACTCCAAGATCAAACCAATCCACTTCGTTGACCTCGCCTACTCTAAGGTCGCCCAACTGCGTATTGCCGATTCGAACCCGTACTAATCGCAGGGTAGGGAAGCCCACGGCAGCGGTCATCTTTCGCACCTGTCGGAATTTACCTTCGGTAATCGTTATGGAAGCCCAACTGGTCGGGCCATGTCTTTCATCCCGAACGCGCCTACTTCGTTCGGCAAAGCCAGGGTCTTCAATCCATTTGGCCTCGCACGGCGCGGTGATGTATTTTTCTCTCTTTAGCCCAATCTCAACACCAGTTCTAAGGCGATCGATAGCATCCTGAGTAATTCTGCCGTCCACCTGCACGAAGTACTCTTTTTCAATCTTTCGGCCTCTAACAAGCTGACTTAGTTTTCCATTCGTGGTCAGAAAAAGTAGTCCCTCAGATTGCCAATCGAGTCGACCTACAGACATTGTACCTGTTGGGAAATCGTACAACTCGCCCAAAAGCCCTTTCTTGCGCTTGTTGTTGTTCACAAACTGGGTAAGAAAGCCATATGGCTTGTGTAAAATGAAATGCCTGTGCTCGTCTTTCATAGATTCTAACAGTCTTATCGCCTTACCTACTCATAGATCCGTGCATATTTAAGCATTGGAAGGTTCAACGGATTATTCACCATATTGGATACGCGGGTGTGGAGCAAACGGACACTTTGATCGTAGAAAAGTACCACAATCGGTGCATGACTCAGTACAATGCTGTCCATCTGTTCATATAAGCGAATTCGTGCCTCATCCGACGACTCAATAAGTGAACGTTCATAAAGGGCATCAAAGGCATTATTTGAGAAGTGGGTGTAGTTCGGTCCGCCAGGAGAGAAGTTTGCGCTGTAAAAGCAGGATAGGTAGTTCTCTGCATCGGGATAATCCATGATCCAACTCGCCCGGAAAAAGGCCAGATTTCCACTTCGTTTTTGTTCTTTCAATTCGGAAGAAGGCAATACCTCAATTTCAAGATCTACACCTAAATCGCCGAGTTGTTTCTGAATAAATATGCATAGGTCGAGATAGTCTTTGGTGGTCGATACGGTGATTGATGTGGGGTTCTGAAGGTAACCACTCCGTTCTAATTCTATAGCAGCACTGTCAGGTTCATACACATACCCATGCTGAGAAGAATGGCCCGGTAGTCCAACGGGAATAAATCCGCCATCGGCTGCAAACCCGATATCGTTCCTCAGACTTTTCATCATCTTACCGCGATCTATACCATAGTTTATGGCTTTTCGAAAATGTATATTATTCCAGGGCCATTGTACCGTCCCGGAATCCAGATGTATGGCCAGGTATTCCGTATTTAAGAAGGCCTTTTTCTCCAGTTGGATATTGCCCGCATGCTCGTCTTTGAGCGCGCCGTTTTTGTCGAGAATTACATCTTTTGTGGTACTGGTAACTCCATTATACAGGTCGAGTTCACCCTTGAGAAACCGGAGTAATGCCATCTGTTTATTGGCAATAAACGAAACATTTACGGCATCGAGGTAGGGTAGTTGAGTTCCGTTTTCTGTTTCAAAATAGCGCGGATTTCTATGCAAGATCAGGTTTACATCTTTTTCCCATAGCCAGTACGTAAATGGTCCTGTTCCAATCGGTTGGGTAGCAAAGGACTTCCCCAGCTCATCGATAACTTCCTTCGGTACCACCATACAATATGGCATAGATAGAAGTCCGAGAAACGGAGCAAAAGGTTGAACCAGTTCAATTTGAAATGTGGTGTCATCTAATGCCTTGAACCCATTGTTCACAATTTTGTCGTTAAAGATCCATGCACCCGGTGATGCGGTGGTTGCATCCATAATGCGGTTGAAGCTATACACAAAATCCGAAGCCCGTACTTTTCGCTTGTCGCTTTCAAAGTGCGGTGAAGCATGAAAATAGACGTCGTTTCGTAGGTGAAATGTGTATATCTTTCCCGAAGAGTCGATATTCCAGGATTTAGCAATACTTGGTTGCGGAACCAGGTGTTGATCCAGCTGCACCAACCCATTAAATATCTGATTTACAGCCCAAATATTGTCCTGCGACGATGCAAATGCAGGATCAAGTGAGGTGATTCCATTCTCGGAATTATAGCGAAAAACCGTTTTGGCATCTTCTTTTTTAGACACATTGCAGGATATTAACACCAAACAGATGTGAATAAGTAGCCATATCCTGTTTATTGATCCCACAAAATTAAACCTAGTTTTGAGCCTCACATAGTTAATCATTCATGGCAAAAATATGGTATTTAGGGCACTCCTGTTTTCATCTTGAAATTGATGGCATTCAGATAGTTACAGATCCATTTATCAAGCCAAATCCGAAAGCCGGAAACATTGATTTTACTTCCATTAAGGCAGACATAATTGTTGTTTCACACGGACATGGAGATCACATTGCTGACCTGGTGGAATTGGCGAATCAAACAGGGGCAGAGGTGATTTCGAATTACGAGATTACGACCTGGTTGGAAAAGCAAGGATATGCTAAAAGTCGGCCGATGAACCATGGTGGAGCGCATGAATCTCATGGTCTGCGTTTTAAAATGACGAATGCAATTCATTCCAGCTCGTTTCCCGATGGAAGCTTTGCAGGGAACCCGGCAGGTTTCGTGATTCAGGGCAAGAATGATTGCATGTACTTCGCCGGAGATACAGCGTTGACGTATGACATGAAATTAATCAATGAAGAATTCGATCTGTCTCTGGCATTTTTACCTATTGGCGATAACTTTACTATGGGTATTGAAGATGCGGCAAAGGCAGCCAATTTTTGTGGTGCTTCCAGAGTTGTTGGTATGCACTACGATACGTTTGGTTTTATAGAAATAGATCACAACGAAGCCCTGAACAAATTTAATGCACGCGACGTGGAGCTCTTGCTTCCTGCAGTGGGCGACAAACTAGAACTTTAATAATTGACGAGAATGACAAAAACGATTTGCGTAGCCAATCAAAAGGGAGGTGTAGGTAAAACTACTACGGCGATTAACCTGGCATATAGTCTGGCTATTTTGGAATACCGTGTTTTATTGGTAGATGCCGACCCTCAGGCGAACTCAACCTCAGGTTTGGGATTTGATCCGAAGAACGTAAAAATTGGTTTATACGAGGCCCTTGTTCAGGATATTAGTCCGGAAGACATCGTCTTGAACACCACCAACTCGAAATTGGATGTACTTCCTTCCAATATTGACCTGGTTGGCGCCGAGATTGAAATGATTGATCTTCCGAATCGAGAGAAGTTAATGCGTCGTATTCTGGGTAAGGTGAAGGAAGATTACGACTTCATTATTATCGATTGTTCTCCATCGTTGGGGTTGATTACGACCAATGCCCTGGCCGCATCCGATTCCATTATCATACCGGTACAGTGTGAGTACTTTGCGCTTGAAGGGCTTGGAAAATTATTGAACACGATCAAGATTGTTCAGCGCAGCATAAACGTTAATTTAGAGATCGAGGGCCTGTTGTTGACGATGTATGATAGCCGTCTGCGACTATCGAATCAGGTTGTGGATGAGGTGAAACTGCACTTCCAGGATTTGGTTTTTGAGACCATAATCCAACGGAATACCAAACTGAGCGAAGCTCCTAGCTTTGGTTTACCCGTATTGGAACACGATGCAACTGCACGCGGAAGTGTAAATTACCTCGATTTGGCCAGAGAAATTTTGCAGAAGAATGGAATGACTAAAATGGCTTCGGCTGAAAAGATTTTACAGTAATGGCAAAACGAAATGCATTGGGGAAAGGCCTAGGAGCCTTATTGGTTAGTGATGAGCATGATGCATCTAATGGAGGAGAAGGAGCACCAAATTCGGTGGCTATGATCCCATTAAATCAAGTTGTTGCTAACCCATTCCAACCACGAACGGAATTTGAAGACGAGGCATTAACGGAACTGGCCGAGTCCATCTTAATACATGGTGTGATTCAACCCATAACCGTTCGTAAGATTGGTAAGGATAAATACGAACTCATCAGTGGTGAGCGTCGGACACGTGCAAGTATCATTGCTGGTTTAGATAAGATCCCAGCGTATATCCGTCTGGCAAATGATCAGGAAATGCTCGAAATGGCGCTGATCGAGAACATCCAGCGGGAAGACCTGAATGCCATTGAAATCTCGTTAAGCTACAAACGATTGTTAGACGAGTGTGGCTTACGTCAGGAAGAACTTGGTGAACGTGTTGGTAAGAAGCGAAGTACGGTAAACAACTACCTTAGATTATTGAAGCTACCCGATTCCATACAGATCGCCATTCAAAAAGGCGAAATCTCCATGGGACATGCACGTGCATTAATAAACGTTGAAGATGAGGAAGTACAGAATTACATCTGTCAGCGTGCTGTCGCTGAGGGGCTGTCTGTGCGCAAGGTAGAAGAACTGGTTAAAGAATATCAGAAATCGGGTGTGGTTCCACAAGAGACGGAAACGATTACAACCTCTACTACCACTAAGTCAAAAGAGAAGGTATCGTTTAGGGAGTTTAAACCCTATAAAGACTTGTTAGTGAGCAAGTTAGGTTCATCCGTTGAATTTGCCTCTACTCAGGGCGAACAGGGTAAATTAATAATCCATTTCGACGATAAACCTCATTTGACGGACATTCTGGAAAAACTGCGTCAGATTTAATCAACCGATTTCAACAAGATTACATCGATAGCCATAGACTATCCATTGCATTTGTAGGATATTTGCAGAAGCAAATGATCAAACGCGTTTTATTTCTGGTTTTTTTATGCACTGTCTGTATACAGGTAGAAGCACAGACGAAGTTTGATTTTCGACAGGCGTGTTTTACCCTTTATGATCCAATTCCGCCTTTAAAGGACTCCGGTGAGGTTCATAGCCCCAAAAAGGCAACGGTTATGTCGGCCATTATTCCCGGATTAGGTCAGGTTTACAATCAAAAGTACTGGAAGGTAGGCTTCATCTATGCCGCAGCATTCGGTATTGGTTATGGCATCGATTACAATAACGACAGTATGCAACGGTATCAACGTGCGTTGATTGCTGAACTCGATACAAGCGCCGCCACTGTAAACACGTGGTATCCGAATTTA
>DIYD01000261.1 GCA_002428905.1 Bacteroidetes bacterium UBA6063 | reverse complement strand
AAAAAACAGACAAAAAAGAAAAAAGCATCGAGCTCAAAATCGACTTCCAACTGGCAACAGCACCTTCTGTTGAAAGACCCGAGAACGCGCAAGATCGCAGGTGGCATTATCTGCCTTTTTTCCATTTTTATGTTTTTGTCGTTTTTATCGTTTCTCTTCACCTGGAAGATGGACAATAGTGTCATACGCGGAAGTGCAGAATACTTCCGAGAGAATCCGGATGCAATCCGTAACTGGATGCGTGTAGCCGGTGCAAAGCTTTCTTTCTATCTCATGCACAAAGGCTTCGGGTTAACCGCATTTGCCCTTCCTTATTTGGTATGTATCATAGGACTCCGTATCTACACCAATTCAAAGGCGTTTAACATCTATGTTGCCTTAAAGAACACCGTACTCGTAATCACGTTTTTTGGGCTTCTACTCGGCCTAATCTTCCACAACTACTACCCTATTTTGGCTGGAAACTTTGGCTACCAGTTCTATTTGTGGATGGCATCCCTGGTTGGATCTATTGGTGTGGTTATGGTATTACTCGCCTATCTCGCAAGCATTCTGATCTGGAACTACGATATTGACCTCTACACCTGGTTGGTTAATCGATTTGGTGCACTCAAAGCCTGGTTAGCCCGACGAAAAGCGGCTAAGGCAGAAAAGCCCGCGGCGGATGCATTTGATGACGAGCCCATAACTCCGGAAGAGACCTTATTCACAAAGGACAACATAACACTTGAACCCAAAACCACGGAGAAAAGCGTAGAACCTGAAGATGATGATTTTGAGATAGTTCAACCAAAACAAGAAGAAAAACCCAAAAGGCAAGAGCAAGAGCAAAAATCAACGAAGCAGGAAGACGACCTCGATCTCACCATAGAAGAAACGACTGAAGAAGAGGAACTATCTGCCAAAGAAATCACGCGACAAGGTATTGATACGGAATACGACCCAACACTTGATCTATCGGGTTATAAGTTTCCTAACCTCACCTTTCTGAACGAATATGCCGACAGCAAAACAGAGGTCAGCCAGGAAGACCTGAATCGAAGTAAAGACCTCATCGTTGAAACACTGAAGAATTATAAGATTGAAGTTTCTAAGATTAAGGCAACCATCGGCCCTACCGTTACCCTATTTGAGATTGTACCGGCTCCGGGAATAAAAATATCGAAAATCAAAAACCTGGAAGACGATATCGCATTAAGTCTGGCTGCCTTAGGTATTCGAATTATTGCACCGATACCGGGTAAAGGAACCATTGGTATTGAAGTGCCAAATAAAGAAGCTGAGATCGTATCAATGCGATCGGGAATTGCCAGTAAGAAATATCAAGAATCTAAATTCGAACTTCCGGTTTGCCTGGGTAAGACCATTTCGAATGAGGTGTATGTGGCAGATTTAGCCAAAATGCCGCACTTACTTATGGCGGGTGCTACTGGACAAGGTAAGTCTGTAGGACTAAACGCTTTACTGGTTTCGCTGATGTACCGTAAACATCCGGCTGAACTGAAATTTGTACTGGTCGACCCGAAAAAGGTAGAATTGACCTTGTACCAGCGCATCGAGCGTCATTATTTGGCGAAAATACCGGGTGAAGGAGATGCCATTATCACCGACAACAAACTGGTTATTCAAACGCTCAATAGCTTGTGTATTGAGATGGATAACCGCTACGCACTGCTGCAAAATGCTCTGGTACGTAATATCAAGGAATACAATACGAAATTCCAGCAACGCAAATTAAATCCAAACGACGGCCACCGTTTCCTACCATACATCGTAGTGGTTATTGACGAAGTGGCAGACTTGATTATGACTGCGGGCAAAGAGGTGGAGCATCCGGTTGCCAGATTGGCACAACTTGCCCGGGCCATTGGAATTCATTTAGTACTTGCAACCCAACGTCCATCGGTAAACATTATTACCGGTACCATTAAGGCAAATTTCCCTGCCCGAATCGCATTTAGGGTTACTTCTAAAATCGATTCGCGTACCATTCTCGATGCCAATGGTGCCGATCAATTGATCGGTAAAGGGGATATGTTGTACTCGAATGGTAGTGAAATTGTACGATTACAGTGTCCTTTTGTGGACACTCCCGAAGTTGAGGTAATCACCTCATTTATCGGTGAACAAAAGGGGTATTCGTCGGCCTACCTGCTACCGGAAGTGCAAGAAGATTCCACGGGCAATGAAGATGCGCTGGACGATGACGACAAGGATGCACTCTTTGAAGATGCTGCGCGCATTGTAGTACAACATCAGCAAGGCAGTACATCGTTATTACAGCGCCGGCTTAAGATTGGTTATAACCGGGCAGGTCGAATTATCGACCAGTTAGAGCGCTCTGGAATCGTTGGACCATTCGAAGGAAGCAAGGCTCGACAAGTTCTTATGGCAGATGAATATGCTTTGGAACAGTATTTGAATGACGTTGAGTAAATTTGCAGAAAATTAGCCAGGGGTGGAAACACATTTGGGTAATTGACTATCACGACAAAACACACCTACATGACACGAAAAACTTCGATCACAGTTTTAACAGTTGCCTTAGTAATGTTTGCGAGCATAGGTACTTTGATCGCTCAAGATGCAACAGCTAGCCGTATACTAAGTAAGGTAAGCCGCACATACCAAACCTATAAGTCGATTAAAGCTGGTTTTAGTATCACTATAAACAATAATCAAAGTAATACCAAGATTAAGCAAAATGGTACGCTATACTTAAAAGGGAAGAAATTCAGAATTAACCTGACCGATCAGGAAATCTACTGTGACGGTAAAACGATGTGGACGTACTTCAAAGAAGAAAATGAAGTTCAGATCACCAAGTACGATCCAAATGACCAGGAGATTAATCCATCGGAGATATTCACCATCTACCAAAAAGGATTTAACTATAAATACGCCGGAGAATCTATGCGTAGTGGCAAGACCATTCAAAAGATAGAGATGACACCGCAAAATAGAAACAAGCCTTATTTCAAGGTAAAACTCAGCATTGACAAGGCTACAAATAAGATTGTTAGCATGGCTGTATTGAACAAGAATGGTGTAAACTCAACGTACAACATTACCACGTTCAGTGCAAACCTCACCATGAATGACAGCTTCTTTAAATTCGATCCGAAGACCAAACCAGGAGTTACGGTTATCGACCTAACTAAGATTTAATATGCCATTAACAGGATACATAGTGTCCCTTCTTGCCACAGTTTCTCTAGTAAGTTGTGCTGGAAAAAAGAGTGTCCCGGCCACGTCGTCGATACACTTTGAGCGCACGGCATGCTTTGGTGCCTGCCCTATCTATACACTGGTGATTAATGGTGAAGGGCTCGCCCAGTTTGAAGGAAAACGCTTCACAGAAAAAATTGGCAGTTTTGAAAAGCAGTTGAGTAAGGAAGATACGAAAGCCCTTTTCGATTTGCTCAATTCCACCGAATGGAATTCGTTCGCTGATGAATACCCGACTGATATAACTGACCTTCCAGGTATCCTATTCAAATACAACCACAAGAAGGTTTCGAAACAAATTGTCGTTTATGGTGAACATCCTGAACAGTTAGATGTTCTTAGTGAGTACCTATCCAAAATTGCCGAAAGCGATGGATGGACGAACTTGAACATTGAGTAACGATGCTACGCCTGTTAACCCGACTTATAGACAACCTGCTCTGGCCATCCGTCTTCATCGTTTTTTATTGGCTGGTGTTTTTTGCTAATGAAGCGTACGATATAGGTCTAAAAGCGTTTGGAGTTCAACCAAAGAGCATCTCCGGACTCATCGGCATTATTGCCATGCCGTTCTTACATGGCGACTTTGCTCACCTGTTTTCTAACACCATTCCCTTTCTCGTTTCAGCCACATTCATATTCTATTTCTATCCCAGAGTAAAATGGCGCATCTTTATGCTTATATGGGTGTTTAGCGGCCTTGGTATTTGGCTCCTGGGCGATCCAAACAGCGTTCATATTGGCGCCAGTGGAATTGTCTACGGCATGGTTGCCTTCTTGATGACTACAGGGTTTATTCGCAAGAATAAAGAGCTGACCGCAGTCGCTTTTATTCTCGTATTCCTATACGGCAGTATGATCTGGGGGTTGTTCCCACAATTTAGCTGGTTTGAAAAGTTAAACATATCCTGGGAAGGTCACCTTTTTGGAGCGTTAACCGGTATCGCTTTGGCTTTTGTATATCGCAAACATGGGCCTGAAGACGACCCAGATCCGTTTGAGGAAGAAGATGAAATGCCGCAATGGTGGATCGATATGGAACGTGAGAAAGAATTGGCCAACCTACACAATGAAAAGCCTACGGTGTATCGCATCGTGTTTAAGCCGAAAAAGGACGAAGAAATAGACTAACTTTGTCTTCAATCAACCAAACCTTACACCATGAAAAATCTATTTTCACTCGTCGTTCTATGCGTCATTTTTCCAATTTCGGCTCAACCCTGGGGATTTTACGCCCATAAAACCATCAACTACAATGCTGTTTTCACTCTACCCTATGAGTTATTTCAGTTTTACAAACCCAACATCAATTATATACGGGAACACGCCGTAACCGCCGATCAACGTCGATACGTCAATGCCTCTGAGGCACCCAAACATTACATCGACATTGATGCGTATGAAATAGCACTGCCGTTAGACACGATTCGACTTTCCTGGCAACAGGCTATTGACATTTTTGGAGAAGACAGTCTTAAGGAACATGGAATCGCTCCATGGAACATCATGTGGTTGAAGTACCAGCTTACTGAGGCCTTTTACCATAAGGACTACACAAACATTCTTCGCTTAAGTGCCGATTTAGGCCACTACATTGGGGATATACACGTCCCGTTGCATACGACACATAATTACAATGGCCAGCACTCAAATCAGGAAGGAATCCATGGACTTTGGGAGTCACGGCTACCCGAGTTATTCCTGCCTGATTACGGTCTGTTCCTCATTCGTGCAACGTATTTAGAAGATGTGCAGGAAACTGTTTGGCAACGGATATCTGAGAGTTATGGTGCCAAAGACTCCGTCTTACATATGGAATTGTCTTCAACCGAAAAGGTTGGACAAGCAAACAAATATGCGATGGAACCCAGAGGTAGGCAATTGGTGAAGACGTATAATTCAAGGTTTTGCAAGCATTACCACAAGCAACTCAACAATATGGTAGAACGACGCATGCGTGCAGCCATTGAGCTAACGGGTTCAGTATGGTACACAGCATGGGTTGATGCCGGCCAGCCAGCATTGAATCCGGACTCTACGTACACAGCTAAACCGGTTCTATTTCAGAAAGACTCTGTGCAAATATTAGGTAGACCTGAGCCTAGTCACTAGCGCTTTCGACCCTTGCCTTTTCCGCCACCCTGACCTTGTTGTGGACCACCTTTACCTTCTGCAGGTTTGTTCTCAATAGGCTTTGATTTGATTTTGTCTTTGGCAGTTATTCCAGACAGGATTTCGACATTCAGACCGTCCGAAAGGCCAATTTTTACAGGCTTCTTCTCAAAGACCTGATTTGATTTTTCCACTTCTACGAAAGGCTTTTTCTTCTCATCAAATTGAAGAAGCGCTTCTGAAATGGCCATTACGCTATCGCGTTTATCCAACACGATATCGGCATTGGCACTATATCCTGCACGGATAAATACGCCTTCTT
>DIYD01000018.1 GCA_002428905.1 Bacteroidetes bacterium UBA6063 | reverse complement strand
AAATTGTATATTAACGAATAAACATTTTGTATAGCTATTACAGACATATCGTTATTATAAGCCTACTCTTGGCGTATTGGTATGATGCTTATGCACAAACCTCAAGAGTTTGGGGTATAAATGGTGGGACGTATATGCTGGAATTTACGGACTCGGTTACAATTCAACAGTACTACTTTCCCTGGACTACAAGTTCTAGTAATGGCGTTTTTTCCTCCTGTTCTGGTAGGCCTATGTTCCGAGATTATGTGTACAATATAGTCGACCTTGAGCATAATAAACGAGTGCATAATTCGGATTCAATTTATCCGTGTTACCCTGGAAATTCAATTATGTTATATCGCAACGAGAATGTTGTAGACCATCTGTCCTTCGCGAACAATTATTTGTTTAAGGACGACAAGATTTATAACAGGTCTTACGGCTTCTTTAAGCAATATGGTAATGGTTATTTATTTGATAAGGTACGAACCTCACCCTCGGGTTTGTACCTTAACTCTATTGACCTCACCACAAGGAGTTTAAAATCAAAAAACGAGTTGCTGTTCCTAGACAAGAGTGAACCCGATAGTGATCAACCGATAAATAAGATTGAAAACGTCATTCGTATCCGAAACTTTGATTACAGGATTGCAAATCGAATATTAAACACAGCAATTATTGGTGACATGCGCGAGGGAGTTTACGTCGTGCAAGATACTGTTCCGACATTAGATACCAAATCGTGCTTTGACCTATCGTCGATTCCGATTCCACCTGCTTTTCGAAGCTTTGGCCAATCCATTTTTACCAATCTTGAACTTGGAAGACAGGCAAACAAACTTTTTGCTATCCAGAAATCCAATATGGGCATGAATTACAATGGCGTTATTGACAATGAACTGTATGTGGCGTTCACCATAATTCAATTCAATATGAACCCGTCATCTGGAAAGGTGAATGGTACCCCCATTCGACTAACTTCAGCTCAGAGTAGCACACACAAGTTATCTACAGGTGATTATATAACCTATAGAGATTTAGAATGTTCACCTGATGACTCTATTATCTATTTTATTGAGGACTTGACCTCGCGAGACACTTCTGGCGGCATAACAACAGTTACATGGCAATCCAGAGTTCGGTATATTGATCTGAGGTCTAATGGACTGCCGACTGTCCAAGACTTACTTGTGCTGCCTGCTTCAAATATAGCACCTACATTCTTAGCCTTGGAAATCTCGCCTTATGGCTATTTGGTAGTGACATATTTGGATAATAGCACATCACCAGTTTATCAACGTGTGATGACCTATCGAGAACCGAATAACCCCCAAGGGAGCAATTCAAGGTATCATGATCAACGCTTGAAAATCGGAGGCTTCGGTGATGTGGCTCTTCATTTGTATGATTATTTGAGGTTTAAACCTAGGATCAATTATACCTGCGAAGCCACGGTAAATATTGAAAATAAATGTGATCCAAGCCTTGGAATAGATTCATATGAATGGTTTTTTACCAAAGAAGATGGGAGTATAGAGCAGAGTTCGGACGTACAACCTCAGGTGATTTATTCACAGAATGGTGATTACTTTTTTAAGGTTCGAGGCTATAACTCAAAGAACCTAGATGGATATTCTGAGTGGTATTTTGATACCTTAAAAGTTCGTATCCCTGACAAGCCTGTACCTAGTTTTGAGGTTTCAGATAGCATTATTTGTAGCTACACCACATTAACATTTGATAATACGTCAACAACTGTCGTAAAACATCCTACGAACGCCGAAAAATGGGTTTGGACTTTCGGGGATGGTCAAACTTATACAACGTCGATCAGGGAAAAGGTCGAACATACATACACCTTACCAGGAACATATTCCGTTTCATTATTCTATAGCAATGGATATTGCGATAGTACGTTAGTTAAAAATCAATATATAAAGGTTAAGGCTTCTCCACAATCAGGTTTTAGCCTGAATAAAACTTCAGGATGCGCCCCAATAAGCGTTCAAATAAAAGATACAGTTACGAGTTTTGTAACCAAAAGGGAATACTTTTTCTCTGATAATGGGACATGGGAAACCATTATTCAGCCAGAATTCTCTCATCAGTTTGTGGATACTGGAACCTTCCATATAATTCAAAAATTATTAGGGGCATCAGGTTGTGTCGCAACCCAAGACACAATGTATGTTCAGGTTTCACCAGGAGTAACTTCTCAGGATAGTGTTCATGTACTTCTAGCTACATTCCAACATGATTTTACCGATCTTGACCATGAAAAACAAGAAATCCATTTAACCTGGACCTCAGTTAATGCGGCTATGGAATATGAAATAACTCAAAATAATAGGATTATCGGTAATACGACTGAACTGAGTTATGATATTGTCATTGACCTCCCTCCAAATGAATGGGAATTTAAGGTAAGAGCGAAGGACGTATGTGGTAATTATAGTAGTGCTGGAAGGATAGGAAAACCGATTATATTGAAGGGTGCCGTTAAAGGTAATAATGAAGCATCTGTTTTACAATTTAGCCCTTATAAGCAATGGCTAACACCAATCGATTATACCATCCTTGGTGAAGAAAAGAAAATCTTTACTCCGATGGTTACTGGACAACCTAACCAACCATATACCGATACAAAGTTTGCGGTTCCAGACAAGAGTATGAAATGCTATGTTGTACGAGGTCAATCTCCAGCAGGAGTTATTACCTACAGCAATGTGAATTGTATACCTTACAAACCGTTGGTTTATATACCAAATGCAATCTCAGCAAACAACGATGGACTAAATGAGTCCTTTAAGCCCAACATATTTGGGATTAAAGAATATACCCTGTCCATCTACAACCGATGGGGTCAAGAAGTATATACCGGCTCTAATAGAGCATGGAAGCCTGGTGACAACCATTTAGGTGTTTATTTCTACAAGATTTCCTGCGTTTCACTACATGGAGAAGTGATCAATAAAAGCGGAACAATAACCGTAATACGATAAGTTGTTACGAGCAAGGTTGTTAGTTTAAACTGGATATGTAGGGAAGACTATATAACTCTAGTTATGCATGGGCAAGAATCATGCTATATGTCAATTTGTTAACTAAATCAATACCCACCTTCCCTAAATTAGTTATCGTACCCAAGCTTAAAAGGCGCTTTGCGCCACTTTTATTTTTGCTCTAATTGTCTCAAATAGGTTTAGCCAATTTTCGCTAAATAAAAAAGGCCACGCATTTGCGTGGCCTTTTGAGCTTTTGCTTGCCAGCCCAAGCTAGCGTAGGCTGGTAGCCCCTCCACCTACGTTTCACTTCGGTGGAGAGGTAGGGGAATCCCCGATGCTGTGCTGCGCCCAGATCGTGATATACTTCTCTCACCTAGATTTGTGCCTA
>DIYD01000121.1 GCA_002428905.1 Bacteroidetes bacterium UBA6063 | reverse complement strand
GTAGACTCGGTCACATAATACTGTTCCGCAACCATAACCATACCGCCTTCTTCCACTTCAATCAGATGACGCATTACATAACGTCTAAACACCGGTGCCTTACCTTTCGCTGCTTTCTTCTTTGCCCGTGCTTTTTGTCGATCACTCATACCCTGGGTAAAGAAGTCCACATCAAACTCTTCCATATTCTCTACCAGAACATCCAACGATTCTCCGTCAATCTCCAGGTAGAAAGCTCCTGCCGCTCTTCCCCAACCTTTGTTCGAGTATAGTCCGGCACATATCAAATCTCCGTTCTCTTTAATTCGGTAACCAATATCTGAGATGTTCTTATCCGTTAGTTTCAAGTCGAATCGCTCCTGATCTCCGTCTTCCGTAAACCTGAGGATTTTATACCCCGGCTCACGTGACCTCGAACTTCTGCCTGACTTTTTATTCTGTCTCAATTGACCCATGATGTACACGTTTCCCTGATTGTCAACGTCAAAGTCCATCAAGCTAAAATCCCGATCAGCGTAAGGAACGGTTAATTTGTCGTCCCACATAACCGAGAAATCCTGGTTAATAATTACCACATTGAACTGATCTTTAGCGGTCTTAGACCGTTTTGTAGGCGTATTCGCAAATACCAGCAATTTGGAGGAGTCTTTAGACATACTGATGCTGAAATTCCCGGAGTTCCGTTTTGTGGTATAGGTCATACCAAAAACCTTGGTCGGTTCTTCCAGTGTACTCAGGTCATCTTGAGAAAGTACTGCATAATACAGGGTATTCGTTCGGGTTGCCTTTTCAAGGGTGGAATAGAAGATTACCAGACCACCATTAAAACTACTCACCGACTCAATATAACTACGTTTCGGAACAATATCGGGTTCAAGAAGAACACGTGTGTCTTCTTCGAGCTCCTTATTGTATCGGATGATGTAAGGCTTTTTCTTAATGGTATTGCGACTAAACACCACGTTGTCGTCGCCAACAATAAAATAACCATGATAGTTTCGCTTACTTATGATGGGGTCACTTAGCTCCATGGTAAGATCCGTGCCGCTAAATTCCTGAGCAAAAACATCGGATGTAAAACATAAAATCAACAAGACGAAAGGGAGAATCAATTTTTTCATAAAACAATAATAAGCTTCGTATCAGAATTCTGAAAAACGAATACAATAAATATGCCTAAATCGGTCGCACTTCAAGGTAAATAGTGCTAATATTGAAGTCAACAAAAAACGTATGAATCCAGAATTAATTCTAGTTAACAAAGAATTCGAAAAACACATTGCTTTAATCCAGCTTAATCGTCCGAAGGAGCTTAATGCGCTCAATCTTCAGGTTATGGGTGAAATACGGGATGCGCTAAAAATGTTGGATGAAGACGACGATGTTCGGGCCATAATTATTACAGGTAACGAACGTGCTTTTGCAGCCGGTGCCGACATTAAACAGATGGCAGGTAAAGGGGCAATTGACATGTTGAAAATTGACCAGTTTAGCACCTGGGATCAAATACGAAAGACCAAAAAACCGATCATAGCAGCCGTTAGTGGTTTTGCGCTCGGCGGGGGTTGTGAATTGGTGATGACATGTGATATGGTTGTCGCATCTGAATCCGCACAATTTGGGCAACCCGAAATAAAAATTGGTATCATGCCAGGAGCAGGAGGTACACAACGTTTGCCCCGCGCTGTGGGAAAAGTTCGTGCAATGGAAATGGTATTGACCGGTAATTTTATTTCTGCAGAAGAGGCATTGAAATATGGTCTGATCAACAAGGTTGTTCCCAACGAAGTTTACCTTTCGGAGGCTGTGCGTTTGGCGAAGGACATCGCCAAACAAAGCCCGATAGCAGTACAAATGGCCAAGGAAAGCGTTTTAAAGGCGTATGAGATGCCTTTGCAGGAGGCGCTGTCTTTCGAACGTAAGAACTTTTACATGCTCTTCGCCACCAAAGATCAAAAAGAAGGCATGGCCGCATTTGTTGAAAAGCGAAGACCTGATTTTAAAGGGGAGTAATTGTTGAACCTTGATATCCCATAAAAATAACTTTCTGGCGTACGTTGCGCAAACCTCAGATGCCCCTATGGCTCTGGAGATAAAAAAGGCCGAAGGCATTTATCTTAAAACTACAGACGGCAAACGCTACATCGATATAATTTCAGGAATTGGTGTTAGTAATCTGGGCCATCGCAATCATCGCGTATCACAGGCCATTCGCAAGCAAGTGGGCAAGTATTTGCACACCATGGTTTATGGTGAATACGTTCAGGCACCCCAGGTAAAATTGGCTAAAAAACTAGCGCAACATTTACCCGAACAGCTCCACTCTACCTATTTCGTAAACTCAGGTAGCGAGGCCATCGAAGGTGCGTTAAAGCTTGCAAAACGGTATACGGGTCGAAGCAATTTCGTTTCAATGCGCAATGCGTATCACGGTAGTAGCACTGGTGCATTGAGTTTAATGAGTGATGCGTATTATGCGCAGGCGTATCGTCCTTTGATGCCAGGTGTTCGTTATGCTGATTTCAACAAATTGGAATCGCTTAACGTCATTGATGAATCGGTAGCCGGAGTGGTCATTGAAGTAGTTCAGGGCGAAGCCGGATACCTGACTTCAGAACCCCATTTTTTGGATGCCGTACAGACCAAATGCCAGGATATGGGTGCACTACTTATTGTAGATGAGATTCAATCCGGAATGGGTAGAACCGGTAGCTTGTTTGCCATTGATAACACCAATTTAAGGCCCGATATAATCTGTTTGGCCAAAGCATTTGGAGGTGGCATGCCCTTAGGTGCATTTGTTTCAAGTAAGGAGATCATGCACAGCTTAAGTCACGATCCGGTGTTGGGGCACATTACTACATTTGGAGGGCATCCGGTAAGTTGTGCGGCTGCACTTGAAAATCTTAATATTCTTACCTC
>DIYD01000064.1 GCA_002428905.1 Bacteroidetes bacterium UBA6063 | reverse complement strand
CAGCATATTTGCCAATATTGTCTTTTTCGATATGTCGGAGTTCAAGATCCGGATTGTTATGTACTTCATCGGCCAGCGGACCAATCTTCTCCACGTTGAACAGGGCAGGGGTTACCTCCTGAGTGGATTGCACGATGCTGGCGTGGTAGTTATTATCCTCGAAAAATGTACGGTAATACGGCGGGTTATACGGTTCTTGATAGCTTGGATTTTTAAACCCCTTAACCAGCAGCCCCCAAAACTTATCGCGCTCGCCATAATTTACGGGAGCTTCAACCAACGAAATCGATTCGTTCCGCAACCAGGATTCTCCCGTGTCTAACAGTAACCTGGCTACGGTTGGGTCGTCAATGCATTCAAAGAAACCAAGGCCGCCCTTGTTTCCCGGGTTGATGAATGCCGCAATTCGACCTACATAACGTCCGGCATCTTGCACTAACCACAATCCTACATCTCCTGGTTTGGGTTTCTCCCAAAGAATTTTGGTGATCTCCTGTAGGATGTGGGGAATGTACTCCGGGTCGTTGGCATAGATGTGTTTTGGTACACCTAAAAATGCCTTGAAAAGCCGGTCACTCTTTACTTCAATCAATTGCATAACAGATCCAAACATTGTTTGATCGTGTCTTCCATCAAGGCTTCAGGTTGGTCTGCAAACTCCCCACTGATACGATTAGCAAGAATTAAATTGATCGATAGGGCACGGTGACCAAGCAAATGAGCCAGACCATATATCCCAGCCGTTTCCATCTCAATGTTGGTGATCGACTGCCCATCGATCTCTATACTGGCGAGACGTTCCATTAAGTCAATTTCAGGTTTGATTCGGATATGGCGTGATTGCGGTGCGTAGAACCCAGCAGTGGTTAGGGTTACTCCTGTAGTGTAACGACTAAATCGGCTTCTGAGCTCCGGATTACCCTCTGATACACAAACATTTACCGGAAGTATAGCCTCAGCCAGTTTGTCTTCCCATTGCTTTGTACGATCGCTTTGGTTTACCCGGGGATACCAATTCATCAGCCCCTCAAGACCAATGGAAATGTCAGTTACCAAAACGTCACCCACGTTTATGTTTTTGTGAATACTTCCGGATGTGCCAATTCGAATAATGTCCAGTGCTGTATGTAGTTTTTTGACCTTCCGCGTCTTGAAGTCTACATTAACCAGTGCATCCAGCTCATTCAGCACGATATCGATGTTGTCAGTGCCCATGCCTGTGCTCATACAGGTAATACGCTTGTTCTTATACACTCCGGTGTGGATTACAAACTCGCGATTTTGTTTCTGAACGTCAATCGAGTCAAAGTGCTTACTTACCGATTTAACCCGATCTGGATCGCCTACAGTAATCACTGTATTACCAATATCTTCAGGCAATATTCCCAGATGGTAAACAGAACCGTCAGGCTTAAGTATTAATTCAGAATCTTGCAATTTGTGCTTTTATAAGTGGTATCTTTGCGGCAAATAAACACTTTTAGATGAATTCAATAAAAACTCCAAAGGATAACATCATCCTTGTGCCTACTGATTTTTCAACGGCATCAGACTTCGCGCTGGAGCACTCTGTTGGAATTGCCGACTTATTCGACAATCAAATTACGTTGTTATACGTGGTTGAAGAAAGCTTCTTCAAGAGCATCTTCGGAGGAGGCATGGAAAAGGCCATGATGGTTGATACGATCAACAACAAACTGAAAGAGAAAGCCGAAGAAATCAAAAAGCGCTATCCGAGCATGACCGTAAATACACTTGTGCGTGAAGGCAAGGTATTCAAACAGATTATCGAGGTGTCTCAAACCCTGGCGTGTGACAGTATTGTTATGGGCTTTAACGGTGTTAACGGCGTTGAGAAGTTTATGGGAAGTACAACGACCCGCGTACTTAAAAGCTCTCAGGTGCCTGTAGTTATCGTTAAAGACATTCAGTCAAGCGTTCAATACAAGAAAATTATCTTACCAATTGACCTGACTAAGGAGTCACGTCAAAAAGTAGATTGGGCCGTACAACTTGCCAATCAATATGGCTCTGAAATTCACGTGATTAGTGAAGTGGAAAGCGATGAGTTTTTCATGAACAAGGTAAAAGCAAGTTTGCACCAGGTTGAAGGTATTCTGTCAAAAAATAATGTCAAGCACGTAACTAAACTGCTTGATGATCAGGAGTACCCAGATCACTTTGGCAAAGACATCATTAAGTACTCTGAAGAAGTGGATGCCGATTTAATCTTGATTATGACACAAAAAGAAGCCGGTGTTACGGATTACCTGCGTATCGGTTCTTTTGCGCGTCACATCATCCACGAATCGCGCAAGACGCCGGTTATGGCTATTAGCCCCAAAGAGACGGCTAAAAGCTACCGTGCTACAGAGTCTTTTGCTTAATAGAAAAAAGAATTCCCTTAATCGACAATTAGAGCCTGTGGTTTGACCACGGGCTTATTTGTATAAGATTTGCAATGTCCCTATGAAGAAGATTTTAAAAGTTCTGTTGGTCCTGATTTTTGTAGTAGGCTTTATTGCTACGTTTTACTACCTCTATGCGAAGTCGCAGAAGGATCCTGTGGTGTTTAGTACCGAAAAGGCATTCACCACTTCGATCGTTAAGAAGACTGTAGCAACCGGATCTGTGGTTCCACGGAATGAAATTGAGATCAAGCCTCAGTTAAGTGGAATCATTTCAGAATTGTACGTCGAAGCAGGGCAACAGGTAAAACGGGGCGATGTAATTGCGAAGATTAAAGTTATTCCAAACATGACCAGCCTGAACAATGCGGAAAACCGTGTAAACCGGGCTAAAATATCGCTGAATAATGCGAAGAAGGACTATGATCGTAGTAAACCACTTTTCGATCAGGGTGTTCTTTCGCAACAAGATTTTCAACGTATCGAGATTGCACTGGACAATGCCAACGAAGAATTATCGGCAGCTGTCGACAACTTACGCATTGTGCGAGACGGGGTTTCATCCAAGTCTACCAAAACATCAAATACCCTGGTTAAGTCTACCATATCAGGTACGGTTTTAGACGTACCGGTGGAAGTAGGTAATTCCGTGATTGAAGCGAATACATTCAATGCAGGCACAACGATTGCATTTGTAGCCGATATGAACCAGATGATTTTTGAAGGAAATGTGGATGAGTCTGAAGTAGGTAAACTAAAACTGGGTATGGACTTAATTCTGACCCTGGGTGCCGTAGAAAATCAAAAGATCGATGCCGTGTTGGAGTACATTTCTCCGAAAGGCGTCGAAGATCAGGGAGCGATTCAATTCGAAATAAAAGCAGCGATTAAGAATAAAGAAGGCGTATTTATCCG
>DIYD01000046.1:1723-6832 GCA_002428905.1 Bacteroidetes bacterium UBA6063 | reverse complement strand
CGATGTACCCGCAAGAGACTCCTGACCATATTATGTGTTGTTGTACATTTCATAAGGTGGGGCTTGTGGTTCGAAATCAAAATAAATTCTTTGCGCATTTCGGCCTAAGTTCTTTTTACGTACGGTAAAGTTTTGAATGGCTCCGGTAGAGGGTAGGTGTGTCCCACCACAAGGAATAATATAGTCGTCCAATTGCCAGTACCAGGCTTCGGGCTCTTTTTTGTGTGCAAAAGTGTGCATGGGTTTATCCAGCGCTATAATGTTCTTTACGTAGTCTTCAACACGAGCAATATCATCTGAAGTAAACTTGTCGGTAATAGAGAAATCGAGGCGGGCAGACGAGTCTGCAATACGACAGCCTTTTATGTTGTGGTAAATCCCTGGCATAAGTTTCTCAAGTCCCATTAGAACCAGATGGATGCCGGAGTGAGAAACGGTGTGAGCGAATCTCTTATTCGTATCAATCTCTACCCATACCTTTTGTCCCACATTGAACTTTGTTAAATCCTCTTCGGCTATTGCATGATAGACTGCGGTATCAACAGGAATCGTTGGGAAGTCGTCCAGATATATGATACGGCCAAAGCCTTGCTGCGTGTCGTGAAATCTTATGTGCTCTTGACTATGTTCCGCATTGATCCGAATGTTGCCGGCATCTCCCAATTGGCCTCCCATCTCTGCGTAAGCGACAGTTTGGTCAAGAACAATTCCCTTAGGCCTTATATCTATTACTTCTGCTTCGCAATGGGTCAGAAAAGGTCTGTTGTGGTGTAACTTATTCGTTTTTTTCATATCGGTGTACGCTCTAGTTGTTAAAATGATCTGGGTAAATATGTCCACTGTCTGGGGCTAAAGTGACTATGTATTTGTTTTGAACTTCGGCGGACAATTGCTGGCAGGCCAGGATGTTGCCCCATGTAGAAATGCCCGTAAACAACCCATAGTTCTTTACAAGTTCAAAGCCCACTTCCCTCGCATCTTCATAGTTTACTGTAATTACGCTATCGACCAGATTTGTGTCGAACACCTCCGGTACTAAACCTGCAGCCCAACCCTGAAACTTGTGAGGTACGGCGTCACCTTTAAGGACGTTACATCCATCGGGCTGCACAGCAATGATTTTCGCTTTAGGAAAGGACTCTTTAATGCGCTTACCTATGCCTGAAATCGACCCACCTGAACCAACACCGCAAACGAGGTAATCTATTTTGGGCAATGCTTCCACAAGCTCAAGACCAGTGCCAAAGTAATGTGCCTCGAAGTTTGCCGGATTGGATAGTTGATCGATGAAGTAATAATCCGAATTCTGTTCTGCAAGTTGTCTGGCAAGTACAAAATGAGAATCATTACCTTTTGTATGGTCGCTTAACTCCACAGTTGCGCCGAACTTAGGTAATTGAGCAATCCGGGTAGGGCTGTAATTGTCAGGTAGCACCAGTTTAACCTTGTAGCCTCTTCGGGCAGCGATGATGGCCAATGATACGCCAGTACTACCTCCGCTGGATTCTAAAATTGTCTGACCGCTAAAGGGACGAAGAATGCCCAGGGCTTCAGCACGATTAATCATAGCAGCTGCAACTCGCATCTTAACGTTCTGGCCTTCATTGAAATATTCTAATTTGGCATAAACATGAGCGCTGTGAAACTCGGATCCGTTTAAGTGAAACAATGGTGTTTTACCATATGTTAATGATTGTACACCAATTGGTTCCCAGGGGAAGGGTAGGTGGTAATTGTTTGTGTTGGGTGTTTTAATTCGCATAGCTTCATTCTTTTAGTCTTTCAAGTATAGCGATACATTGTAATGTGTTCTTAATGAGAAGGTTGCGTTGGTTTTGTTGAGGAGCTATTGGACGATGCTGGGTCAATTCCAAACATAGACCAGTCGTTTTTTTACCTCTGTTGTGCTGCAAGGTCGATTTATCGACCAGGTCGGTTTAAGAATCCACCTATAGACGAAATGTATCGAACCAAATCGAAGGCTGTGCGATTTAATCCGAACCGGATCAAGTGTAACCTATTGTCAATTAGAGAACTGCACGCCGGATGCTATTTTTTGCATTAGCTAACACAACTTTGTTAAATTCATTTGTTTGTCATAAATAGATTCTGTTGAAGTTTGGATAATTGACGATTTCGACGGATTTTGCACAAGCAATGTCGAATATTCAACCTTCGCAGTTAGAAAATGAACCTATAGTTGAGAGTACTTCTCTGTACGAGATGCTATTGTGGCATTACGGTAACCAGGAAAAAGAACTGGAGCAGGTTATATCAAAAGAAATTAGACTGTTTAGATATTGCGAAAAGCCATCGACCATTCTAAAGTTCTTGAAAGATTGTTTTTATGGTGATTTGATTGGGTTTAGCTCAAAAGAAAAATACAATGCACGGCATGTTAAACGACCTAGAATGTATAAAGCACGTTTCATTTATTGGGTGCGAGATTTACATATGTATTTAAATATACCGTACAACGCCTTTGGTATAAAAAAAGGCGATGCAACATGGATGAAACAAATGGGGCTGAACACGGAGTTGTTACCCGAATATGAAACACTCAACTCAAATACAACAATTATTTCACTAAAATCCTCGGAAACAGATAAGTCCATTGAAGATGATCTTGTAGATTCCATTATTAAAGCGGACAGCGAGATTATCATTTACGACTACCTGGAGAAACATGTAGATAATTCCAATAAATACGCGGATGCTTATAAAAAAGCGCATGAAATAATTTACAGTACAATAGAGCGCAAGGTTAATTCGAACGAGAGCAAAACTGGTGATAAAGGCTTTAGTTACACCCGTTTCCTTTCACTTGGTCGTCGGTTTGACTTCATGGAGTACGGCATCAACATTCTTGACTGGAGGAAGTCTTACTATGAAATGATCGGGGCGGTGATTGAACACTGCCACGAAGATTTGTTCAGACATATATGCCGAGTTCTGGCCATAAACACTACAGCTGAGGTAGAGATTATAGCTATCCCCTTGCCCCGAAGAACGAATTCCTGGGGTGTAATCGACAAAGAACGATACATCTTGTCGGAATACTATACTTATAATAATAATGCCGAACAGGTGTGTAAACCTGATATCGTTTTCGTGGAGCCTGTAAACACAAGGAATAAGCAGCTTTTACAGAAATATCATGATGATATTAGAATTCTCAAGGATAATGAAATCGCCTCGCAGGCAAATCCTCGTCTATCTTTAGACCGTATACATAAGGCAATAACCGTACTGATTGCGCAACTAGAAGAGAAAAAAGACCTGGAACCAGCCGATCAGGATGACGTTCGAAATAAAATCAGGAAACTAAACGCAAAACTGGGAGTGGTTGGAGAGTATTTCCATACCAATGCGAACTCTGCATCATAGAAGTACATCGGCCATCTCTATTCCCCCGTAAGTTATTCATTGATGTACCTGCTCGCCCAGGCAGCAATTACGTTTCCGGCGTAGGTGCTGTCCCGTTTATTGGTGAGCAAATGATCAGCATCATCCAGAGATACGAAACTTTTTGGGTGGATGGCGTTGGTATAAATTTCTTGAGCGTTATCAATTGAAACGATGTCGTCCGTTGGCGAATGCATGATAAGAATTGCTTTTCGCAAGGACCGAATAATATCAGGAAGGTGCAGGTTGCGGAAACCATCAACAAAACCCTTGTCGATTTGGAATTCTCTTCCGCCTATATAAACACACGTTTTCCCTTTTTCTTCTAACTCGTCGATTTGGTCTGCAAAATGATGTGTGGTGTGTTCAATATCGGCTGGTGATCCAAGGGTAACCACTGCTTTAACCGAATCAATTCTACTGGCTGCTACAATGGAAGCAGACCCTCCTAGGGAATGACCAATGAGCAGGTCCGGTGATGCAAAATGCTCCGTTAAATAGGTATGTACGTCTTCGATATCTTCAACATTGGCTTCGAAATGACTTTCCGAAAACGCTCCACCACTTTCCCCCAAACCGGTAAAATCAAACCGTGCAACGGCTATCCCACGAGCGGTCAGGGCCTTAGAAATTGTCCGCACAGCGGTCAGGTTGCTAGTGCAGGTAAAACAATGTGCGAATAAGGCCAGATGCTCGGCTTCTCCGGAGCTTGGGTATTCTATTGACGTGGATAAAGACACACCGTTTCTATTGGGTATATGTACTGTTTTCTTGTTCATTTTCGAGCGCTCCTCTATTAACAACGCAACCCTTAGTCAAGTTTTACCATAATCCATGACTAAGCCAGGTAGAAACCATTTGTATGAAACTAGAATTCATAGACATCAAAGAGGATGGCATTTTTCGCTTAAGCGATTACACCTGTCCGATTGAGCAGGCAACCATGAATGCAGAACGTATTTATCGCATTGCCTGGGTAAAAGAAGGTACTGCCGAGTTTTTGGTCGATCAATTGCCAGTATCTGTTCCTCAAGGTCACATGGTATTCTTTACACCACACAATAAGGTTGAAGTATTATCTGATTCGCATAAACTCATTGCACTATCGTTTAATCGCGAGTTCTATTGTATTCGAGATCATGATCAGGAGGTGTCGTGTCATGGATTCTTGTTTTATGGTTCATCTGAAGTTCCTGTTGTGGAACTTAGCGCAAAGGAGTCGGAAAGCTTTGACCGGCTTTACAAGGTGTTTCTTGAAGAGTTCGAATACAAAGACAATATACAGGGTGAAATGCTTCGCATGTTGCTCAAAAGGCTCTTGATTAAAAGCTCAAGGTTAACACGGAATTTATTGGTTAACCCAGAGATGTCGAATAGCCAGCTTGATGTGGTTCGTAAGTTCAACGTACTGGTAGAAATGCACTTCAGAGAGAAACACAAGGTAAAGGACTATGCCGATTTATTGTTTAAATCGCCCAAGACCTTGTCGAATCTTTTTGCGCAGTACAACAACGACACGCCTTTACAGGTCATAAATAAGCGTATTGTTCTGGAAGCAAAACGACTGTTAAATAACACCGATAAAACAGTGGAAGAGATTGCATATGATCTGGGCTATGCTGATGCTCCTCACTTTTCCAAATTCTTCAAAAACCACGTTGGACTTAGTCCGATCTCTTATAAAAAAGAAGCCGTTTTAACCTA
>DIYD01000046.1:0-1658 GCA_002428905.1 Bacteroidetes bacterium UBA6063 | reverse complement strand
AGAAGCCGTTTTAACCTAAAAGGAAAAATGTACATGAGGTAAGGAAATCCAAACATTATTTACCACGATTTGCGCCCCCACCTTTGAAGTGTCATTAATTCAAAACAAAAAAATTAAAAAAATAGTATGAACACTTTAACACAAATCACAGTTCCAGTAAAGGAAGAAGTAAGCCAGGAAAGTCAGGTTATTTTTGATCAACTGAAGGCTCAAATGGGAATGGTTCCAAACTTGTATGCGACCATTGGTTATTCAGGCAATGCGTTAGGTAATTTTTTAAGCTTCTCTGGTAATGCCGGTAAAGACGTATTCAGTAAAAAGGAGATTGAAGCGATTAAATTGGCGACCTCTGAAGCCAACAATTGTGTCTATTGTAAGTCGGCACACACGGCATTGGCAAAAATGAATGGGTTTAGCGATGAAGAGGCAGAGCAGCTAAGACATGCGACTATAGCCGATGAAAAACTTAATGTGCTAACCAGCCTGGCAAAAGAAGTCGCATCCAAAGCAGGTCACGTAAGCGATGAAACACGAGAGCGTTTCTTTGCGATAGGGTACGACGAAAAAGCGTTGATTGAGTTTATCTCCGTGGTAATCTCTGTGACCTTTACCAATTATACACATGCGTTGACACAAGTGGAAGTAGATTTTCCAGTTGTGCATTAATTCATATCATTCATAATTAGGAAGGCACCTGCTCGCATGAGAAGGTGCTTTTTATTTTGGTGTGATGTCGTTTCGTGTTACATCCCATAAAAATTGTTTCTTTGAAGCATGATATCCGTCGTAGTGCCGATTTACAATGAAGAAGGTAACATAAGGCCGCTGTTAAACCGCCTGGATCAGGTGTTGAAGAAACTCAACATTGAAGGTGAGTACATTTTCGTAAACGACGGAAGCCGGGACAAAAGTGGTGCGATACTGAATCAATTGGCGGAAGAGAACTCCACGGTTAAGTACATTCATTTCAGCCGTAATTTTGGACATCAGGTGGCGGTAAGTGCCGGACTTGATTTCGCAACAGGGGATAAGGTGGTTATTATCGATGCCGATGGTCAGGATCCACCAGAGGTAATTGAGCAATTGTACCTAAAGAGTTTGGATGGATTTGAGGTGGTATACGCCAAGCGCGAGGAGCGCAAGGGCGAGTCTGTGATGAAAAAGGCTACAGCCAAGTGGTTTTACCGCATTTTAAATCGAATTACACATATTGATATTCCGCTTGATACAGGTGATTTTAGGATAATCGATCGCAAAGTGGTCGAACAACTACGTAGAATGCCAGAACGTCACAAGTTCTTGCGTGGGCAGATTTCGTGGATCGGTTTTAAGCAGACGTACGTCACGTATCAACGGGAAGAGCGTATGAGCGGAGAAACGGGGTACAGTTATGCGAAAATGATTCGATTTGCCCTGGATGGCATTACGTCGTTTAGCAATTGGCCACTGAAGATTGCCACCATTTCAGGTTTTATGTTCTCCATTGTGGGCTTTCTGTTAATCCTGTATACGCTGTATTCGCGCTATGTGATTAAGGATTATACTCCCGGTTGGGCTTCACAGATGATCACCATGGTGTTTATCGGTGGAATTCAATTAATCGGTATCGGCATAATTGGGGAGTACATCAGTCGAATGAATGAAAACATTAAGGAGCG
>DIYD01000293.1 GCA_002428905.1 Bacteroidetes bacterium UBA6063 | reverse complement strand
GCCAACTTTGATCCGGAGCAAGGTAAAAAGCTGAGTGCGGATGGTCATGAAGTTATGAATACCATCGAACGATGCAGCAAACCTACCATTGCGGCGATCAATGGGTTCGCTCTGGGCGGCGGCTGTGAAATTGCCATGTCTTGTCACATGCGTGTGTGTAGTCCGAATGCCAAATTCGGTCAACCCGAAGTAAACCTTGGCCTCTTGCCGGGATACGGAGGAACTCAACGACTGGTTCAATTGATTGGCAAAGGCAAGGCCTTTGAGCTATTAACCACGGCTGATATGATTGGAGCCGAAGATGCCTTGCGACTTGGCCTTGTAAATTATGTGGTTGAACAGGAAGATTTAATGGACAAGTGCAACGCACTAATTCGCAAAGTGGCAGCTAAGTCACCACAAGCCATTGCAAAAACAATTGAATGTGTTAACGCGTATTTTGACCCTAAAAAGGACGGCATGGCCCTGGAAATTGAACACTTTGGCAGCTCTTTTGGCACACCTGAATTTATTGAAGGAACCACGTCATTCCTGGAAAAACGCAAGGCAAACTATCGAAATTAAGACCACGGTCAATTTTGGCACGTCATTTGTTTTATATAGCGTGAACAAGTACTTTTGACTTTAAATATTTAAACATCGACAATAAAAAATTATGAAACGAACATTTGTCACATTGTTAATGGCTATAGGGTTTGTAGCTTTTACGCAAGCACAGACACCAAACACCGTAACCGTAGACGCTAACTCAGGATCAAAGATTAAGTTTGACAAAGTTGAGCACAACTTTGGAAAAATTAGCGAAGGCACCCAGGCAACCGTAACTTTTACATTTACAAACACGGGCACTGAACCACTTGTACTTACTTCGGTAAGAGCGTCTTGTGGTTGCACAACGCCTAAATGGACGAAAGAGCCAGTTGCACCAGGACAGACTGGTGAAATCACCGCGATTTACAACTCTAAAGGTCGTCCAGGAAACTTCACAAAAACAATCACTGTGAAGTATAATGGTGAGGCAGGAACTGAATTCTTAACCATTCGTGGTTTTGTAGAAACAACTCCTAGAGAAACACCTCCACCAGTAGCAAACCCGCAATAAGAACATTATTCGTATATGAAAGCCCAGACAAGTTTGTCTGGGCTTTTTTTTTGGCATGGTTTTGGGCTTAATCACATAAATATTTGTTATGAACTCAAAACTTTACCTCATTGCACTGGCTTTCTTTCTAGTTGGAACAAGCTACGCGTACGCTCAGGAGAGCGAGCCCAAACCAACGATAACGCTAACACCAGAAGGGCAACCTAAATTAAAACTTTCCGAAACCGAGTACGACTTTGGTGACATAACGCAGGGTGAAACTGTTGAGCATGTGTTCACATTTGTGAACGAAGGGTCTGCTCCATTGGTCATTAACCGAATTACCACTCCTTGTGGTTGTACGGTACCTAAATGGCCGAAAGAACCCATTGCTCCTGGAGTATCGGGTGAAATCATTGTTAAATTTAACTCAACCGGAAAATCAGGAAATCAGGTCAAGAACCTCTCTATTATTTACAATGGAGAATCTAGCCCTGATTTCATGACGATTAAGGGCAAAGTAATACCAAAGACAACCACTGCTAATTAAGCTTTCTTTTATTCTTTTTATTAAATGTAAGCCTTCGCAAGAAGGCTTTTTTTATTTACAACGGTGCGTTCAACCATTGAGGTGTTAACACACCGGTTAAGCCTCCTGTATGCACGCAAAGTATCCGTTGACCAGGCTTGACGCCCTCCTTTTCTAAAAGCATTGGGAGACTACGCATCATTTTACCCGTGTATACCGGATCTAACAAAACACCCGTTTCAGAGGCAAATCGTTGATTGAATTGCAGCTGTTCCTGGTCAAACTTACCAAAGCCACCAAAAGCATACTCGGTGTGCAATATCCAGTTACGATTCTTAGTACCTTTTTCGATTTTAGGAATAAGGTATTCGGCCTGGTTAAGCGCCGCTATTCCATGAATCGTAATACGTTTACCATGCGCATTAATAAGTCCGACAAAGGTTGTTCCGGTACCTACTGGAACAACAATGTGGTCTATTTCGATGTCTTGGGGCAATATTTCCTCACAACCCAAACTGCCCAACGCATTGTCTCCACCTTCCGGCACCGCGTATATATGATCTTGGGTAAACTCCTGAATTAGCTGGTCTTTATCCTTGTACGCAGATCTTGAAACGAAGCGCAGTTCCATCCCGTATTCAGCACACAACCGCAATACGTGATTTGCATTTACCCCCAACTCATCTCCGCGTACTACTCCTATCGATTTGAAGTTATTTGACGCGCATGCACAAGCTGTGGCTATCAAATGGTTGGAGTAGGCCCCACCAAAGGTAAGAACGGTGTCTTTGCCATCAGATTTCGCCTGGCGAAGATTATATTTTAACTTCCGCCATTTGTTGCCTGAAATAAAGGGATGAATCAAATCATCGCGCTTCATCAACACATCAACACCCAAACCGTCGTATAAACTAAATGAAAGTTTCTGTATTGGAGTTTCGGTAGTGAGCATTAGTAGAACTGAGCGATTTCCTCAATGGTCTTCCGACTCAAATCAGGCACCTGAACGTCGTCTGCAGCATACCCTACAGGAATGAGCAAAAATGGTTTTTCATTCTCTGGTCTGTCCAGAAGCTTCGTTAAAAAGTTCATTGGACTTGGTGTATGCGTTAATGAAACCAATCCGGCATTGTGTATTGCCGTCAATAGCATTCCAGATGCCAGACCCACCGATTCCTGCACATAATAGTTTTTACGCTTAACCCCATTGTCCAGATCGTAGGTCTTTCGGAAAACCACAATTAACCACGGTGCTATTTCTAAAAATGGCTTCTTCCAGTCGGTGCCAAAAGGCTCCAAATCTTTAAGCCATTCCTCCGACATTCGACCATGGTAATTTTCGTACTCTTCTTCCTCTGCAGCAACTCGAATCTGCGTCTTCATTTCAGGATCCTGAATGGCACAAAACGTCCAGGGCTGTTTATGGGCTCCAGAGGGGGCAGTACCGGCACTTAGTATAATTTTCTCGATTACATCGCGAGGCACTTCCTGATTTGAAAACGCTCGAACGGTCCTCCGCTTATTCAGCAGATTGTAGAAAGAATTAACGCGTTCCCGAACTTCTTCCAAACTAGGGTATTCTACATCTTTATGGGGTACAAATGGTACTGAATTCATATCTATTTTATCCAAACTCTGTCTTTGCCTTTAAACTGAGGTGCCTGCACGCTAATCACCAGTAAAGGCTTTCTACTCGTTGTTATCACGGAGTGCGCAGTTCCTTTCGGAATAATAACCACGTCTCCTTTTTTTATTTTCTGCTCCTGACCACCAATAGTCATTGTGCCTTTGCCCTGTAAAACCGTGACCACCTCGGTATGCTTTACATGCATATGTGATTTAACTGCGTTCTTGACCCAAATGGCATACGTGCTACTTAAGCTGTCCGAGTACATCGGTTTCACATACACATTGGCGTATGTAGAAGAGTCAGGAGTTAGTCGAACACCTTCGTAAACCTGACCATGGGCCTTCTGAAATAGAAACGGGGTAATAGACAGCAATACTATAGTTAAGTACTTCACCTTAAAAATTAAACTTATACCAGAAATTAGGAAGTCGACCTAGTTGGTATTCTTCCACAAAGATTTTAGACCCTGGATTCTCTGGATCTTCAATGTAGCTGTCTTTCAGCACATTCTGTGTATCCAATACATTGGCAATATCGATTGAAATCTCATGTGTACTTTTCTTGGCGTTTATGCGTAAACCAATTTTAAAATCCAGTCGGCTGTAATCGTCAAATCTCAAGGTGTTTCGCTGATTGTCGAGGATAATCACATTGGCCCCATCAAGAATAGTTGCTGCAGTATCAATGGGTGAATAGAGCCTACCACCCCCTACCGTATAGCGCACACCATAGAGCACTGCGTTCTTCTTGTTTTTGCCAAACTTATGCTCATACCCGGCTAATCCATTCGCTATATACTGACCATTAAAATCGGTATTACGTTCTACTCCGTCACTCCCTTTATACTTCGAATCAAAAAAGGATGCGGTAGTCATGAAATAGTAGTTCTTATCAAAGAATTTCTCCAATGTAAATTCGATCCCCTGATTAATTCCAGTGCCTGAGTTTTCTAAGACATCCGGGAAGAAACGTACAAAACCGGATCCCTGGTTCAACATCGAGAATGAACTTGGAAGTATTTCTACCGGTACATTGTACAACGACTGGTAATAGGCTTCCGCACGGAGGCGTAAGTTTCGCTTGATCACTTTTTGATAACTCAACACCAAATGATGGCTTCGGGTTGGGCCAATCTCATTGTTGTGTGTATCAAAAGTTTTGGAAATAGAATCCGTCACCTGAGAATAGTACACGTAAAGTGGTTGAATCTGGCTGTGCATACCGTAACCGACCCCGATCACCTCGTTCGGCTTTCTACGCCATTTAAGCCCTACGCGTGGTTCTATGAGATTGCTATTACTCTGGCTAAAGTGCATGGCATGCAGTCCTGCATTCAACGTCATATTGGCCGATAAACGATACTTCCAGCTTCCATAAGCACGCAACATCAGCGGACTGCTTTGTGCATTTAACAGCTCCGACCACGTAAAGTCGCGTTCGTTACGCACACTATCGTGATAATTAATCATATAAAAATCGGTGATCAACCCTGTTTTTAAGGTGCTCCGTGAATTAAACTTTTTGGTTAGAGACGCATGAGCCGTGGTTTTACCGTGCAACATTTTCGAACGGGACACGGGCATTAAACTTAGACGTGTGTATTCAGCTGAATCACGGAAAATTTTGTCGTGATCGGATAGGATTTGCTGCATGTTTTGCGCAACAACCAAATTGAATGTCTTCTTATTGGCCAACTGGCGTTTCCAGGTGACCCCAACCACGCCCATATTGGTTCTGAAATATTGGTCCCGGTCTTTTTGGCCGTACAATTCAGCCGTAGGTTCTTCGTCATCTGAAAACACAATATCAATGGAGCTTAAACCCCCTACGCCAAAAATCGCGAATTCTCCCTTTTTGTTCGGGAAGTTTAATTTGAAGTTTATGTCTTG
>DIYD01000312.1 GCA_002428905.1 Bacteroidetes bacterium UBA6063 | reverse complement strand
CGGTTACCTGTGCAGTAAAACCAAGTTTACGCGGGTAGCTATCGTCTCGATGACCAAGCATACCAACTGAACCTGCCATTACGGCATCAAACGTAGGATTTACATAGTAACTAAACTGACCACCAATTGCCTGGTATTCAGGTCGCTCCATCAAGAAGTATCGTGTACCACGGTCTCCACCATATTCGCGTAGACCACCGTTTATTTCAAATCCGAATTTATGTAAATAGTTTTGGGCAACTGCCTCACTTATTCCCAACATAGAAAGCGCCATGACAGCACATGAAACAAAGATTTTTCTATTCATTGTTTTTAAAGTTTTCTCTTCTCAATAAAGTTTTACCACATCAATTCGCATGAATTGTCATGCGAATCTCACACAACAATATTAAGCGTTCTTCGATAAAATAAAAAAAAATTGATTTTATTTTTAAAATTTTGACAATCTGCGAGTTAGGCCTTAACTCCAAATCTTTGTTCCTTCTGTACAATTTTGACAGATATCGATGTTTTTACGCGATCTCAAAACCAGTAATCGAAACGAGTTATACTGTGCACTTTGCCATATTTCTCTAAAGCTGTTTTTTGATACATCGCCAAACTGATGACTGGCATCTTTATCGAAGCAACAAGGTGCCACTTTACCATCCCATGTTATCACACAGTTATGCCACAATCGCCAGCAATGATTTAGTAACTTATTCTTAATAACGGTCTTGCCGTTTTTCTTGTGATATCTGGCATACTTTTCGTCTGCGGGTAGCAGGTCTATATTCGTCTCAAAATCGTAAATCTGGGCTGTTTTAATTGCCAGTTTATCGACGCCATATTCACGTGCCAGTTTTTTCATATCGGCAATTTGGTGTTCGTTGTGTCCGAATACGATAAACTGCCAGATGATGTATGGCCCTTTGCCTGCTTTTTTCTTTGCTTCAACGAGGTTTTTTGTGCCCTGAAGAACCTTGTCGAGTTGTCCGCCAATCCTATATTTCTTGTACGTTTCTTGCGTAGAGCCGTCCAGTGAAATGATGAGCCGCTTGAGGCCCGAATCAATGGTCTTTTTACAATTTCCCGGTGTTAGGTAGTGCGCATTTGTACTGGTAGCCGTGTAGATATTATTCGCACTGGCGTAGGAGACCATATCCAGAAAATCCGGATTCAGATACGGCTCGCCTTGAAAGTAATACGTGATGTAGGTGAGGTCGGATTTGAGTTCGTCGATCACCTTTCTGTTCAGCGCCGGTCCGAGCATACCGGTGTCTCGTGTAAATTCTCGTAACCCACTCGGGCATTGAGGGCATCGAAGGTTGCACGATGTGGTAGGTTCAATGCTTATCGCAACCGGATAGCCTGAATGGAGATTTTTTTTGGTAAAACGTGATAAATAGTAACTGCCTAAAATGCGACTAGCATTCCACAGCCTACGCGGACGTAGCACTTTGAGATAGTTCCAGGCATCAACAGCAGCGGCGTTCACGCTGCGAAGTTAATTTCATTCTGAGGGTTGACCTAAAATTTCAATCGCATTTTCTACGTCATCTTTGTGCACGAATAATTGGATGGGGCCATTGGTTTGCGGCAGAATAGTTCCGTTTATGTCGCCCACAAGTTCAGCCCTCAGTTCCGAACTAAGCAATAGGTTCTTAGCGCTGTGTGCATCTAAGCTATGAATAAATGTCTGAAATAAGATGTAGTTCTCCATGCTTCTAAGATACGGAAAACCGGTGAGAAACTAGTATGCCTTGGCGAAAAGAACCCGTTTATTCGATGGGTTACCTGTGTAAACGCATTTCCCCTCTTCTTCAACAGCAGAGAATGGTATACAACGAATGGTTGCCTTTGTCTCTTGTTTGATTTTTTCCTCCGTTTCACCACTTCCATCCCAATGGGCAGAAATAAAGCCTGTTTTGTTTTCTAAGGCGTCTTTGAACTCATCCCAGGTATTCACCGCTGTGATGTGGTTGTCACGGTACGTCTCGGCTTTCACAAACAAGTTGTTCTGGATGGCTTCCAATAAGTGCTCTACCTTGGTTGGCAAGTCGTCAATCTGCAGCACTTCTTTCTCTTTGGTGTCTCTTCGGGCGACCTCCACTGTGCCATTTTTCAAATCGCGGGGTCCCATGGCAATGCGCACTGGCACACCTTTAAGCTCCCACTCAGCAAATTTAAATCCAGGTTTATGCGTGTCGCGGTTGTCGAATTTTACAGAAATGCCTCTTTTCTCAAGTTCTTTCTGGATGCCAAGGGCTTTTTCCGAAATCTCGTCCAACTGATCCTGTCCTTTGTAGATTGGTACAATCACTACTTGAATTGGGGCGAGGTTTGGAGGCAAAACAAGACCTTCATCGTCGCTGTGTGTCATGATTAAGGCCCCCATTAAGCGTGTAGAAACGCCCCAGCTGGTTGCCCATACAAACTCTTGTTTCCCTTCTTTGGTGGTGTAACGTACGTCAAATGCTTTTGCAAAATTCTGACCCAGGAAATGGGATGTTCCCATTTGTAGTGCTTTGCCATCCTGCATCAGACCTTCAATACAATACGTGTCATCGGCACCCGCAAAACGTTCGTTTTCGGTTTTTACACCTTTCACCACTGGAATTGCCATAAAGTTTTCAGCAAAGTCGGCATATACATCCAACATCTGTGTTGTTTCTTCCAGCGCTTCCGCTTTCGTTGCATGAGCGGTATGTCCTTCCTGCCACAAAAACTCTGCGGTGCGCAGGAATAAACGTGTACGCATTTCCCAGCGAACCACATTGGCCCACTGGTTTACCAAAATCGGTAAATCACGGTACGATTGAATCCATCCCTTGTAGGTATTCCAAATGATTGCTTCGCTGGTAGGGCGAACAACCAACTCCTCTTCCAACCGGGCTTCCGGGTCAACAATGAGTTTTGTGCCATCTTCCGGATTTGTTTTAAGCCGGTAATGCGTAACAACGGCACATTCTTTGGCAAAGCCTTCGGCGTTTTTCTCTTCTGCCTCAAAAAGGCTTTTCGGCACAAAAAGGGGGAAGTAAGCGTTGGAATGACCAGTAGCTTTGAACATGCGGTCCAACTCTTGCTGCATTTTTTCCCAAATCGCATATCCGTATGGTTTAATGACCATACAACCTCTCACTGCGGAGTGTTCAGCTAAATCCGCATTGACAACTAAATTGTTATACCATTTAGAGTAGTCTTCTGAACGGGTTACCTTCTCGAATGCCATTGTATTTTAAATATTGGAATAGGGTTTGTATCTTATAAATACGAGGAGGCAAAGTTAGAACTTCTCTGAACAAATGAATTGATAAATTTATAATGCCTATGAAAACCGTTTACATACTCTCCGCATTTTTATTCATAATGAGCTCATGTGCCTCATTACCAGGCACTAGTGTAGCTTCAGCACAAGTTTATGATGATATTTATTATACACCAGAAGACGATAAGGTAAACGGTGAAAATGAACAAAATTCTACCGAAGATGACGTTATTCCTTACCAGAATAAGTCTAGAAAAGTAGATGTAGAATATACAAAAACAGACACCTATACCGACGAGACCGAGCAGGTGTTTCAAGAGCCTCAACCTTCTCAAGAATCGGAAGAGGTTTACACCGAAGATGACGGTTATGCGACCAATGGATTCTCATATGAGCGTCATTTTAATCGATTAAATGGAGATGACGATTATTCGTTAGGTTACTACGAAGGGTACGACGACGGGTTTGATGATGGCAACTGGAGACGTCGAAGAACATGGCGATCCAATGCCTGGGTAAACGACCCCTGGTTATATGACCCGTACTGGGACAATGGCTGGGGATGGAACCGTCCATGGAGAGCGAATCGATGGAATCGATGGGGTAGATGGAATCGCTGGAACAGAGGCGGTGTTTATGTAGGATATTCAACCGGTTGGGGTTGGAACGCCGGATGGAATTCTGGTTGGAACTGTTATCCGACATGGGGTTGGAATAATGGTTGGAACAACGGATGGGGCTGGAACAATGGCTGGAATGGCGGATGGTACAGTTACGGTTGGAATAATGGCTGGAATAACGGCTGGGGTTGGAACAACGGTTGGAATAATGGTTGGGGCCCGAACTACGGCTGGGGATACAGCACCTGGGGTGGTCCAGGGTTTACTAATGTAACCTACAATACCTGGAATTACGGTGGAAATAGTAATTACTGGAGAAATCGAACGCGTAACCGAAATGTAGTTCGTGTCAGCACTTCTTCAAGCACAGCACCGAGAAACTCTCGCGGTGGAACAACAGGTTCTGGCGCTCAAAACCGTCCAAGACAATCCATACGTACAAATGCGCCTACACGTGGCAGACAAGATCAGGTATTACCGCGCAGCTCCGGACGTATGGAATCACCAAGTGGAAATGTACGCGTGGTTGAAACACCAAAACCTGAAAATGGAGGACGTTTAAATAGTCCGAGAAACGGAAATGTAAACGCACCTACTACAGGTGGTCAGCGCACACCTCGAACGGTGAATGCTACACGTAGCTCAACACCGGTTCAGGGGCCTACGAACAACACTACTGTGAATACACGTGAGCGTAGAACAACGACGCAGTCGAGCTCCAATCCAAGACAGTCGCAGCAGGCAACGCCGAGAAGCTCGACAAGTCAGGGAACTTCTAGCGGACAGCCGCAACGTTCATACAACGTCAGAAGCAATTCTGGTTCAAACATGTCTTCGCCTTCACGTTCGGCATCACCAACGAGAACGCAGACACCTACAACGAGATCGCCGAGAAATGAGTCGAGCACACGCTCAAGTCAACCTCAGCGTACGTACGATGTACGTTCGAATACACCTTCGCGCTCAGCTTCACCGAGCCGTAGCTCAAGTCCTTCGCGATCGTATACGCCAAGTAGAAGTTCTTCACCGAATCGCAGCAGTACACGCTCGAGCCAACCTCAGCGTACATACGACGTACGCTCGAATACACCTTCGAGCCAGCCAAGAACACGCAGCACGAGTCCTTCGCGTTCAGCTTCACCAAGTAGAAGTGCGAGCCCGTCGCGAAGCACTACACCAAGCCGTAGCAG
>DIYD01000016.1:7525-7787 GCA_002428905.1 Bacteroidetes bacterium UBA6063 | reverse complement strand
GTATTCAAAGGAATGCGAATGGCTGGCAGAATGGGTGGTGAGCGCACAAAGATCACGAACCTTCAGGTATTGAAAGTTATGCCGGAAGATAATGTAATAGTTGTGAAGGGAGCTGTTCCTGGTCACAAAGGATGTTTTGTAATTGTTGAGAGATAATGAAACTGAAAGTAGTAAATAACGAAGGTGCAGCTACCGGTAAGGAGCTAACGTTAGACAAGGCCGTATTTGGTGTTGAACCTAACGATCATGCCATTTACCTGGA
>DIYD01000016.1:7241-7453 GCA_002428905.1 Bacteroidetes bacterium UBA6063 | reverse complement strand
AACGATCATGCCATTTACCTGGACGTGAAACAATACCTGGCAAACCAACGTCAGGGTACACATAAAACCAAAGACAAGTCTGAGATCAAAGCTTCTACCAAGAAGTTAAAAAGACAAAAGGGAACAGGTACGGCACGTGCTGGTTCTGCAAAGTCTGGTGTTATGATTGGTGGTGGCCGTTTCCACGGACCAAGACCAAGAAACTACGGTTT
>DIYD01000016.1:4976-7168 GCA_002428905.1 Bacteroidetes bacterium UBA6063 | reverse complement strand
CCAAGAAACTACGGTTTCAAATTGAATAAAAAGTTGAAAGACGTTGCTCGTCGTTCGGCACTTGCCTACAAAGCGAAAGACAAAAACATCGTTGTATTAGACGCCTTCAGCATGGATGCGCCAAGTACAAAGATGTACGCTCAGTTCTTAGCCAATCTTAACGTAGCAGACAACCGTACGTTGTTCGTTACAGCTGAGGCTAATAATAACGCATACCTTTCTGCCCGTAACATCGAGAATGCCGAAGTTGCAACGTGTGAGACATTGAATACGTACAGTATCTTAAAGGCTAAGAATTTGATCTTAACTGAGGATGCAGTAAATAAGTTAACTGAAAATTTTAAGGCGAATTAAGATGGCAGTTGTAGTAAAACCTTTGATTACAGAAAAGTCAAACATCCTGGCTGAGAATTTAAATCAATATGCGTTCATCGTTGATTTAGATGCTACGAAACCTGAGATAATCAAAGAAGTTCAAGAAATGTATGGTGTGGAGGTTACTGGAATCAGCACCATGGTTTATAGAGGAAAACGAAAAGTGAGATTTACCAAGTCTGGTGTTCAATCAGGTAAGAAATCGAACTTTAAAAAAGCGATTATTAGTATTAAAGAAGGTCAAGAGATTGACTTCTTCGAAAGCGTATAACTATGGCAGTAAAAAGATTAAATCCGATAACACCTGGTCAGCGATTTAGAGTTGCCAACACGTTTGCAGAGATAACGACTTCTACGCCTGAGAAAAGCTTATTGGCTCCTATGAAGAAGTCTGGTGGGCGTAACAATCAGGGTAAAATGACTGTTCGCAACATTGGTGGCGGTCATAAAAGAAGATACCGTGTTATCGACTTCAAACGGAACAAAGAAGGTAAGGCTGAAGTAATGTCGGTTGAGTATGATCCAAACCGTTCAGCATTCATTTCTTTGATCAAATTCGAAGACGGAGAGAAAAGATATATTCTTGCGCCGGTTGGTATTCAGGTTGGACAGACCGTTGAGTCTGGAACCGGAGTATCTCCAGAAGTAGGAAACTGTATGCCAATGGCTGAGATGCCACTTGGTTCTATCATCCACAACATTGAGTTGCAGCCTGGTAAAGGTGCAGAAATCTGCCGAAGTGCAGGTACTAACGCTCAGTTGTTGGCACGTGATGGTAAATATGCAATCATCAAAATGCCATCAGGCGAAACACGTATGATCTTAGCTTCATGTGTTGCTACCATCGGTACTGTTTCGAACCCTGATCACAGTTTGGTGCGCCTGGGTAAAGCGGGTAGAAACCGTTGGTTGGGTAGAAGACCACGAGTTAGACCAGCAGCAATGAACCCGGTAGATCACCCACAAGGTGGTGGTGAAGGTAGATCTAAAGGGGGTCAGGCTCGATCTCGTAAAGGTATTCCTTCTAAAGGTTTAAAAACGAGAGCGGTTAAGAAGCACTCGAACCGTTTAATTATTGAACGCAAAAAGAAAAAATAGGTAAATGGCAAGATCACTAAAAAAAGGACCATTTGTAGACTACAAGCTTGAGCGTAAGATTGATGCTCAAAACGAAGGTGGTAAAAAGTCAGTAATCAAGACTTGGTCACGTCGATCAATGATTACACCAGATTTCGTTGGACACACAATTGCTGTGCACAATGGCAACAAGTTCATTCCGGTGTATGTTACTGAAAACATGGTTGGTCATAAATTAGGGGAATTTGCTCCTACCAGAACGTTTAAAGGACACACAAGCAGATAACAATGGAAGCAGTAGCTAAATTAAATAACTGTCCGGTTTCTCCTCGTAAAATGCGCATGGTTGCAGATCAAATCCGAGGTAAGAAAGTAGAAGACGCATTGAACATTTTAAAGTTCAACCAGCGTCAGATATACGCTGAGAAAATGGAAAAACTTCTTCTTTCAGCGATGTCGAACTGGAGAAACGCCAACGACGGAAATGGCAACGAAGAAGAGTGTGTTGTAAAAGAAGTTTACGTAGGACAGGGTCGTACCTTAAAGCGTATTAAACCAGCTCCACAAGGTAGAGCACACAGAATCAGAAAGAGATCTAATCACATCACGTTGGTGGTTAGTGATAATAACGAAGTGTTAACGGAAGAAGTAATCGAAACGGAGGAATAAGAAATGGGACAGAAAGTTAATCCAATTGGTCTTCGCTTAGGTATTGTTAGAGGATGGGAATCTAACTGGTA
>DIYD01000016.1:0-4910 GCA_002428905.1 Bacteroidetes bacterium UBA6063 | reverse complement strand
GGATGGGAATCTAACTGGTACGGTGGCGACACATTTGCTGAGAAATTAGCGGAAGACGATAAAATCAGAAAGTACATTGCTGTACGTATTCCACGTGGTGGTATCTCAAAAGTTCTTATCGAAAGAACGTTGAAGCGTATCATCATCACCGTTCACACTGCTCGTCCGGGTATTGTTATCGGTAAAGGTGGCTCTGAGGTTGACAAGATCAAAGAAGAGATCAAGAAGCTTACGAAGAAAGATGTTCAAATCAACATCTTCGAAATTAAACGACCTGAGTTAGATGCTAAGTTGGTAGGTATGTCTATCGCGCAGCAGGTTGAAGGCCGTATCTCATACAAACGTGCAATCAAAATGGCGATTGCCAGCACAATGAGAATGGGTGCTCAGGGTATCAAAATTGTAATCTCTGGCCGTTTGAATGGTGCTGAGATGGCGCGTACTGAGCAGTATAAGCAAGGTCGTATTCCATTGCATACATTCCGTGCCGATGTTGACTATGCGCTTACCGAAGCGTTAACAGTTTACGGAAAGCTTGGTGTTAAAGTATGGATCTTCAAAGAAGAAGTTTACGCCAAGAGAGACTTGTCGATCAACATGGGAATGGGAGAGAACAAGAAGTCAGATAGAAAGAAAGGTGGCGGAGCTCCACGTAGAAGAAATAACAAGCGATAATAGGAGGATAGAAAGATGTTACTACCAAAACGTACAAAATTTCGTAAGAAGCAGAAAGGCCGTGTAAAAGGTCTTGCTACAAGAGGACATAGAGTAGAGTTCGGTGACTTCGGTTTAAAAGCTCTGGAATCACATTGGATTACTTCGCGTCAGATTGAAGCTGCCCGTATCGCTTTAAACCGATACATGAAAAGAGAGGGTAAAGTTTGGATTCGAATTTTCCCCGACAAACCTGTAACAAAAAAGCCAGCTGAAGTTCGGATGGGTAAGGGTAAAGGTTCTCCAGAATACTGGGTAGCTGTAGTAAAACCAGGTACCATTATGTTCGAAGTAGAAGGTGTGCCAATGGAAGTGGCTCAGGAAGGTATGCGATTAGCTGCCCAAAAACTTCCGATCAATACAAAATTTGTGGTTAAACCTGATTATAGCGGATAATATGACTTACGAGGATATTAAACAAATGAACAACAAGGAGCTTCACGCAACGTTGCGTGAAGAGCGAAAGCAACTTCAGAAGATGAAGTTCAACCACGCGGTTTCGCCAATTGATAACCCAGCGAACATCACAACGGGTCGTAAAACAATTGCTCGATTGATGACAGAGATTAATTCTCGAAGAAACGCTAATAGTAAGGAAGCTTAATAATTGTTTCGAAAAATGGAAAGAAACGCGAGAAAAGAAATTACAGGTGTTGTTGTAAGCAACAGTATGGATAAGACAATTACCGTATCTGTTGAACGTAGAAAGAAACACCCGAAATACGGAAAGTTCGTAAAGGCTACATCAAAGTTCGCTGCTCACGATGAGAAAAATGAGTGTGGGGTTAATGATATCGTAAAGATTATGGAAACTCGCCCATTGAGCAAGAACAAGCGATGGAGATTGGTAGAAATTGTAGAAAAGGCGAAGTAAGATGATACAACAAGAGTCAAGATTAAAAGTAGCTGACAACAGCGGAGCAAAAGAAGTACTTTGTATACGTGTATTGGGCGGAACTGGTAAGCGTTATGCACGCGTAGGTGACAAGATTGTTGTTACTGTAAAGTCAGCTCTTCCACAAGGTGGTATTAAAAAAGGTGCCGTTTCTACTGCAGTAGTTGTACGAACTAAAAAAGAGTTTAGAAGACCAGATGGCTCTTACATCAAGTTTGACGACAACTCTTGTGTATTGTTGAACGCACAAAGCGAGCCTAGAGCAACGCGTATTTTTGGACCTGTTGCTCGTGAGTTGAGAGATAAACAATTTATGAAAATTGTATCGTTAGCACCAGAGGTTTTATAAGAAAATGGAAAGAAAAAAGAATACAATACCTAAGCTTCACGTTAAGCGCGGAGACACTGTAAAAGTGCTTTCTGGGCGGGATAAATCAAAAACGGGTGAAGTTGTAGCAGTATATCCGAAGGATCGTACGGCTATCGTAAAAGGTGTTAACATGGTTACGAAGCATCGCAAGCCTGACGCTGACAATCCAAACGGATCGATCGTTAAGCTTGAAGCTCCTATCCGGGTTGATAAGTTGATGTTGATGGTAGGTGGTGAAGCTACACGTATTGGTCGTAAGCGTAACGACGACGGCAAGCTTCAAAGATATTCTAAGAAAACAGGCGAATTTATTTAAGAAGAGAAATGTACGTTCCTAGTTTAAAAACGAAATATAACGACGAGGTTATTCCAGCTTTAAAAGAGAAGTTTGGATGGACCAACGTAATGCAGGTACCTAAGTTGGAGAAGATTTGTCTTAACCAGGGTGTAGGTAGAGGTGTTGCCGACAAGAAGTTGGTTGATACTGCGGTTAAAGAAATGTCTTTGATCGCTGGTCAGCAAGCGGTAGCTACCATGTCTCGCAAAGCGATCTCGAACTTTAAGTTGAGAGAGAATATGCCGGTAGGGTGTAAAGTAACCTTACGCGGAGAGCAAATGTATGAGTTCATGGATCGTTTGATCGCCATTGCGTTACCACGTGTACGTGACTTCCAGGGTGTAAGCGATAAAGGTTTCGATGGTAGAGGTAACTATACCATGGGTGTAACCGAGCAAATCATCTTCCCAGAAATTGATATTGACAAAGTGAACAATATCAACGGTATGGACATCACGTTTGTGACAAGCGCTAAGAACGACGTAGAGTGCTTAGAGCTATTAAAAGAATTAGGAATTCCATTTAAAAACCAGAAATAGTAGTATGGCTAAAGAATCAATGAAGGCAAGACAACGCAAACGTGAGAAAATGGTTGCGCGATATGCCGAAAAAAGAGAAAGACTTAAGAAGGAAGGTAACTACCAAGAGTTGCAAAAGCTTCCTCGTAATTCCTCACCTGTGCGATTGAGAAATCGATGCAGCATTACGGGTAAACCAAGAGGTTACATGAGAGACTTCGGTTTATGTCGTAACATGTTCCGCCAAATGGCAAGTGATGGAAAGATTCCTGGTGTAACTAAGGCTAGCTGGTAATTTTATAAAAGGACAGATATGAACACAGATCCAATAGCAGATTACTTAACGCGCGTTCGTAACGGCATTAAGGCCAACCATAGAATCGTTGAAATCCCGGCATCGAACCTAAAGAAAGATATCACAAAGGTGTTGTTCGATAAAGGATACATTTTGAACTACAAGTTCGAAGACGATAACGGTCCTCAAGGTACGATCAAAGTGGCTTTGAAATATCACCCACTAACGAAGATTCCTGCGATCAGAGAATTGAAGCGAGTGAGTAAGCCAGGTTTGAGACAGTACCGCGACTCAAAGAATCTTCCTCGAGTGATTAATGGTCTTGGAATTGCCATTATGTCTACTTCTAAGGGAGTGATGACGGATAAAGAAGCAAGAAAAGAAAACGTAGGCGGAGAGGTTCTTTGCTACGTATCATAAAAGAAGTTAAACGATGTCAAGAGTAGGAAATAACCCAGTTGCGATTCCAGGCGGAGTTGAAATCAACGTAAACAACGGTGAGGTAACCGTTAAGGGCCCAAAAGGTGAGTTGACTCAACAAGTTGATAGTCGTATCAGTGTTGCGGTTGAAGACGGCCAGGTAGTCGTTTCTCGTAACTCTGAGGAAAAACAAGATAAAGCGATGCATGGTTTGTACCGCGCATTAATCAACAACATGGTTGTAGGTGTAACGGAAGGTTACAAGGTACAGCAAGAGTTGGTTGGTGTTGGTTACAAGGCAGAAGTAAAAGGTCAAATCCTTGAGATGAACCTTGGTTTTTCGCACAACATCTACATGGAGATCCCAAAAGAAATTAAGGTATCTGCTGAGACTGTTAAAGGTAAAAACCCAATCGTTACAATGGAAAGCCACGACAAGCAATTAATTGGTCAGGTGGCTGCGAAAATCAGATCAATGCGAAAACCTGAACCGTTTAAAGGTAAGGGAGTTCGATTTGTAGGTGAACACATTAGAAGAAAAGCTGGTAAATCAGCTGCTAAATAATAGCAGATTATGGCAACAGTAAAGGTAAATAAGAGATTAAAGGTAAAGCGTCGTATCCGTAAGAACGTTTTCGGTACAGCTTCAAAACCTAGATTGTCTGTATTCAGAAGTAACAAGCAGATTTATGGTCAGTTGATTGATGACGAAGCACAAAAGACACTTTTGGCTTTCTCATCTCAGCAGGCCGGCGAATTGAGCGGTACTAAGGTTGAACAAGCTTTCGAAGTGGGTAAAAAACTTGCAGAGAACGCAGTAAGCAATGGTATAGAATCTGTTGTATTTGACCGTAATGGATACATCTACCACGGTAGAGTAAAAAGCTTTGGTGACGGAGCAAGAGAGGGAGGACTTAAATTTTAATAACAATGGCTACGCAAACATTAAAACGAATAAAAACCACTGATTTAGAACTTAAAGACACGGTTGTAGGAATACAGCGTGTTGCTAAAGTAACTAAAGGTGGTAGAACATTTAGCTTCACTGCAATTGTAGTGGTAGGCGATGGTAATGGCATTGTTGGCCATGGTTTAGGAAAAGCGGGTGAAGTTATCGATGCAATCCAAAAAGGAATTGAGGATGCAAAGAAAAACTTGATCAAGGTTCCTGTAATCAACGGTACAGTTCCACATGAGCAATATGGAAAGTACAGTGGGGGTAAAGTATTCATCAAACCTGCATCTCACGGTACAGGGGTAATCGCCGGTGGTGCGATGCGTGCGGTACTTGAATCTGCTGGTGTACACGACGTACTTGCAAAGTCGAAAGGTTCTTCTAACCCACACAACGTGGTAAAAGC
>DIYD01000017.1 GCA_002428905.1 Bacteroidetes bacterium UBA6063 | reverse complement strand
GCGTTGGCCAAAACCAATAAAACCTGGAAACCGTATATGCAATCGCTCTATGTTGATATTACTCATGACCCAAAGACCAGGCCGACACCCATGCATCTCGGTTTTAGGTCGGGTACCGAATATATGAATGCGCATTTACGAGAATTGGAAACTCAAGGGGTTAATCACGTCATTTTAAACCTAAAATATGGTTCGCGACCAGCACAAGAATTGATTGAAGAAATTGGCGTGCATGTAGTTCCAAATTTCACGAAATATGAATAAGGTTGTAGTTCATTTCGTATTCTATGTCTAAACTGAAATCAGTACTCAACGCACATAACACAAATGCATAAACAACAGATATACTTCATTTTAATCGTGGCTCTTACGGCGTGTTCGAATCCGGGCCAACATTCAAACAACGAGGTGGGATCGGCCCATAATCCGGTGACTGTTTTGCCCGTATCCGATGTCGAGTGGGAAAAGTTGAACCCCGCACGCGGCGATCAAAGTCCGCAAGCGGGGACGCTTTGGGGAGATCGGAAAGGTGAAGTTCCAACGGGTTTTTTGGCAAAGTTCGTTGATGGGTTTTCATCTCCGCCGCACATCCACAACGTTACCTATAGGGCCGTAGTGATTAATGGCCTCATTCATAATGATGACCCCAAAGCTGAAACTATGTGGATGAAACCTGGGTCGTTTTGGACCCAGCCTGCTGGAGAGGCTCATATTACTTCGGCCAGAGGAGAGGCTTGTCTGGCTCTTGTGGAAATAGATCAGGGGCCATATTTAGTGCGTTCGGTAGAAGACGCATTTGAGGATGGTAGTCGACCCGTGAACATAGATGCCTCGAATGTGGTTTGGCTCAATTACGAAAGGACCAATTGGGTCAGTAAAGCATCTGGTGCTTCAATTAGTTATCTGCATGAGAGCAAAACCGATTCCCAACTTAAAAGCGTATTTGTGAAGCTTCCGGCAAAATTCTCTGGAACAATTGAGACCTCAGGGAGAACGATGCACGCCGTTGTGATTGAGGGAGATGTGCATTACATATCACCCGATTCAACGCGACTTGAAGCAGGTAGTTATTTCGGTTCAACAGATCATGTGAAACATCGCGTGAAGGTGGGGGAAACGTCGGACGTGATCCTCTATATACGAACCAACGGGAGTATTCGGGTGAACTAATTCTACCCAGATATTGCCCTGCATTTTTCCTACGGACGAGAAGATGTATTGCGTTCGGAAAATGCTCTAAAACGACTATTGTTAAACATTCAGATTTGGTTTGCGAAAAAGTATACACATAACGAAAATGCGTATACGTTTGGTGCCGTGACCTGTATTGACCTTTGTTGAAGAAAAACAATACAGCGATGAGTACGAAAAACCAATTTGGTAAACAAGGGTGGACTCCAGATCGAATTAAGGACTTAAGGGGAAAGACCTTTGTCATAACAGGAACAACCAGTGGCACTGGTTTTGAGGCAGCGCGGATACTGCTTTCGAAAGGGGCTAAGGTGGTTATGTTAAATCGAAACTCTAAAAAAGCAGAGAACACTATCGATTCTTTACAACAAAAACTGGGTAAGGCGATAGACGTGACCAATATTCAGATGGACCTGGCCGAGCAGGCTTCGGTCAAAAAGGCCGCAGCAATGGTACTGGAGACTGTAGATCGTATTGATGCCCTTATGTGTAATGGTGCAATTGCCCAGGTGCCGTCACAAAAGCTTACCGTTGATGGGTGGGAGAGCCAGATGGGTGTGAACTACTTCGGGCATTTTACATTGCAGGCGCTTTTATACCCTTTAATTGAGAAGCACAAAGGACGTATTGTAACCGTTGGTAGCATGGGCTATGACATGGGGATCAAAACCATAAAATTTGATGATCTGAACTGGGATGAAGACTACACACCGAACAATGCCTATAGCCAAAGTAAACTGGCTCAAATCATGTCGGTATATGAACTACAGAACCGCATGGAAAAAGCGGGCAAAACGGATGTTAAGGTCTATGCCTGCCATCCAGGCTCCTCCAGAACAAACCTCATTAACACCAGTGGTAGTTTCATGATGAAATTGATCTTTGGTTTGATGAAATTGTCGCCGTTAACTCAACCGGCTGAAAACGGAGCTTACCCGCAATTGATGTGTGCTACCGAAGCGAATCTCGATCAGCGATTATTTTATGGACCTACAGGACGAAGCAACTGGGTTGGACCGGTTGGTGCGCATCCTATAGAACCGCATGCAAAAGACAAGGATGTATCCAGAAGGTTGTGGGATCTTTCCGAAGAACAAACAGGCGTTACATGGAACATTTAGATCAAATCAGAGAAATGGATATACTTAAGATAGCAACCGACTGGGCGAAAGATGAATTGGTTTCAACATCATTCTTCCTGGTCATCGGGATTGCATTTGTACTGGTCAGTCTTGGATTCTGGCAGTTTGGAAAAACGGATTTAGCTCGGGCCTATTGTATTCCAATCCTAATTTCAGGAGCCTTTTTGATGACTGTAGGTGTCGGATTATTTTTCACAAACAAATCACGAATCCGTCAGTTCGAAATCGCTCACAACACAGATGTTTCCGTTTTTGTGTCGTCTGAATTGGAACGCACAGAAAGCACGTTGAAGGAATATAAAACCATTGTATTTACAGCTATTCCCATCCTCATTGTGGCTTGCGGTGTGGGCATTATCTTTGTGAGTGCATCACTATGGCGTGCGAGCCTAATTTCTACACTGGCTATGCTGTCAGTTATATTGATCATTGACGGATTAGCACATGCTCGAATAGATGAATATCACCAGCAACTACAGGAAGCAAAGCACGAATTGAAACTATAAGATGCAGCATTTTAAGACCTTATCTTCTTATCTGGAATACCTGGAACTTCCGCGTCCTGAGCATCCGATGTTCAGCATGTACAGTGCAATGGGCAAGGGCTTCTTGCCGTGCCCAAAGGAGAGCTCCCCACCCATTACGAACGACTGTTATTCCATTAGCTTCAAGAAGTTTATACAAGGCGAATTAACCTATGGTCGAACCAGGTATGACTTTTCGAATGGAGCCTTGTTTTTCTTAGCCCCAAGGCAAGTCTTGCAATGGAATAGCGATGCTGTATTTGAGCAAAAGGGCTTTTCCATTAATTTCCACGAGGATTTTCTGAAAGGAACGGAACTGGCACATCAGATTAAGAAATATGGATTCTTTTCTTACTCGGCGAATGAAGCCTTGCATTTATCACCTAAGGAGGAAAAGCAAATTGAGTTGATCATTGAAAACATCGACCTTGAATATCAGAACAATCCAGATTCTTTTAGCAAGGATATTATCGTTTCTCACCTCAGTACACTGCTGAAGTATGCGCAGCGTTTTTACGAGAGACAATTCATCAATCGTCAGGAGCTTTCGACCAACCTGCTCGAGCAATTTAATCACCAGTTGGAGGAATATTTTGACTCTGGGCGATTGCAACACGAGGGAATCCCAAGCATCGAAGTAATTGCAGATAAGCTTTCCATTTCGCAGCGCTATTTAAGCGATACCTTAAAAAGAGAAACAGGGAAAACAACGACTGAACATTTACATCTCTACCTGGTCGATGAGGCCAAGAATATTTTACTCGATCCCAACAAAACGGTATCCGAAGTGGCCTATGAGCTGGGCTTTGAATACCCAACCTACTTTTCGAGGCTATTCAAAAAGAAGGAAGGCATTAGCCCCACAGCGTACAGAGAAAAGTATCGAATGAATTGACCTTTGTTGGTTGCAAACAAGGATAAAACACGGTATATACCACCCCTTTTTGTTTTACTTTTGTTTGTATGTGTTCTGTATAGAGAAATCCAGAACAAGACGGAACTTTGTTGAGCACTGCGTTCAGTTGCACCATCTATCACCATCGTAGAAGAACTAACTTATTTGAGCAATAATTGTAAATACCAATCCTTCAGAACTGCCTTAGAAGAGGGAGCGCCAATTACGGACGAGAATTGGGCCACAATAAAACCGTACTTAATACGAAGACATTATGCCAGGGGAGAAGCCATCATTAGTGAAGGTGAAACCGAAAATTATCTTTCTTCGGTGGCGAAAGGCTGTGTAAGGTATTATGTGCGTAAGGTTGGAAACGAAATTAACTTCGAATTTGCTTTTGAAAATGAGTTGAGTAATTCCTACGCTTCATTCTTGTCGAGAACCCCTTCTCAGGTTTCTATTGAAGCCGTTGAAGAGGTGACCTTAGTTCGTCTGCACTATGACCATCTACAAATTTTATATAATGAATCTGCTATCGGAGAACGAATAGGCAGGTTAACAACAGAAGGATACTATATCTGGAGAGAAAAGCGAGAAATTCAATTGCTTACGTTAAGTCCGGAAGAACTCTATATGGATCTTCTATCCCAATATCCGGAATATATTAATCGTATTCCTCAGAAGTATCTGGCTTCCTATTTACAGGTGCAACCCGAATCACTTAGCCGAATAAAAAGAAGAATTCACATGAACCGGAAACGAACTTAACCGAAGTTATTTCTTGTCTCCTGCACGCGTAAGACCTTTGTGCTCAAATCCAAGAAAAGATATGATGAGGGTATCCACAAGACTTTTATGCGCAATGTTCGCTTTCGTTAATGTTACAGCAACAGGTGCTCAAACGAAGACTGAAGTATTTGAAAAACATAATAATTATTACATCAGTTTTGGGGCAGGTTCTTCCGTTCTTAGGGAACTACCGGAAGAGATATATTTTTCTGGTAGTAATAACCTTCAGCTAGGACTTCTATATGAACGGGCATTTCACAAGCACTTTTCCTTCATTACGGGTGCTGAATTTGAGCAGGTTACGTACAGTTTTGATGGTGATATTCACTTTAATTCAACCACCGGGTTCGACTTAATTGCGGCAGGGACAGACAAAAAATATACGGGCCTAAGACAACGAAACATTGCCATACCGCTACAGGTTAGATTCTACTTATTGGAGAATACATCGCCTGAAGAACGGAACATGTTTATACAAAGTGGGGTGCGTATTACTCAAACGCTGGATTTTGCTGGTTCCGAAGCCTTGCAAACACATTTTTATTATCGTAGCAATGGAGAAAATGAATCACACTCGTTGTCGGATTACACCAATCAAACGAGTTTACAATGGGAATTTATGATTGGATTTAAGAACCAGTTCTTTAAGAATTTTGACTTATTAAATGCTTCGTCTCTGGGTTTCATATATCAGTTGAACCCTATGTTTAAGGATAACTCTTCTGATATATACCCGATGCACTTTACCTGGCGTTTTCTGTTTTAGGAGTAGTGAGGTTCCATTGGGCACCAGCTGGTAGCCGTACTATTCTTTTTCACGAACTTTTGTCGAGATGTTTAACTGGTCGTTAAACATTGTAGAGTTCGTGGCGTTTTACTGATTTAAAACAAAATATTGCGTCGAGACATACCATCTGATGTTCGCACGCCATTCCTGCCGACACAGTTTTATATATTTGTACGACGTACAGCTTAATCAATAGAACCATAATGCCGCCATTAAAAAAGAGTTTCTGGGCGTTATTGGTAGCTCTGACTCCAACTGTGGCTATTAGCCAGGTTGTCAACTTCCACAATAGCCTCACCAGACATCGGACGTTTAAGGCCGATGAACACATAGATTTCAATGGTAGATTTTTTTTCGCAGGTTACTCCAATGAATATGGAACGGAGTTGTGGGTTTCGGAAGGTAAAGACAGTGTTAAACAGCTCTTCGACATCAATGAAGGAGAGGAGTCATCTAACCCAAGAGATTTTTATGTAAATCGCAATAAGCTTTATTTCTCGACTGGAATAGGCTCTGCAAACAACAGTTTTCTTTGGGCCATAGATAGTGCAAAAGACACTGCCATATATTTAACAGAAACACGAAACCCCAGGGCTTTGCTACCTTGGGACAATCGAATAGTGTTTACAAACGAAGCAAAGGAACTCTGGATAAGTGACGGGACAGGGAATGGGACGTTTAGGCTGACTTCTAATGAGAATGTGATCGATTTGTATAATACATATTACAACCATGTGGTTTATAAGAATAGGCTGTTTTTTAATGCGAAGGATTCACTCGGTCAATGGGAACTTTGGGTCTCCAATGGAACAACAAATGGAACCCATGTTTTTAAGGATTTGAATCCAAATGGTTGGTCATCACCACGATCGTTTAATGTGTTTAATGACAGACTTTATTTTACCGCCAGGTCAGAAGAATCCTTTACTCAAACGGGACTTTGGGTGTCGGACGGAACCGCTATTGGAACCAGGAAGTTGTTTGGACAACTTTCAGATTTGATCCACGTTTCCAGAATCATTGGTGAAGTAAATGGTCGGTTGTTGTTTGATGGCCGTAAAGATGGTCTGTACACACTCTGGTCAGTAGATTCTTCTCAGAACATTTCCGAAGTCTTTCAAACGGATACACACCAGGGGTTATTTGAATTTATCCGTTTCAATACATCCCTTGTAATGTCGTTTAAGCACAATACTAAGTACCCGGCCCTTTGGGTTTCTGACGGTACGAACGAAGGGACCCGAATGCTGAAATCGATCAGTGATAAAGTCTTCACAGATATAGGTCAATTTAAACAAGTGGACAGTCTGATCTATTTTGTCGCTCGCGATGATCAACACGGTTATGAGTTATGGGTAACAGATGGCACTGTATCAGGTTCTAAGAGAGTATCGGATATTAGTGGAAACCATGCTAATCTAAAATTAAGTCTACTAACACCTTACAACGGAAAACTATACTTTAAGTCATCGACCTCAGACTTAAGTGAAACCTTTTTTGTGAGCGATGGGTCAGTATCTGGTACTAGACCAGTTGAGTCCCCATTAATACCCAAAGCAGGCAATATGGATGAGTGCTATACCATAGCTTCGGGGAATAATAGTTTGTACTTTCAGGCAGGATTTAGTGTCCAGGGTAATCTGGTACAGTACCGTGATACCAATGTTGAAGTGTCCAATGTTGCACGGAGAAGAGATCAACGCTCTACCAAAGTAAAAGTGTACCCAACGGTATTTGATAATGTAATTAATCTTGAGTTTTTGGAGCATATAGAGCCCACGTGTTTTGTGACGTTACACGACCTGAATGGTCGAATGCGGATTAAACAGCAGGTGACATTGTTCGAAAACCGGAAAGTGACTCTTTCAACGAGCGATCTTCAACCTGGTTTCTACTATTTAACGTATGCGATCAATGGTTATAGGTACGTCGAAAAAGTACTCAAGTTGTAAAAATGGGTCTGTCTTAAGACTTTATCCCTCAGCCTGTAGCTCATTGGATTCTCAACTCGCAAGGGTTGTTTCTTGGTGAAAGCCTGTGCTAGCAGTCCCCTGGCTCAAGGTCAATTAATTCACTCAAAACGAGCCTAAATCTCA
>DIYD01000207.1 GCA_002428905.1 Bacteroidetes bacterium UBA6063 | reverse complement strand
ACGGTTTTAGGGCTGATAACCAGGTTGTCCGCTATGTGCTGGTAGTTCAGTCCGGTGCAGAGTTGTTCCAGGATTTCTGTTTCGCGTTTGGTCAACTCAAAGTTCTCCTTAGGTGCACTAGCGAGATTAGCATATCTCAGTAATTTAAGTGCTCTGGAAGCTATACCCGCGCTCATAGGACCTCCACCATCGAGCATGTCTAGAATAGATTGTTTGAGCACGTCATAGGTCTCATCTTTCAGAAGATAACCCTGTGCTCCGGCCTGAATGGCTTTGAAAAGGTTGTCGTCATCGTCAAAAACGGTTGAAACCAAAATTTTAATATGTGGGTAGAGTTGTGAGATAATCTTGGTTGCCTCAATACCTGACATTATGGGCATCTGGATGTCCATAATCAGAACTTCTACCATTTTGTCCTGTTCAAGTTTGTCCAGAGCTTCCTGTCCATTTTTTGCCCAAAACTTCAACACAAAGTCTTCATCTAAGTCCAACGCATCACGAATGGATTTCGCCAGAAATACATTGTCCTCAATTAGTCCAATTCGTATCATAACACAAAGTTAACGGGTTATACATCCTTTGTATCTAAGTCATTTGCCCTATTCGTTACGCTGACCATGGTCCCGTTTTTGCTCTTATTGATTTCCAGTTGGGCGCCAATAAGCCGGGTTCGTTCCTCCATGAAAAGTGTTCCATATCCCTCATTTGATGTAGATTTCCAGCTGCCATTGTCATAAACCTCGAGCAGAAATTCTGTGCCCTTGAATACCAGTTTGACTTCAATTTCGGAAGCACCGCTGTGTTTTACCGCATTTTGAATCGCTTCCTGGCCAATACGTAACAGATTAACCGCAACCGAACTTGATACAGCGTCAGAACTTATGTCTTTCGTATAGGAAATCCGCTGCGAATTGCTTTGGGCAGAGGCGACAACATCGGCAAGTTTTGTGGCAAGGTCGTCGATCGTTAGAGCCTTGCTCATACCCCAAATGGCACTTCGAAGATCGGAAATGGCTTTTTGAGAAAAGTTGAGTAAATCCTCACGTGTCGAAGTGTTTTGTTGATCGATAGACACGGTCTTAAGCCGTTGGTTAATGTATGTGAGTTGAGAACCGACAGAGTCGTGTAGGTCTCTTGATATTTGTAACTTTTGCTCAAGCAATTCTTGTTTCTTGTCTGCCTTTACCAGTTTTATTCTTCCATAAATAAACACAATGGTTAGAATCGATATGGCGAGGATTAAGACTACCAGAAACCACAGCCTCTGACGTTGTTGAGCTTGCTTTAAAACGGTATTGTTGGCCTTTAAAAGTTCTTTTTCTGCAGCTTGTGTTTCAAAACGTGCCTCAGCTTCGTACAGGGCCTTAATTTTCTCTTGCGCATAGAGGCTGTCACGAATTGCGCCACCCATGCGCATGGCTTCAAAGGCATCCTGATGATTGCCCAACGTATCATACGAGTTGGCAATACGGTTGTACAACTTGGAAAGTTCCAACAGGTTGTTGATTGACTTGTAGTACGCTTCTGCCCGGGTAAAGTGGGTAAGAGCCTCTTCAAATTCGCTTAAGGTATACAGTATATTGCCTACCAGTGATTCACTTGCTGCTATGAGTTTTCTGTTCCCTATTTGATTGCGGAGTTCAAGCGCCTTATATGCATAAAACAAAGCAGAATCCAACTTACGGTCGAGATGAAAGTCGGTGCCAAAATTCTGGTAACAGAAACTCAAACCATATTTGTTGTTGGTAGCAATGAAATAAGGCAATGCTTTGCGTTGAAAGTAAATCGACGAGTCTACTTTGCCAGTCTCACCAAGCAACATACCCAAATTAGAATACGAACGACCCAAATTAGTCGTATCTCGTATGATCTCTCTTATTCGAAGGGCCTTTCGAGTGTATTTTAACGCGTCTTGAGGTCTTCGTTGTTCTTCAAAAATGAGGGCAATATTGCTGTACGTATTTGCCAGGCCTCGTTGATTGCCTAAAGAGTCATAAATGTGAGAAGCTTCAAAGAAATACTCAGAGGCTTCCGTCAGTTGTGCATCGTTCCAATATAGAAGTCCAATATTGTTATAGGCGGCTGCAAGCGTAGTGGGATTGTCGTTGCTTTTAGCATCGTCTACTGCCAGCGAATAGTATGCAAAAGCAGAGTCAAAGATGCCCACCACGTCATAATATATACCAACGTAGTTGTACATTTTCCCCAGTAAAGAAGCTTGGTCTAATGTGCCACACAGTGTTACTGCCTGTTTCGCATACCAATACGCCGAATCTGGATTGGAATAGACGATTTTTAGGGATCGCTGCCCCAACTCTTCGATGTGAGCGGAGTCTCTGTTTTCAGTTGCAGCATGGCAGCAAATGGACGTTGTGCCAATAAAGATTAGCAGAAACCAGCGGTTCAGCAAAATTCGGAAAAATCTCACTTCGTAAATCTATTGAAATAAGCGAGAACTTCCAGAGTTTTTATGAATTGTGTTTCATTCGAGGAGCAACTTTACGTGCTGTCCCAGATTGGTTTCAAGAAAATAATATCCTGCTGGAGCGTTGCTTAAGTCCAGGGTGTCGGAATCCGACCAATCGATAATAACCGCACCAAAAACATCGACTACCTGATATTGAAGTCCTGATACAGCGGTGTTGATATGAAACGTTCCGTTAGACGGATTTGGATATACAATTAATCTGGGTTTCGAGGTAAAGCCTGAGATACCTGAAGCACCGACGTCATTATGTATTCTTGCAAGCCGGAGTCTTGACGTTCCATCGTATTTCGTAAAATTTCCTCCAATTAGAACCTTACCATCTGCCTGAACAGCTAAAGCCTCAACAGTATTGTCACAGGCAAATCCAGGGTCAAAAGTGCCGTCTAGACTGCCATCAGACAGAATTCGAGTGATGGAGTTTCTTGACGTTTTATCGTAGTTGTAGAAACCACCGCCGATAATCACCTGCCCGTTTGACAGAATTGCAAGTTCATTGATTGAGTTGAGGTCAGCACCTTTACCAGGATCAAACGACTCGTCTAATGATCCATTGGTGTTTACTCGTGCAATTTTTCCTCGATCCGTGTCATCGTACGAACCAAAGCTGCCGGCAATAAGGACTTTGCCGTCGGTTTGAATTGCAACTACACGGGTAGAAGGAAATGGGCCACCAATGCCGGTTCCGGTTTTAAAGTTCGCATCTATCGAACCATTCGGATTAATCCGGACAATCCTGTTGTGCGTTTCACCATCGTAAGACGTAAAATCTCCAACAAGGATGATCTTACCATCTGCCTGGATATCCAAATCCCGAACCGAAGAATTTGCCCCTTCACCTTCGTCAAAGGATGTGTCAAGACTGCCATCCGGATTCAAACGAGTGATTTTATTGGTTTTGCTCGAGCCAGATAATCCATTGAAGTTATTGAACGAACCTCCGATCACAATTTTTCCGTCACTCTGAAGGGCAACACAGTTGATCACTTCGTTTCCATTGCCTGTGGCACTACCTGGTTTAAAGTCGGTGTCCATTGATCCATCCGCATTTAGTCGCACAATATCATTTGCTGTATTCCCATTGAACTTGTTAAATGCGCCTACCACAACGATCTTACCGTCGGATTGAATGGCTAAATCATATACATGATATTGCTGGCCATTTACCAGTCCTTGAATTCCGGTGCCTGGTTTAAAACTGGTGTCCAGACTACCATCTGCTTCCAAGCGTGCAATACCATTAATGGAGGTGCCATTGTACGACTTAAACGTACCGCCAATGATTATTTTTTGATCCGATTGCACGGCAATGGACTCCACCACAGAGTTGACACTTGTTCCAGGGTTAAAGGTAGTGTCTAACTTTCCGGATGTCTGAGCGAGGCTCAACTGACTTAGCAAAAAAAGAAGGGTGCAGGTAACTATATTTTTCATATCAAATCCAGTATTATGTTTATACCCCGATACAGATTCCGGGCAACTTTAGAGCAAAGTTCTACCCAATAGACGTTCGAGAGTATACGTCAAATAGCGTATTCTCTGTTCAGATTAGTACACATAAAGCCTAAAGGGTGAAAACACTTGGGTGGATGGATCTTCGGTGCACGGTGTACTCACTTCTTTTGTACACGATATTATTCGCCGGAATAGAAGACGTAATCGTGCAACCTGGTCCGATTACGCAATAATCACCTATGTATACGTTTCCGAATATTTGAACATTGCCACCGATTTGAACATGATTGCCAATTGAAGGATGTCTTTTTTTAGGCTTAGAGCCAACAATGTGGCGA
>DIYD01000184.1 GCA_002428905.1 Bacteroidetes bacterium UBA6063 | reverse complement strand
TGTCAGCTTACCGTTAAACTTGTATCTATTATTTAGTCAATAAGTTTTCTTACGACGAAGATTAATTGGTTTTACGACATCTAAGGCAGCCGACGCGAGTCGGCTGTTTTTTTTTGCCTTTTTTCGATGCCTCTTCCCTATCGCTATAAACTTATCTTTGTAGTTCATTACACATGAGACAAATACAACACCTCGCACTTCTTTTTGCCTTTGTAATTGCACTGGGTGCATGCAACTCACCAACCACTTCAACCGACAAACCTCAGGTCGTTGCAACCACCAGTATTGTTGCTGATGTAACCCGGTATTTATGTGGTTCGTTTGCTGATGTAACGTCACTTATGGGGCCAGGAGTTGATCCTCATTTATACAAAGCCTCACATAGTGACATCGGATTACTTTCAAATGCCGACGTCATTGTCTACAACGGTCTTCATCTAGAAGGTAAAATGTCTGATGTGTTGCACAAATTGTCGTCACAAAAGACGGTGATCGCCCTTTCAGACGGACTAGACAAAACTGAAATTCGAGCAATTAATGCCGATGCAGATGTTTATGATCCGCACTTTTGGTTTGACGTTGACCTTTGGTCGAAAGGTGTACAACATTTGTCATCGGTGCTTATCGAACGGTTCCCTGCACATGCAGCCGAAATACGAGTAAACACCAGACGTTTTCAACACGAAGCGGACTCCATTCAAAGTCAATGCAAGGCCCTGGTATCGGCCTTGCCCAGAGACAAACGTATCCTGATCACTTCTCACGATGCCTTTTATTACTTTGGGTCGAGTTTTGAATTTACCGTTAAGGGGTTGCAAGGCATTTCAACATTATCCGAATCTGGGTTGAAAGACGTAACCGATATGGTTAACTATATCATCGACAATGAGGTAAAAGCGGTATTTGTGGAGAATTCTGTTCCCCAAAAAGCCCTTCGATCGGTTATCGACGGATGTTCTGCTAAAGGACACGAGGTGGTTATTGGAGGCGAACTATTCTCCGATGCCCTGGGTGCTGATCGAACGCCAGAAGGGTCGTATCTCGGTATGATTCACTATAATGTCGAAACCATCGTAAACGCACTTAAATAATCATGAAACCTTCAGTAGAAACCCACAATCTCACTGTCATATACGACAAAAAGCCAGCAATTTGGAACATTGACTTCACCCTTCCAACAGGCAAAATAATTGGCATTATGGGACCCAATGGATCTGGGAAATCCACGTTGCTCAAAGCCATCATGGGAATTGTTGAACCTAATATCGGATACTCGAAGATATTTGACCAGGAATTAGACGATGTACGTGATCGGGTTTCTTATGTTCCTCAACGACAATCGGTTGATTGGGACTTTCCTGCCAGCGTTTGGGATGTGGTTGCTATGGGCAGATATAGCCAGAAAGGCTTGTTTAGACGGCTAGACAAATCGGATAAAGAAATCATTGAAAGTAGCTTAGACAAGGTGCACATGTTACCCTATGTTAAACGTCAGATTTCGCAATTAAGCGGAGGACAACAGCAACGTGTTTTTTTAGCGCGTGCTATCGCTCAACAGGCAGACATCTATTTAATGGACGAACCGTTTGTTGGTGTTGACGCTGCGACTGAAGAAGCTATTATCAACTTGCTCAAATCCATGCGCGATGAAGGCAAAACCCTCCTTGTCGTGCATCACGATTTACACACGGCACAAGACTATTTTGAGCATTTAATTCTGCTCAATTCAAGACTTGTAGCGGAAGGACCGATGGATAAAATATTCAACCAGAAAAACCTCACCGACACCTATGGCGGTACGTTGACTACGTTAAGTAAGGTCGCCAATTTATTGCAAGAGAAAGACTTCCCAATGCGCCATAAATAGTGAACTTTTTCAATGAAATAGCGTCATTTTTTTCCTTTGCCGAACCCAACGTCAAAGTCGTTTTTTGGGGCAGCCTCATTCTCTGCGGGGTATCCGGGCTTGTGGGTACGTTTACCTTGTTGCGAAAACGTTCACTTATCGGTGACGTAATCTCCCATGCCGTGCTTCCCGGAATCGCTTTGGCTTTTATTATCGGGCAACAGAAAAACCCGGTTTACCTCATAATTGGTGCAACAATTACCAGTTGGATCTCTACTTTTCTCGTGGATTACATCACCAACAAATCCAAAATAAAAAGCGATACAGCCATCGCACTTGTGTTAAGTGTATTCTTTGGCTTTGGCATCCTCTTACTCACAAACATCCAGCATTCGGGCAATGCCGCGCAAAGCGGTTTGGACCAGTTCATCTTCGGCAGAGCATCTGCGATGAACATGGACGATGTGCGATTGTTCGGAATTGTTGGAGCCTTTATTGCCGTTATTACGGTGATCTTTTTCCGAGGATTTTCGATTCTGTCGTTTGACGAACACTACAGTGAATCTATTGGCTACCCGAATGTCGTACTCAAGCTTCTACTATCGATCACAACGGTTATTACTGTTGCAATGGGCGTTCAGGCGGTAGGTGTAGTACTGATGTCGGCCTTGCTTATCACCCCGGCCGCAGCAGCCAAATTCTGGACCAACAAAATAGGGTATCTTGCTCTTTTGGCCATTTTGTTCAGTGCATTTTCAGGTGTGTTTGGTGCAGCAATTTCATATACCTATAGCGGTATGCCAACCGGTCCATGGATTGTGGTTGTTATTTCCATTATAGCATTAATAAGTGCGCTTACCGGCAAGAAAAATGGCATACTTAAAAAGATGCTGCAACAACGTAACAACAACGTAAAGATTCTCAAAGAGAACACCATTAAGCTGTTTTATAATCCAGACCATTCAAGTGACCAGACCTACAGTTTTAAAGAGCTTTTCGATAAAAGCAGAATGCAAAAATCCACCTTACGTAAGGGCATCAACTTGCTTAAGAGACGGGATTTGATCGAGCAGAGCAACGGAAGTTATTATGTAAACGAAGAGGGGTTAATCGAAGCTAAAGCTATTGTTCGAAAACATCGATTGTGGGAATTGTACATTTCCAGGTACATGCACCTACAACCCGACCACGTGCATGATGATGCAGAAGGCATTGAGCACGTAATTACACCTGAAATTGAAAAGGAACTTGAAAAAGAGCTTGATTTCCCTACCCGAGATCCACACGATAGCGAAATACCGTATTAGATGA
>DIYD01000263.1 GCA_002428905.1 Bacteroidetes bacterium UBA6063 | reverse complement strand
TGTGTATCTGTGTTTCTATTAATATTAGTGGTTACGAACATGGTTTCGGCCGGTTCTATACTCGCCACACTATCATTCGGTGTTTTGAACTACCTGATATATGGCATGTCTGAGCCCATTTTGCAAATTTTTGGCATCTTTGCAGTAATCTTGGTTCTTTACACGCATCGGGCGAATCTTGGCCGTATTTGGCGTGGTGAAGAAAAGAAGATTTATTTGTTCGGAAAGAAGGAAGAAACCAACACATAAGTTGAGCATATATTTAAATACAAAGACAGTAGAGCAAGAAGAAGTCGAGGTACTCGAAGACCTGGTAGGTGGTTATGCTTTGGTCATTTATAACGATGATGTGAATACATTCGATCACGTTATCGATTGCCTTGTTAAGTATTGTGAGCACACACCGGAACAGGCAGAGCAATGTTCCGTAATCATTCATTACAAGGGCAAGTGTGCTGTAATGCATGGTGGTGCCAAACAGCTTCAGCCGATCTGTGATGCTTTATGCCGTAAAGGTTTATCCGCAGTAATTGATGAAGCGTAATCTCGATCGCCATGGGCGTTAACTTGGAAATCAATCTTGTTCACTATAAAACTCCCGATTTAGGCAAAGCCTGGAATCATTACTTCGAATTTGAAGGAGCCGTTAATGTTTTGGAAGGTGACATTTTTGAGGTAAAATCCGATGCGATTGTAAGTCCAGGTAATTCGTTTGGTTTCATGGATGGAGGTTTGGATTTACAGATATCACAGCGATTTGGTTGGCAAGTACAAAGAGAGTTGCAGGAGAGAATCGAAAAACGAGCATTAAGGGAATTACTTGTTGGGGAATCAGAGATTATTACTGCGGGAGATACGTTTATTATCTGCGCACCAACTATGCGAGTCCCAACAAATGCAAACATCCCCAACTCGATTAATGCTTATTTGGCTGCAAAGGCTATTCTAAATGCTAGCAGGAATCACCATTGGATAAAATCTGTATCAATTCCAGGCCTTTGTACAGGTACTGGAGGGATGAGTCCCAAAGTCTGTGCGAAACAAATGTATGCGGCTTATTGTGAAGTGGTTAAAGGCGAGATACCTCAATTCCCTAACTATATGGATGCGAAGAAATATCATAATGGATTAATGGTTTCATATATTCAAGATTAGATATCACCTATGATTGCACTCAGCGATATTTCTTATGAGTTTGGGGGAAACTACCTCTACAAAAATGCGAACTGGCACATTAAGCCCAAAGAACGCATTGGGCTGGTAGGTAAAAACGGAACGGGTAAAACCACCTTATTGCGTTTAATCACAGGCGAGTATGAGCTTCGGGAAGGTACCATCTCGATGATGAAAGGCCTTAAGATAGGTTACTTACATCAGGAAATGTCGGAGACAGCAGTGGACCTGCCTATTGTGGAAGTTGCCATGCAGGCCTTCGACGAGGCGATGAAGATGGAAGCAGAGATGGCTGACATTTACAAGCGGATGGAAACGGAAGAGGTAACCGACCAACTCTTGGAACGGCTGGGCCATTTGCAGGAAGAGTTTGAACGATTAAACGGCTATCAGGCAAAGAGTCTGACCGAAGAAATACTTGAAGGACTTGGTTTTAAAACGGCAGACTTGACGCGGCCGCTCAAAGAATTTAGTGGGGGATGGCGCATGCGAGTCATACTGGCACGTATGCTTCTGGAGCAACCCGATTTGCTTATGCTTGACGAGCCAACCAACCACCTCGATTTACCTTCTATTGAATGGTTAGAATCCTATCTTCAGAACTATCAAGGTACGGTGATCGTTGTATCACACGACAAATTTTTCCTAAACAAAATGGTGACGAAGATTGTCGAAGTTACCCATCAAAAACTATACGTATGGGAGGGGAACTATGATTTTTTCTTGCATGCGAAACAGGAACGCGATGAGCTTCAGCAGCGACAGTACGAAAATCAGCAACAGTTTATCAAGGACCAGGAAAAGTTCATAAATCGTTTTAGAGCAAAAGCGTCTAAGGCTACTGCCGTGCAAAGTAGGGTGAAGATGCTTGACAAGCTGGATAAGATCGAACAGGTGGAGAGCGATGGACCTCGGGTTAACCTGAAATTTGATATTGCGAAGGAATCGGGCAAGATCGTGATGGAATTACGAGACATCACAAAACACTATGGCGAGAATAAAATCTTAACGAATGCCGAAGGCGATATTGTCCGACAGGATAAGATAGCATTGATCGGAGCTAATGGTAAGGGTAAATCCACGCTGCTTCGGATTATAGCCAATACCGAACCCTTTGGTGGATTGCGGAAAGAAGGGCATAATGTGATGACTTCATTCTTTGCTCAGCATCAATTACAGGCCTTGCATCTTGAGAATGAGATTTTACAGGAAGTCACCGAACATGGTTCGGGTCTATTGGAGTCTGAACTGAGAAATATTCTCGGTTGTTTTCTCTTTGCCGGTGATGATGTGTTCAAGACCATTAAAGTGCTTAGTGGGGGAGAGAAGTCACGTGTGGCTTTGGCTAAAACACTGATCGAAAAGGCCAACTTTTTACTGCTGGATGAGCCTACGAACCACCTTGATATTCAGAGTATTGAAGTGTTGGTGCAGGCCTTGCAACAGTATGCAGGAAGCTTCGTACTGGTAAGTCACGACCGGTATTTCGTCTCGCAGGTGGCCAATAAGATCTGGTGGATTGAAGACGAGCAAATACGCGAATATCCAGGCACCTATGATGAGTATGTGTACTGGAAAAAACAACATGAGTTGGATAAGAAGGAAGAAAAAGTTGTTGAAGTAAAAAAAGAGAAAAAACCAACCAATCCCAGGTCGAATGAAGACAAGCGTAAGCGTCAGCAGATCCGAAAGGTAGAACAGCGTATTGAGAAACTTGAAACCGATCTTGAACGCGAAAAACAAATTCTAACCCATATCGAAACCGACCTGGTCAAACCAGAAATAACTTCAGATCGCCAGAAATTAATGGACCTTTCTACCAAACATGAGAGTCAAACCGAGCTTGTAGATCAGCTCAACAACCAAATGGATGAACTGATTGAAAAACTGTTGGAACTTGAAGGATAATGCAACATCCAACGTCAATAATTAATCGAACTTAATCTTTATCGAAAATGAACAAACTACTTACCCTCTTTTTGCTATCCGTCGGCACCTTGTCCTCGGCACAAATTGATCTGGATTCGCTTAAACTCGAATTGGAAAAGACACATATTCAAGTTCGCGGTTCGAATAACTGGAATGCCTATATAATCAAGTACCTGAATAAAGATTCACTCACCGAGTATACCATTCCGTTTGATCGAGAAGGCAACATTGATGAAAGTATATTTGGTATAGCAATGACCCATTATGAGCACGATGAAATTCACCGGCACAAAGTACACCGGTACTACGATAAGTACGGTAAACTCCATTTTGGAGACTGGCCCCCAATTATTGTGTACACGTATAATGATTCCGGTCAATTAGCGAATTATGCGTATTACGTAAACGAGTGGCAACCAGTTAAACAATTCGCGAAAACTTCGTACATCTATAATAAGTTTGGCGATGTAGTGGAGGAACGGAAATTTGATTACGACACCAGCTATGTGTTGCGTGGTATGTATAGCATTGAGCGTTATGCGTATAAGAACGACAGAAGAACAGTAACAAAGACATATCACGATTCTGTTGGCAATCTTTCGCTTGGCCGACTCGGTTATTATATGGAAGAGACCACGTATAAATCAAAACAGCGTGAGATTGTTCTGGAGACACGTTACCTGGATCAAACAGGCGCATTAATGGACGTGCCAGACCGACCTCTAAATACGGTACATGCAATGAAAAAGTATATCTATGACCTACGCCGGGGCTTT
>DIYD01000023.1 GCA_002428905.1 Bacteroidetes bacterium UBA6063 | reverse complement strand
TTTGGTGTCAATGTGGTGGCAATAGGTCGATCTTCGGAGTCTTTATAAACAAATACTTCTAATGTATCATCAACGTTGATGCCTGTTGGCACATATTTGTTTGGTAACAGAATTTCATCACCCTTGAGATTTCCGAGGAAGAGTCCAACACTGGTTGAGCGCAAAACAGTTAAGGTGTGATATTGACCAACAGTTATCATAATAATTCGTTGTAAAGGTTAAGGTGTTGTTCCAAAAGTAATTTGTTCTCAAAATGTGGTAGCCGTGAAGAGATTGCAGAACTCATCACAGATGTTTCGCTTTGATCATTAAGTTTAGTCAAGCCATCGGCGATGCTATCTATGTCCAAAGGATCCACATATATACCTGCTTCTTTACTGATCTCCTGCATGCAGGATTGATCCGATGTCAATACAGGTGTGCCCGCAGCCAAACTCTCTAAAACCGGAATGCCGAAACCTTCGTATTCACTTGGAAACAAGGATGTGGTTGCAAGTTGATAGAACATCGAGAGCTCGGTGGTTGTGGCATTCGTATAGACACGTACCGTTCCATCCAGATTGTTCGTGGCAATGAATTGCCTTACTTCAGTGTAGGTGTCACCAGTTCGACCTACTAAGATCAACGGATAGTCAACCTTAGACTTCATGTATGCTTCAAGCACACGTATATGATTCTTTCGTTTTTCGAACTTGCTTACCATCAATACAAATTGTTGAGGTAAGTCCTTTTCTGTGCGAAAAGCATCCAGTTTGGTGCTTTCGGTACGGTTATAGAAAATTGGATTACAGTCTTGATAAATCACATCAATAGGCCGTGGTCGTTTTTCCATTAGTTTTTCAAGATCGCGCTTGGTTTGTTCGCTGGAAGCTATAATGCGATCAGCATGCTGCAAGGCATTACCGGTTTTGTGCGCATAGATTATACGGTCTACCATCTTATAATACTGTGGGTAGTGCATAAAAATCAGGTCGTGAATCGTAACTACCTGCCGGGTTTTAATCGGTCGGATGTAGGGTAGTTCTGCACTTAATCCATGGTATACCTGTATGTTGTGCTTACCAAGGGCATTCGATAAACCGTACTGTCTCCAGAGACAGGAGATGTTTGGTTTGGTAACCACTTTTACATTTGATGGTACCTGCTGATCCGAAGTGGCGGGCGAAAAGAGTACGTATTCATGTTCGGAATGATGCTGAGCAAAACCATTAATCAGTGCCCTGGAGTAATTGCCTAATCCAGTTTTGTTGTGAAAATACCGCTTCGCATCAAACCCTATTCGCATGCCGCAAAGATAGGCTCAAATGCCATCATCCAATACAGAATCATCGCCCTCTTCTGTCTGTTGAGTGCGTGTATATTTTTTGTATGCGAACACTACAGTGAACAAGACGAAAAGGAATAGTAATACACCTAAACTCATGCAGGTTCCTTAGTCCAGTCGCGATAGATGACAATGGCTGTACTTGGAATAAAAACCAATATTGCGATTACAGATGCGCTTAATAGCATCCTGTCTGCACCATACCAGTGTAGCACCTTAAAAGTGGATCCTAGAATAAAGAGTACCAATGTTATAGCTGCGGAAATTACTATTGTTAGTTTCATAGTACGTATATAACGCGGGTGATCTTTATAAAATTATAGTTCTGAGTCTAAGGGTTCTTCTTCTCTATTAACATTTGGATCAGACCTATATGCCAGCCTGAGAACGTTAATATACATGGGTATAAATAACCCATAGAAATAAGTTGAAGACGTCCAATCAATCCCGTAGATGAATGTCCATGGAGTGTGAGGGTTTATTGGAGTGGTAATAAATTGCCAAAATGCAAAAAGTAGCAAAGAAGAAAGAAGTATGATTTTTAACCATTTATGCGGTATGGCCAATTGAATTTCAAATGCCCAAATTATGTTAGCCGAATTCAGAATTATATAGAGTAAAACCAGAATAATCAGTGGCCAGATAACGTTGAATGAAGGAATGACATCTGATAAGTTGTTGTATGTGAAGAAGCCGAAGATCACACAGTAAATTTGGTTAAACAAGCGCATGACCAAAATTAGTATATTCAAGGAACAAAAAAGCCCCAACGTTTTGTTGAGGCTTGATGTAATATCTTGTTTTAGATTAAACCGCTACATCGAAATCACGAAGTGCTGAGTTCAAACTCGTTTTCTTATCTGTACTTTCCTTTCGTTGACCAATGATCAAAGCCACCGGCACCTGGTAGTCACCTGCGGGGAAGTTCTTGGTTACCATACCCGGAATTACCACTGAGCGTGCAGGAACACGGCCACGGTATTCTTTAGGTTCATCACCACTCACATCAATGATCTTTGTAGACATAGTTAAGGTTACACCAGCACCGATTACGGCTTCGGTTTCTACATGAACACCTTCCACTATGATTGAACGTGAACCAATGAAGCAGTTGTCTTCAATGATTACGGGAGCGGCCTGTACAGGCTCCAATACCCCTCCAATGCCAACACCACCGCTTAAGTGAACGTTTTTACCAATCTGAGCACAGCTTCCTACC
>DIYD01000098.1 GCA_002428905.1 Bacteroidetes bacterium UBA6063 | reverse complement strand
TGAACTGTTCTCGTTTGGATGTTCGAGTCCTTACTTTAGGGTATGTTGAAGTCAAAGACATAGACTAACAGCAGGCTCCTTGAACTGTTTTAAGTTACTCATTCAAGCCCTGCTCAATGATTTCTGTGTGCAATCTAATTTCGTGATTTACCAGTCGGTCAATCTCCCGATTTACTAGCTGTTCATCATAGAGTTTAGAAACCGTTTCCAATTTATCAGACGTGTGAATTTCAATTCGCTTAGTCAATAATTTCAAGTGAATCTGACTTTTAACATTAGAAACATCAACATTCTCCTTAAGAAGAACACCATATGAGTAGGTAATGTCTATTTGATTTTCAAACCAACTATCGTAGTAATCCCCTATCTGATTTTCTAAGAATACACTGTCATCATAATTAAACGGCTCTATGATAACTTGATGATCACTATATTCTCTTCTAAAACTTATATTGAACCTTGTTGACGAATACAGGTGTTTTAACTTGTCACATTTCTTGCCAAACCTGGAAACTAATGGTGTCAAAATGTGCTTTGTAAACAAAAGCATGGTATCCCCAGACCTAATGACTTGAATCGGTCTACCTACAGCCTTAACTCTTTGCTCAAGAATGGCTAGCTCCTTGTCCAAGTCGTCTTCTTCTTCAATATTCTCCCCTTTTGCTCCGGCAATCATGATTTTTAAACTTCTGTTCACATTTTCAGCGACGAAGTCAGCAAAAGGCTCGACATCTCCTCCATCTGCAATACGCAAAGTTCTTAGATATTCTTCTTTGCGTTCAGTTTTAATAACTGCAGGTGGATAATCGAACATCATAAGAATAAAGTTCATAAGTATCCTTACGGTTCTACCATTACCATCATCAAACGGATGTACCAGGATGAAACGATGATGAAACTCAACGGCAAGTAACACAGGATTGACCTCGTCTTGCGAAACCTTATCATTGAACCAATTCAACAAGTCCGTCATTTTTCCAGGAGTCTCTTCTGGCGTTGAAAAACGTAGTATCTCCCCTGTGGAAGTAGTCACATGGTTCGCAGATTTCTTATACTCCCCAACCGAGACTTTTCTTATGGATGGTATTCCATCGTCGTTCAGGATTTTCTCCTCATAAGGTTCTTTAAGAATTAACTTATGTAGTTCTCTGATGAATTTCTCGGAAAGATGATGTTCACCCTTAACCAAATCCAGCACCCAATTTATAGCATCATTATGCCCCTGGATTTCGAAATGGTCTCTAAGTGGTTTACCCTGTGCCGTTATTCCATGTAATAACAAAGCTTTTGTCTCGCCGAATGTAAGTGAATTCCCTTCTATATGGCTTGAATGGAAATTCCAGTCCAACCGCAACTTATCCATTACCCTTTTCTGGTCGTTCTCAGACAGCGGTCTTAGCTTATCTAACTCTACTTTAAGCTCTAAGGTTCGTTGCAAGTTTTCCATTAATTCAAAGTTAATCTATTCAAATATCTTCCCAGGGTTCATGATCCCATTTGGGTCGAATGCTTTCTTAATTTCTTTCATCAGGTTGAGGTGGAAGTCGCTAAACATCTCGTTCATGTATTTCCGTTGAACATAGCCAATACCATGTTCCCCACTGATCGTACCACCTAATGACTTACACAAGCGGAATATCTCTCGAATGCCGTTTTCCAAATGCGCTCCCTCCCACTCTTCATCGGTTAGTTCATTCTTTAAGATGTTGACATGTAAGTTGCCGTCACCCGCGTGGCCATAGCACACCGACTCAAACCCGTAACGCGCTCCAATCTCTTTTACTCCCGCCATTAAATCGGCCAGGTGACTGCGTTTAACCACCGTATCTTCTTCCTTGTATACCGAGTGATTCTTGACTACCTCTCCAATACTTCGTCGGATTTTCCACCAGTTCTCTTTCTGCTCGGCAGAATCGGCAAAAAGGACCTCTTCAATCCCAAACTGAGCGAGGTCTTCTCCAATGGAAGCACAATCGTCATACAATTGATCCATATTATTTCCATCAACTTCAATGAGCAAGGCTGCATTAGACCCATTCGTGAGCGGGTTGGTTAGGGATAATTGGTTGCACGACAGGTCTATTCCTTTTCGTTCCATGAGTTCCATACCCGATGGTACAACGCCTGACTGCATGATTTTCGAAACTGCTTTACAGGCATCTGTAGCTTGTGCGACATTTGCCCATAACAACAGACTATGTTTCGGTTTGGCAATGAGACGAAAGACAATTTTGGTAACAATACCCAATGTACCTTCACTACCAACCATTAACTGTGTAAGATTATACCCTGTGGAATTCTTTACGGTATCGGCACCTGTCCAAATGATTTCTCCATTGGGTAGAACAACCTCAAGATTCAGTACGTAGTCCTTTGTAACCCCGTACTTCACTGCTTTGGGACCGCCACTATTATGTGCGATGTTTCCACCCAGGAAACACGACCCTTTACTCGCAGGATCAGGCGGATAAAATAAGCCGTGCGATTCCACTTCATCCCTAAATATGTCGTTGATCACACCAGGTTCTACAGTAGCCTGCATATTTTGCACATCGATGCTAAGAATCTTATTGAACTTCTCCATCGATAATAAGACACCGCCATGAATGGGCAAACTTGCCCCACTTAATCCTGTGCCTGCACCTCTAGCGGTTACTGGAATACGATGTTCGTTGCACCAGGAAAGCAGACTACTAATGGCTTCAACTGTTTCTGGTTTAACAACAACCTGTGGGTAAAAAACAAAGTCTTCCGTGTTGTCACGCCCATATCGATCCAGGTCCTCCGGCGATATTGAAACGGCGTCTGCGCCTAATATTTCCCTTATTTCGTCGACCAAATCCACGTTCACATATTATTTATAGATAGTTATCGAAAACCTTATTATCGCGGGTCAAAATACGTATTATTGAACACAAAATTTAATTTAATGAAAAAGCTATCTGGAATCCTTTCGGTTTTATTCGTTGTGGTCTCATCGGCCTATGCACAAAAATCCGTAACCCTGGAAGACATCTGGAAAAAGGGATCCTTTTTCCCCTCTATGATTAGTGGTTTTATAAACTTGAATGATGGCGCAACCTATTGCAAGATTGAACGCGGTGATGGAGGTAATACACAAGTAGTGCAATACGCTTATGCCACTGGTGAGAAAACAGGTGTATTAATTGATGGCAAGGCCATCGCTTCGGCAAATAACATGGGGTCCTTTGCATTTGGTTCATTTACCCTAAGCAGCGATGAACAGAAAGCACTAATTCCAGTAGCTACCCAACCGATTTACAGACATTCTTCACGCTCCATCTTTTATGTATGGGATCGTGCTACCAACAAGCTGAGCCAGGTTGCAGACAACAAGGTCATGTATGCAACGTTTAACCCACAAGCTGATAAGGTTGCTTATGTATATGAAAACAATCTGTACGTTAAGGACCTGGTTAAGTCTAAGACCAAACAACTTACAAAAGATGGTGCTTTTAATTCCATAATCAACGGGGCTGTAGACTGGGTGTATGAAGAAGAATTCTCGATGAGCCGAGGATTTGAATGGAATGCAGATGGTACAAAAATCGCTTACTACCGTTTTGATGAAAGCAACGTAAAGCAGTGGGATATGGAGATTTACGGAAAGCTTTACCCGTATCACAGTAAATTCAAATACCCCAAAGCAGGTGAAGATAATTCTGTGGTGGACGTGTACATCACCAACCTCAAAAACAAAGGAAAAAAGATTGAAATTGGTTCGGAAAATGACCAGTATATTCCAAGAATCAAATGGACCAAGGACCCAAATACTTTGAGTGTACAGCGTTTGAACCGGCACCAAAATCGATGGGAACTGCTTATGGTAGACGCCAAAACGCGTGAGGTTTCCGTAAGCCTGGAAGAAACAAGCAAATACTACGTAGATATAACCGATGACATCATCTTCCTGAATGACAAACAGCACTTCGTTATCAAGAGCGAGCGAAGTGGGTTCTGGCATCTATATCTTCATAAAGTTGAAGGCCCACGTGTATTTGAGATTACAAGAGGAGATTGGGAGGTAGAGAACCTTCTGGGTGTGGATGAAAAGAACCAGAAGGTATATTACACGTCAACCGAGGTGTCTTCCATGGAAAGGCATATTTATTCCATCGATATAGATGGTAAGAATAAAATGCAGTTGTCAAAGGCCGCAGGCACCCACAGTGCTGCCTTTAGCAACGATTTCTCCACGTATTTACATACCTACAATTCGGCCAATACACCACATGTTTATACGATTCGGAATAACAAAGGCGAATTGGTGAGAACATTGGAAGACAATACAAAGTTTAAGGAAACACTTAAAGGTTTTAAACTTGGTCCGCTTAAGTTCGAAAACATCGATTTACCCAATGGTGTAAGCCTGAATTCGTATACCATTAAACCGGCCAACTTCGATGCAACTAAGAAATACCCACTTTTGATGTTTGTATATGGTGGACCTGGCTCACAACAGGTGCAGGATCACTGGTTGTGGAGTAATTACTTTTGGCACCAAATGCTGGCCAATGAACACGGATACGTGATTGCATGTGTAGACAACCGCGGTACTGGAGCACGAGGAGCAGAATTTAAGAAAATGACGTACCTACAGCTTGGAAAATACGAGACCGAAGACCAGATCGCGGCGGCGAAGTACTATGGCAAATTGCCTTACATTGATGCCTCAAGAATTGGTATTTGGGGGTGGAGTTATGGTGGATATATGAGCAGTTTGTGCCTTACCAAAGGTGCCGATGTATTTAAGACCGCTATAGCAGTTGCTCCTGTTACCAACTGGCGGTACTACGACAACATCTATACAGAAAGATACATGCGTACACCGCAGGAAAACGCAAGTGGTTATGACGACAATTCACCAATCAATCACGTAGATAAACTTAAAGGCAAATACCTTATCATACATGGTACGGCAGACGATAATGTTCATTTCCAGAACTCTGCAGAAATGGTAAAGAAAATGGTGAATTTGAACATTCCGTTTGATTCGGAATACTACCCAAATCGGAACCATGGTATATACGGTGGTAACACGCGATTACATCTATTCAACCGGATGACAGAGTTTATCCTTGAGAATTTGTAATCCAACTAAAAAATATATTTTTACCAAAAATTAATAAAGAATTTATGAGCGAAGAAGTAATCATAGATGATCAGAATTCCCAAGCTGGATTCAACGGACATCCAAAAGGGTTGATGACCCTCTTCTTTTCAGAAATGTGGGAACGTTTCTGTTATTACGGTATGCGCGTGCTGCTTACCTTGTACTTAGTAAAATCTCTAATGAAAGGGGATGCAGATGCAGCCTTGATCTACGGTGCCTACACCGGCTTGGTTTATGCCGCTCCCATCCTAGGAGGTAAACTTGCAGACCGTTTCCTTGGTTACCGTTATGCAGTAATGCTTGGAGCCATCCTTATGGCAATAGGTGAATTCATCATATTGGGAGGCAATGAACACATGCTCCTTATTGGTATGGGTGCCTTAATTGTGGGGAATGGTTACTTTAAAGCAAACATTTCAACTATTGTTGGAAAGCTTTACAAGGATGGCGATCCTCGAAGAGACTCTGGTTTTACCATTTTTTATATAGGTATTAACATTGGTGCACTGCTTGCTACCACGGTAGTTGCTGGTGTTGGAGAAACCATGGGCTTTAAGTATGGTTTTGGTCTCGCTGGTATCGGTATGTTAACCGGGCTTCTGATCTTCTGGTCAGGAAGAAAGAACTATGCTGCTGCTCCAGGCCTTAATGTCACTGCGGAGGGCAAGAAAAAGGTATTAGGACCATTCAATATGGTTCAGGTGATTACCGTTGGTTCACTGGCCTTGATTCCTTTGTGTTACTTCTTAATTCAGCATAACAGCTGGATGGATTACATCTTACTCGGCTTGTTTTTGTTTATCTCTTACTCCATGATATCAGCTGGAGCGCGAGAAGACGCCAAAGAGAACGTGAAGATGTGGAAAGATCGAATGATTGCCCTGGTGATCTTTATGGTTATCAATATTTCGTTCTGGGCTTGTTTCGAGCAAGCTGGAACTTCCTTAACGCTGTTCGCCGATCGAAATGTGAACAGAGCGATATTTGGCACGGTAATGCCGGCCTCGATGACACAGTTCTTTAACCCGGCCTTCATTATCATCTTTGGATCTATATTCTCTGTGATGTGGGTAAAACTGAGTAAGATTGGCAAGAACCCCAGTATTCCAATGAAGTTTGCCTTTGGTATTTTGCAATTAGGTCTGGGGTTCCTTGTGACTCAGGTTGGCTTGCAGTTCGTAAATGAAGCGTATCAGGTTCCTTTGGTAACGTTAGTTATTCTTTACTTGTTGCACACCACAGGTGAGTTATTCCTCTCTCCAATTGGCCTTTCCATGGTGACGAAATTATCTCCAAAGAATATTGCAGGTACAGCTATGGGCGCCTGGTTCCTAAGCTTTGCCATCGCGAATTACGTAGGCGGTAAAATTGCAACGCTTACCGGTGGTCATGGCGACTCTGGAGAGGCATTAAGTGCCGCAGAAGGACTAGACAAATACATCTCCGTTTTTACAAATATTGGTTTCGTATTGATCGCAATCGCCGTATTGATTGCTATACTGAATAAACCGATTAAAAAACTTATGCATGGTGTTGAGTAGATCAATCTATTCCAATTAAGATATCAATGAAGAAGTCGGCTTAGAAATAAGTCGACTTTTTTATTTTTAAATCACTAACTATCAGAGAATTATGCAGGGGATTTCTTCTGGACAAAAATCTCTTGATACGTTTTTAAATGCACTTATATGGGTCTAAATTTGCGAAGCTTACAAAACTCAGTGTGACTGAGGTGGCGAAGCTGTGTAAAGTCCTAAACGACAAGCTATTAATATAGAAAATTGAAAAACTCAAAAATCACCATAGTTGGTCTGGGTTATGTTGGTCTACCACTTGCCGTAGAATTTGCTAAGAAATACGCCGTAGTGGGTTATGACATTAGCGAAGAACGGGTTAAAGAGCTCCAAGGAGGTAAAGATCACACCCTGGAAATTGATGAAAATGATCTGGTATCGGTGTTGAAAAATGAAAACAACGAAGCCAACGGTCTCTTTTGCTCATCCGAGGTGGAAGCAATTGCGGATAGTACCATTTACATCGTAACGGTTCCTACCCCAATTGATGAATTCAAAAAACCCGATCTGAATCCATTGATCAAATCTTCACAGGCAATATCTGCATTTTTAAAACCCAACGATATTGTAATCTATGAATCTACAACATTCCCAGGTTGCACGGAGGAAATATGTGTTCCAGAACTCGAAAAAGGAAGCGGATTAACGTTTAACAAGGATTTCTTCTGTGGATACTCTCCGGAACGAATCAATCCGGGTGACAAGGTAAATACCCTGACCAAAATTCAGAAGATCACTTCTGGCTCAACTCCAGAGATTGCTCAGAAAGTCGATGACCTGTATAAGTCAATAATCACGGCGGGTACGTATC
>DIYD01000167.1 GCA_002428905.1 Bacteroidetes bacterium UBA6063 | reverse complement strand
GTAGGTGGAGCAACGCGGGGCAAGGCAATTATTATTTTGAATCCGGCGGAGCCGCCTTTGGTTATGCGCGACACCGTATTCACGTTGAGCGAAAATGGTGATCAGGAAGCCATCCGACAAAGTATCCATGATATGGTTGCCGAAGTACAGAAATATGTTCCGGGTTACTCGCTTCATCAGGAGGTGCAGTTTGAAGAAATACCAGAAGACCAACCTGTTTTTATTGAAGGTGTGGGTCATGTAAGCGGATTGAAAACGTCGGTTCTCCTCCAGGTGATTGGTGCAGGCCACTATTTACCTGAATATGCAGGCAATCTGGATATAATGACCAGTGCGGCATTGGCGACCGGTGAGCGCATGGTAAAGGCTTAGGAAACCACTTCGCCTTTTAGCGCAAAAACAAAACCTTCTCCCCGAAGATTTTCCAGGGTAATTCGTTCATCTGATTTAAAGTGTTTACGTAGTTTATTGATGTAAACATCCATACTTCGGGCCGTAAAGTATGTGTTCTCTTTCCAGATATTGTCGAGTACCTGATCACGTTTAACCAGTTTGTTTTTGTTCTGAATCAGGTAGGTTAATAGTTGACATTCACGAGGCGACAACTGCTTCTCTATGTTATTGCCTTCCAGTTTTCGCAGATTAACATCAAGCGAATAATTCAGAAATGTGTAGTTGTCTTCAACGGGTTTAACAGGTTCCGTTTTTGAATCTAGTATGGCCTTTATCTTGAGGATTAATATCTCCGGATCAAACGGTTTGTGCAAGAAGTCTTTCGCACCCAGCTTGTACCCTTGTATGACATCTTCTTTGAGCGACTTTGCAGTAAGGAAGAAAAAAGGGATATCTGAACCGTGGTTTACCATTTCTTGTGCAAGTGTAAATCCATCCATTTCGGGCATCATAACATCTAAAATGCACAGGTCGTAGTCGTTGTTTCGGAACAAATTATAGCCAATTTTACCATTGGTGGCGAGATCAACATTGTAGCTGTTCATTTTGAGATAATCGCACAACACCAGTCCAAAATTCGGGTCGTCTTCTACCAGCAATATGTTGTATTTCTCACTCAAAAGGCAGGCTAATGATAAACGTGCTTCCTTCGTTCATGGTGCTCTTCACTTCTATTTTCCCGTTGTGTAATTCCACCACCTGTTTGGCATAGCTCAAGCCTATTCCCGTGCCTTTTACAGAGTAGAGATTGCCTTTACTTACGCGATAGAACTTGTCAAAGATTTTTTGTTGATGCTCTTTCGATATGCCTCTTCCGTTATCCGCAATTGATATTCTGACAAGAGAACCCTTTTTGACGAGATCTACTTCAATTAGTGGTTTCCGGTCGTTGTATTTTAGAGCGTTATCAATGAGGTTGTGCAAAACATTGCGCATATGCATGACATCCAGATTGACAGTTAAACTCTCTGGAAGGTTACACAAAATGACGCCGTTCTTTTCTTCAGCATTTAGTTTTTCCTTCTCCACAACTTCCCGAATCAATGTACATATATCGACCTTGTACGGTTTGATTTCAAATTCCGTCTTATCTAATCGGGCAAGTTGAAGAATATTATCGACGTAGTGCTGCATGCGCACATTCTCCTCTTTGATAATCGCCGCATAATTGCTGTTCCTTTCATTTTGAACGTCCATGTTTTCCAGAGATAGTGCAATGGTAGCCAGAGGCGTTTTTAACTCGTGTGACATGCTATTGATGAAATCGTCCCGCGCTTCAGAAACTTCTTTTTGTCTGCGGTACAACCCAAACAAGTAGATAAATAGTCCGGATGCCAGCATAATTAAGGCTGCAGATGAAATTATCGAAGTTAGAAGCTTAGAAAAGATGGAAAAATTCCTACTGTCTACCTTCAACAGGAGCGAACCAGTGTCGGTTATTTTTCGACCGGGGAAAAGGTCTTTTTCATATATTTTCCCTGAGTTCTTAAACCCATCCGATGATTTAATAAACGCGCCGGCGCCATCGGTGACTGCGTACTCAAACGAATTGGGCAATTCCAATTCCGTGAGCTGTTCTGCAATACTGACATCAAAGTCGTAACAATCGATCCAATTGCAGCAATCCTCATTGTCAATATCGCCGAGTATCTCGTAAATTATGGTACTGGCCATTCCAACATTGCCTTTTAGCAGCGAGTCATTAAATGCTTTAATATGGACGGTTACATCTTCACCTCTGGGATTAATTACCCATTTACGTTGTTCGGTGTAGAAGATTTCATCTATGTCTTTTTTGATGTCTTTTTTGAGTCGTTGCAAATCGGCTTGCAGGCTCACCATGTCTTCCTGAAGATCATCCATTTCCTGACGTACCTGAACAATGAGGTGACCGGTATCCAGGTCTGGGATTTGTGGTTCAGGTAGATCATCACCAAGACTACTCTCTATATTTTCAGCCAATAAGCGGTTGACCACATTCTGCATAGCAACCTGAACGTTTCGATCGAAGCTCTCTTCGTAGCGTGAATACGCCTGCACGATCAGTTGCGTTTGAATCCACACCAATCCGCATAAGGAAAGGATAATGGCGATGATGAGTGCCTTATTACTTCGCTTCACTCCTTCAAAAATAGAAGTAGAAACGAAGCCAAATGAAACATTAACACTCCATTAACATTCATTATAAGTTCATTAATACAAGTGCAGTTAAGGGTTAACTTCCTTTGAGGAAACAAAAAAATCTGATATGAACATGCAAAGGAAAATTACCTCGTTACTGTTTTTACTTGTTGGTGTTTCCACCATGGTATTTGCTCAAAACAAGACCAAAGACACCTACCGAATTAAAACCATCAAAATTGACAATGGGAAAACCTGGGAACTTGACACCACATTTGATTCCAAAGAAGATATGGACGCATATATGTCGACGATGGACGTAGAAATGCCTGATGTTGAGGAGCACAATAAGGTGATCATCCGTCACCTCGAAGATGTCGACATTGACCTGGACTCCCTACAAGAAGAACTGGGCAAAATGGAAGAAGTAATTCATTACAATATCACAGAACTGAAAGACCTAGACATGAATAAGATGCGGTTGGAAATTGAGGATGCACAGATCGAAATTGAGGATGTCGAGACCTTGCTGGAGGAACACAATGTTCAGATTGAGCGGTTAAAAATAGATCTGGATAGTTTGCTTAAAGCTGAAGGAATTAAAAATGGAAGAGCACATGTACGTGTGATGATGCTCACAGATAGTAGTGAAGGCGCGACTGTTGTTAAGGAATTTAAGCGTGTGGAGAAATCAGAACACCGAATGCAAGGCGATGACATGTTAATGGACATGCAGCCGAACCCTACCGCAGATGGTGTAACAATTCATCTTGTAGCAGAAGGTGACAACGACTTCGACCCAAATGGAACTGTGGACATCAACATTTTGACGATTACCGGTGAATTGGTGCACGAGCGCCAAATGAACATGAACGGCGGCTCAGTTACCTTATCTACTGAAGGTCTGGCAAAAGGAACCTATATTGTTCAGGTTACGAGTCAAGGAAGATACGTGGGAAAGAAACTTATTGTTGAATAGTGAGCAACAGCTAATTGAGATAACTAAATATCTTTTATACTCTTTATGCAAATGCCCCTGATGTGTGAACATTGGGGGATTTTTTTGGTGGTTTATTATGGGATACTTCCTTTTGGTTTAGTCTACAATTATTCTGGGTTTAGGACTCAAAACGCCTTGTAACCACACGCTCTTTTGTGACCATATTTCACCTGTTCTTTTCCTTGCACGAAAAGAACCAAAAGTCAAGGCTGATGACCTTTTTCTGGAATTCTACCTTCAGGCTTTTTCCCCGCAATCAGAGCCGCTCGTTCTATGAACGATGCTTTGCTGATCGCTTAGCCCTACCCATGGCTCAACCCTGTGCGTTGAATTCAATGAAAAATCTCATAGGCCATCTGACCATCCGCAGTTCCTAACGTATTTTTCTTCAATCCTTCGCACCCTCTAAACAATCAGCGGGTTGCCACTTTTTGGCCTCAAAAAGTGTAAAGGTTTAATTCTTAATAAACTTCTTACTCAAAAGCTCCCCATTGATTTCTAACTGCAATGTGTAAACACCGGGAGGTAAATGAGATAAATCGATCTCTGTCTTCGCTGTAGCTTCGGCAGACAAGGACTGTTGACAGTTGAACTTGCCGAGTTGGTCAACTACTCTAACTATCATTTCATCTTGCCAATGGTCAGGTAGATTGATGTACAATTTATCCGAAGTTGGGTTTGGGTAAATCACGATGCCTTTGGTTGCGATGTCTTCTAAGGAACTATTCCAGTCCTTAAACTGAATGGTGATTGAATCTCGTGCAATACAACCATTTGTAGCAGTTACTTCTACCCAGAAAACACGGCTTTTCAAGACACTAAATCGTCCCCCATCAACAAATCGATGAGCAGTATCTTGTGTCCCAGTAATGTTCCATCTATAGGTATCAAAACCTTCTCCTGGACTTAACCAGAGTGTTTCGTTTTTGTGTAGTAATGTATCATTGCCCAAGTCTGGTTTTGGTGCTTCGTAAATGGTCAATTGGGCTGGACCAAATGTATCTAACACGTTACAATCCTGTTGTGTTGTGATCAAACGGTAGGTTTGCTCTGTTGGTTTTAACAGCCGGTTCTCTTCAAAAGCCGTTATAGGTAAATCAGTCCAGCTGCTCCCATCTGCACTGGTTTGCCAGGTATAATCTACATCGTAACCACAAACTGAAGGGCTAAAAAAATGGAGTTTATCAGAACACAAGGTGTCATCTTCCCAGGGGCGCTCAAGATACGTATAGCCTTTAGGGCCTTTTGCTTCGTAGGGACCAATATCCATTTGACCACATAAGACTCTTGTTCTCCCTTGAGCATCGGTTTTCGGAATCCATTGCCAGGACAGTTTACCCGGAATTACATTAGTTCCCTTGTTAAACACAGGGCTCAATGAATCACAATCTTCTTTAATTCTAAAATCCAGATCTGTTGAAGCATAATCGACGCCGACGCCCTTGGGTGGGTTGATAAAATCAAATTTCATACTATCAAGTGCCACAATCTTCTCAAAAGGCATGTTACCCGTTTTAAACCATGGGTCATTCAAAGCTTGACGATATGTTGAGTCTATACCTCCTTCTAATATTGTGTTATAAACTTCACCAGGAAATATGGTTCGATTGTCATAACCAAACATATTGGCCATATGACCGAGGTGCCCTCTGTTATCCGTAACAATTGAGTTATAGAGATTAATTTTACCCCGGTGATCAACAACCACTCCACCACTCATGGCAAATGCTTTCCCAGTAGGATATAAAATTGGGTATGGAACTGAAGTGTCAATCCTCCCATTATATGCTATAACTGAGTTATACAGATCAAGCTCAGAATTAAAATATGACACTACTCCAAGCCAATTGTTAGTAATAATACAATTCTTGACATTGGTCTCAGCATTCCGATCTACCTCAAAGGCAGCACCTTGTTGTCCTTGGATTGTTGTATTAATTATATTTAAAAATGATCCCTCATGACTGATTATTCCTGTCCTTAAGTCATTGTTAAAGAGAGTGCAGTTTTCAATGGATACTCTGTTAGAACCTAAATGGCGATTATAACAAAGAACTACCGTGCCTTTGCCTTTGTTTAAGGAATAATTGTTCTCCAATCGGCAATTCTTTAATATAAAGCGTGTGTACTTTTGCGACTCACCATTAAGTTCTAAGATATAACCATCTGATGTCGAATTATTACGGAAGTCACAACCCCTAAAGCTTACTGTATCGTGTCTTACCTTATCCCATTGGGTGCCTTGGTAAGTTATCAATCCCTCATTTTCGGTATAGTTGTTGTAAAAATGACAATTATTGATACTCACCTTGTTTCCAAGAATAAATATCATTGCTTGTATCCTGACCAATCGAGATCTGTCCTCCGGATAGTTAGGCGCAATCGTTTTGTTGTTCTCAAAAAATGACTCTGTAATGTGTAACTTGGATTCGTGAGACATGATACAACTTCCCACTGGCCCATTACCGTTTTTTTCCAATTTACTGTTGGTATCTAAAGCAGTATTATTCTGGAATTGACAATTACTGATTTTTAAATCACTGAACAATGCCCTAATTGCAGCAGCATAATAGGCTGTATTCTTATTAAATGTGCAATTCGAAACCCTAACGTTGGTTACTGAATCCAGGAATAAAGCGCCGTAGTCCTTCCAAATATCTTGGGTAATTTGATGTGTGTAGGAGAATTCACAGTGTTCAAAAAGGTTACTGTCTGCGTTCTCTGCATTTTCAAATAGGTGAATGCCCTTCCAACCGTAATTGGTGTCTCTGGCTGAAAACCGTATGGGCTCTGTTTTAGTTCCTTGGGCCTGAATAGAACCATAGACATGAAGATTGCAGCTATCGTTGAACAACAGTTCCACACCAGGTTCAATGGTTAATGTTTTACCGGTTGGGACTTCAATGGTTGAAGTTATCAAATAAGGCGAACCAGACGCACTTAATTTTCCAGTGAGTTGGCCGCCGTTTACAGTGGTTTGGGCTGATACCATTGCCCAAATACTACACATTAGAAAACCGCACAACTTTAAAGTTATCGTATTAATCAGATTCCATGCTGTGCTTGCTACTTTTCTCATGTTAACTATTCAATATTAACTCAATTAATCGTTCTGGGCCTTTAATACTCATAACTCGTGTTGGAATAATTCGGTTTTAAATAGGTTCTTTCGACTTGGTTGGTTTTTATATTTCTTAAAAACTGCTGTTGGGTCAACTAAATGCACGTGGGTCGTTGAGTTAATATTTTTTACACTGAAACTAAATGCATCCGTCGTTGATTTAGTAATTCGCCCACCATGAAGTACGTATACATAATCCTCGTGCATTGGACCACGGTTGTCATAGATATTACACAATTCTTTGATAATAATAATTGAGTCTTCAATGATAATAATCGAGTCTACTCGTATGTCTAACATTCGTCTTGTTTCATACATTCTCAACGCCCATGGCATTGTACCCGGTTGTGTATTGACCAATTCATACGGCTCGATGAGTGGTAATCTATATAAATCGTGATCTTTGGTATGTGTATAATACCCATTGAATTCACAACTAGTCAAGAAAACTGCAACTACTCCGTAAATAAAAATCCAACGTATCATTCTTGTGATATTACTAATATAGGTTTTGCTGTGAAGTTAAATGCTGCTCTTGTTTGAAGATTATAATTACCGTCTAACATCCCGTGATATACACCACCCAATACACCGGTCACAATATTGTAACCAATGCTTCTGTTGGATTCAGGCTTTAAATCTAAAATGTCATACAATTTAAATCTAAAATGAACTTCCCCAGAAGCATCAACTTGAGCAAGGAACTTAATGTTGGTATGATTCATGGACCAAGTGGGACTTCTGAAAGCTCCATCGAGTCCAAATTTCTCCGCACCTAAAGTTATGTTGTCCCAGTCGCCCAGATAAGAAAAAGCCTCAGAACCATATCTAGGGTCATTCCATATCGACATTAAGACATCCCATTGAAATTGCTTGGCATTCGCCTCGTCAAGGATATCTGCTCTCAGTGGTCCCCAAATATAACAAATATCGGAACCACATGAACCAGCATTTACTAACCCGGGTATACTGGTTGGATACGAAACCAGGTGGTCAGCGCTGCCTTCTTCAGACCTGTTTGGCATTATCATATGATGGGCACTTGGATAGCCTCTATTGGCCGTGGTATTCCGTAAAGGTGTAGGCCATGTGTTATACCAATCATTTTCGATTTCTCTGTTAAATGGTCTGTTTGTTTCTATAAAGAAATTGAGCCGCTCCTGACGAAATTTATAATTTTCATTAGCGTCAAGATTCGGACTTATATAGTTTTCGTCTCCTACCCAAAAATATAGGCTATGGTCGTATACTATCATAGAACCAGCTGTCCCATCAACATCATTATAAATAATATCACCTTCAGCGTTACGCCATCCATCCTGAATAGCACCTGTTGGGTCTGCAAACTGAACAGGGTTGTTTGCCATACTTTGAAACGGGCTAAGGTAAGGCTGAACGTGTGCCAATGGGTCTAAACTAAACCAACGCCCAAGACGTGGGTCGAATATGCGATATTTGGTCGCATATGAGTTACTATTGATTCCCTTTTCTCGTTCCATACCATTAAATCCAAATCTATATGATGTACTTAAATAACTTCCTTCATCAAAGCCCCTTTCTTCCATAATAGAACCAAAAGCATAATAATCCTGTGTAGAAATCACGTAAGGTATGTAATAATCAATCTCATTCGGGTTACCAATTCCTGCCTGGTCAATCCCACGTTTTCGATCCTGAATGGTCACCAATACATTACCTAAATGATTGGCAAGTTCATATTGCTTTTGCCCGTGGTGGGTATAGGATATTTCAGATTGGTAGGTTGCAACCACCTCTAAGTTGAAAGACGAGTAATCGACATCGGTAAATTCATGCGTGCCACTAAATCCCGTGGTTGCAAACTGACGGTTTACCTGCTCTTCATTCTTCACCAAAACACCTAATCGTTTTGCCCCGTACATCATCTGTTGGTTTAAGTGCAAATGATTGGTGTAATTTCCTCCATTTTCTTGATAAGATTGTGTATAGGTTGCTATGAGCGCTCCCGAACCATCGTAGATGTAATATTCTTTAGTCCAGGTAACTTCATTCTGTAGGACTCCGGCAATTCTTGGTTTCGTCAGTTTATACAAGCGGTTGTCCATAGCATCGTATCCAAATTCCAAATCCGGAAGATCTCCGGTGTAAGTACCATCTCGCGTAATGGACTTAATCTTTCCGGTTACCGTCCATTCAATAATACCGATTTCAGTTCCATTACTTCCATCCTTAATCAAATTACCTAACTCGTCATACGAATACGGGTTCGCTGAATTAATCGTTGTTGGATTTGAAGTAAATATAGTTCCTGGATCATCAATGTCCTCGGTATACCGTCCATTGTTAGATTGATTATCGGCGACATGATACAGTTTGTTGCTTTTTAGCAAGTCAAATGATAACGTTAGTTGGCTACCCGGATTATATGGGTCATCTACAAATACTGTTTTTGATCGCCTGTCGTAGCTGTAATCCAACTGATCCATAACGGGAACGGCCACCTTATGACCATGACGTGTCAGTGCTGTAATGTTACCATTTGCATCGTACACAAAGTCCTCATAATACACGTCATCACCGGCAAACGTACCCGGCAACCAAGCCGTTTGTGTAGTGTTTATGTCCTGATACACTCGATGTTTGGTAATTCGGTTTAACTGATCATAACGATACACATTACCCATAATACTCCCCACCATGGTACCATTTAAATAGTCGGTCTTGTTCGGAATGGCTGTTGTCATCATTGCGATGTTACCATTGTAAAGACTTGCATATTTGGTCGCCGCACTGCTGCCCGATTTATCTATGCCGTAGGACCCATTATGAATAGGTTGGTAATCTCCATCATAATACGACAGATCGAATGCAAAAGCATCACGGGCAACATAATAATGTCCGTTTTGTAATGCTGGAATAGTTATATCCCCGTCTCTACCCAGATCTCGTGTTTGGTCTAATACTGAACCATTTACCGCCTTAATTTGACCATTAAGATTATGTATAAAGTCCATGCCCTGAACGTTGAGTTCACCCAATTCCAAGCGCGCCAATGGGCCATGTAAATAATATTCATATTGACCGTCACGCTGCCAGCTGTAGTCATCTTCGGAAGTATAAACCTGATAAAGACGATTCATCTCGTCGTAAGAATACTTATGAACGAACTGATCCGATTTGTCGTTTTGATAAATTGCTTTATTGACATTGCCACTAAGTAGATCATACTCATAGTCTATTGTAAATAGATTCCGTTCTAAAGGGTCTAACGCAGGTATGTCCTGAACCAGACGATTTACATTCCCCAATGGATCATAGGTGTAGTAACTCGCCTGATCATATGTAGTTTCATCGTTGTCATCAATCAGTTCATAGGTTACTGAAGCGACCACATTCCGCAGGTTCTGCTGACCACCTAAATCTGCGAATACCGAACTGACTCTGGATGTATTTGCACCCTCATTGTATTGCGTTGCTGTAACCTCGGTTTTCGTACCCTGAGCGAGTAAACTACTTAACCAGGATATGGTTGCTGTGTTTTTTGGTGTAACGGATGGGCTACCTAACGGGTCAATTTGCCCAGACTCCTTTGCTCTGCCCAATGGATCATAATCCATATAACTATACAAATCCGTTGTTGCTTCTTTCGCATTTTGTGAAAGTACAGGACGTGCCAGTACATCATACCACGATTGTGCTATGCCACCATCAGGCGTTTCTTGCCACACCAATTCACCAACTGTGTTGTATTTATACTGTGTAATTAAACTATGATAAACAATTGGCTTTGGATTCGAGTTATTCTCTCGATATGCTTTGGTCTTGTTAATTCGGTCGGATATCAACAATAACCGATTGGCCATACCAAAGTTTGGATCGTCTGTCTCAATGTCAACTCCTGAAGGTGGTACTGTTTTGACTAAATTGCCGGCTCGATCGTAATGGTAAAGCGTATGGTGGTACGAGCGATCTTCATAGGCTACTCGGAACTCTTCGTTGATGGCATCGTCATCCAAACAACTAGCCACATATGCCGCGTCAAATGCCTCCATTTGCTCGATAATATGATCGTTGTATCGTTCCAACGCATTCTCGATGGCCAGTTTGACATCTCTATCGTGGCATCGCTCCTGCTTTGGTTGTGGTCTAAAGAACGGTTTGTTGCACAGTCGGTTGCATCCCAAACACGAAACTTCGATGCCTGCATGAATGTTTTTAAACCTCCCTTGAAGAACTACCGTTTCTGTACATTCATTTAGTCCATTTGGACAATCCGGATTGCTTCCCCAATACTTCTCAGGTAGCTTATACTCCACTTCAACAGCAAAAAGATTCGGTGGGTTGCAGCCTCCTGATTTAACAGGATATATTTTGTTGAAACTTTTTATCTCTCCAAAATTCCATCGCTTTTCGTTGCTTGGAAACAAGAGGTTAAATTCTAGCGTGTACCCGTTATCATCAGAAATTACCACGTCTAATTCCGGCACCTTTACCTCGTTTAATACATATTCAAGATCAGCAGAGTGATTGTTATTATACAGCACTGGATTGGCATGAAATGACGTAATGTCTCTTGGTGGGTTCCCATTAATTGGCCACAAAGACTGATGCAAGTAATTAGGGTTAGGCTTTTGGGTAACCTGATCGAGGAAACCTCTAAAGGCTTCCAGATAAATTGTATCCGAAACATAACACTTCGGGCATGGGTCTGCTTTGTATTTGTAACCTGAACCAGGGTTACACTGGTACGTCCATTGTAAGAAGTCGCCCAATGGCAGCTTGCTTTCTGGCTTCGTTTCGTCGTAACACTTGTTAAATCGTTCGTTAAAGAAATTCTCCATGGCCGCAAACCAGTTATGGTGGTTTAACGGTCCGGTTCCATCAATTGGGTAATTCGCATCATATTCCTCACCCAAATCGTGTGCGTATGTCTTTAACGCTGGTGGCCCGTAACCTGCATTACCTGGCCACTCATTTCCGGGAATTGAAATGAAATCTTTAAATGCTTCGCCTACTTCATCACAATCTAAATGTTCTAAACATGGCGTTTTACCTACTTTACCTGGTCCGCCATATTTTGGATAACATTGGCGCAACATGTGTAAATAAAGCTCTATACTGTATGCTCCAGGATCGTCACATAAGGCAAACAAGTCATTCAATTCTTCGGTCAATCGGTTAATGAACTGTAACTTGGCTTCCCATTCGAAATTGCCAAGTTGTTCAGCCATATCGATATCATCCAATATGTCGTAGGTCTGACCCATCTGTTGACTTACATCAGCATATAAATCAAAATCTGGGATGTGGGTATATAGTGGCCCATGATTCGTTCCACCTATTATCAGATCCTCAGCCAATAAATCGTTTTGCAAGCGCATAAAATGTTTGGTAAGCGCTGCACACGGGAAGTCATCTAGACACTCCGTTGAAGGACCACACAAGATCTCTAACGGTAATTTGTGATTCATATCAAAAGAATATTCCCCAAGATTTCCGGTATTAATTTTGGACCAGGTTGATGTATGGTCATACGTGCTTATTGGATCCCCGTTTGCGTCTTTCTTTATGGCCGTTGACCACATCTTTTTACAAATGTCATGTAACGCGTCAAAGTCTGGAATATCCACACCGTGCTTATTTATTGCATGCTGGCGGGGTGGGATTCCCAAACTGGTAGCTTCCTGTTTGATTAAGGCCAATTCTTTACACCCACAAGTGTCCATATAATCTTCTTCTGCATTTACCGACTCAGGGTCACAGAATGAAGGAGGATCTTCAAATGGATCAAGTAAAGGGTGCGCCTGCTGGTTAATAATGTTTAGTTTGGACCCAGTTGGGTAATTCATCCCCGGCATATATGGTGGAATTGGTGGTGCCGCATTTGGATCACCAGGCACACATGGTATATTTGGGTCTAAAAAGGGTGTTTGATTCCATAATTGGCAACAAATGTTCTTAAGGTCATCAAAGTTCCAGGTTGTGGGCCAGCCATCAGGAGCGTTCAGTTGGTCGTAGACCTCTTCTGGGGTTAACCCAGGATCTGACAATCCATTGGCAATCATATAATCTACCTCTAAAATGCGCTTGCAGTTACATTCTACATTATCCGGATCATCAGCTTGAACCGCATGCGGAGCAGGAGCCATGAGAAGGCCCTCACTTGTTGAGGCTAACTCTTGTGATATGGGTCTGTTGGCAAGTCCTGCGCGCACAAACGTGCTTAAATCAGGCACGTGCATTCGGAGCTTGCCATCTTCAACAGCCCATTCTGCATTACCTTCTACATGCCGGTGTATGTTGTTTGTTGGATGATTATCAATATGAATACCATCATTGAAAGCAACCATTCGATTCATACCAATATTCTCCCATACCTGCACCCAGGTGGTATCCGTAGAGCTGTCACCGCATTCATAAGCGAAACCAGCGTACTCCCTGTAGGTTAAATTGAAGCCAAAATACCTGTTTAGGTGGGTAGTTAACAGGTTTTTGTAAAGCGGGTCGTTCAGGTTTTCTTGTGTTAAATCGTACCGCTCAAAGAACACATTTACCGGATCTATAAGGTCTTTACAAACAATACAGTTTTGGCATTTTTCGGAATCATACACCTTTCTCAGATGTGTTTTGGCCATCATTAGATCATGTGGGTAACCACATTCACATGGCTCTGCACCCGTAGTATCCCGAACAATTAAGTCCGGACATGATGTACTGGTGTGCCACTTGACTGTATCGCAGGCACATTCATTCGCTTGTGGATCATTTGTGGACAGGTAATCATGACCATAATTACCCGGAAACTGAATTAATAAATCATCACAAATACCTTCTTCATACCAGCCATTTGGCCAATACTCAACAAATATGTCGTGCAAATCTGCATGTGGGTATGCTGGATCAAACCAATTTTTAGGCGATCTACTGATTGAGCCATATGGATGATCGATATCACATCCGCTCAGGCATAGTTGTTTTAAGGCATCCTTAAATTCAATATAGGTAACAGGTTCTTCATCGGCTAATTGTGAAATCTTAGAACAACTACTTAACCAGTCCAACCATAAATCTACATTGTAATCACAATTGTCGGAGCAGATGTCGTCGATCTCCCCTTGTACCTTAGTGTTGGCTTCCTTGGGATCGCATAAATTGCTTAGCCCACTTAAGTCTGAATCAACTTGCGATAGCATACTTATATCCAATACTCCATACCATCTAGGAATGTTGATTAGGCTCTGTGGAACCTGGTTCGCACATAAACTCCCATCGGGACACTCATTTTCATAATAATCCTTTAACCATTCCTGCTTAATGCTCAAATACAAGCCTCGTAATACAGGCCAGAACACATCTTCGATGCAGGTATCCTGATTAAAAATATTGGATGTGATGCCTTGCTCCATCCGATATTGTTCATATAATTCCCAAATGGTTTCAGTTGTGGTCTTACACTGACCCGGGTTGTTAAGATCAGGTTCTTTGTAGGAATGACTTGTCAGCAAACTCGATAAGCTTGTACTTGCAGATCCATAAAAACTGTGCTGTGTAATCGGGTCTCGCTCTATTTGCGCGGTAACCTCATAGGATGAGTAGTCAATAGGTAATACACCATTAATTGGAAAGTCAATAGTACCGAGAGTACTCATAGCCAATGGGTTGAAATACCCATTTTCCTGTGCTTCTCGTCCACTTGTGGTAGCCATCAACTTGGCGTCATACGCATACGAAGGCTCTAACGATAAGCACTTGTCATAATAACAATATTCCGGGTGCATATACACCAGGGCTTCACCCCAACTGTTTTTCCAATTGTCAATGAAATCCAGGACGTTCTCAAGTTGATGTGGTTTGATGAACTGTTCACCATCGATGACTACATACGACTCTCCAGTCTTGATAGCAGGATTGTTGTCAATAACAGGAATCAGTGATTCAGTTCCGTCCGCATTTTTGTAATACAAGGTACCGTCAGGATATTTTGGCGTTCTCCAGTTTCGATTTGCGGCTTCCTGGCAATCCCACCAGGTGTCCTTAAGAATAGAACTGCTCACATTAGCTAATCCTCCAGCTTTTGGATTCCCATATTCATCAACATCCATAAACTGCATATACTGACCTCCCAGAGAAACATCTGAGATCATTTGCTTATAGAGAATGTCACAGGGAGAAGTTTCTTCACAGATTTCGTCACATGCATCCTTAACCTCATTGTACTCTAATTCCACGCGTACAAAAGGGTCATGTGTATTAGGGTCAATCTGGTTGGTGGAGCACCATTGTTCAATACTATCTTTTATATGTACAAGATCAGCAAGTTCGGTTTCGCACTGTTCACAGGTCATTTCACAAGCAATATCCATAGCGTCTAGCTCTTCAGCCAAAAACTCTACAAATGGCTTGATGCAACCCGATTGTTCCAGGTAAAGCTCCCTGTTTGCAACCATATCCTTCTCGTTTAAAGACAACGTTTTGACTATGGTGTATTCCCCAGGTGATAATGGCACTGTTAGCGGGTTCGGCTGCAAGGTAAATGTTGCCGGATTGCCACAAACAAGTTCTCCTTGCACAGTGCCAATATACATGGTAATAGCGCCGTTATCTAAGACCGATTCTCCCCATTGATCTAAAATGTCAATGGTCAAGTCATAGGTACAGCTGTAACAGAATTCATCGCAAACAAAATCAACTTCTTGTGGTGTAAAATCGTATGTAAAATCGTAGTCTTTGGCCTCTGATACCACAAACGCATGGTTAATCTTCCTCACTGTGCTCCCGGAGGATGTATTCTCAATTTCTATGTTGTATGGAGTAGAATAGGCCGAAGAGGTAATTGGGTCCAAGTTTGTTATTTCATTAGGATCACCAGCAAGGGCTGTAGCCACGGTTCGACCAAATAGGTCCATATAAGCAATAGAAATTTGCCCATTTTGGTCCTGGGTCATTACTTTTTTGTAATTGTGATAAGGCCCGACCTCGGTTGCAAAAAGACGATCCAGTTCCGCTTGAAACGGAGTACCATCCCATGTTTTTATTTCTTTACCTTCAATTTCAGTGTTCGAATTTACATCCCGAAACGAGGTCAACTGATGAATTTCACCAACAGATCCGGATCGAGCGACTCTACCTGTCCCGTCGTTGGTAAGTTCAACTTGACTAAAGGCATACCCATTAGCATCGGGCAGAAAGCTATGTCTGCGCTGCACATCTTCGGAGTATGAACTTGTTTGCAAATAAGTATTGAACTTATCTGAATAATAATAATTGGCACCTGCATTTGTATTATCACTCATTTCTCCAACCAGAATGTTCTTTTTAACCACCGGTGGTAAAGTTGGAGAGTTTGAAACAGTCTGATTGTAATCAAAATCACCTGGTCCATATTGCTGTCCTGCTGAGTTTTGGTTTACCTTCGATCGGAACGCATATCCTTTCTCATCGAAGAATGGGGACGGCATGGCTTTAACTGTTTCCCTGCCCTGATGGTCAAATATGGCTGCTGTAATAGTGGGCAACCCAGTGCTATTGTCCATAACTAACGTTTCACGCAACCGGAGCATTCCATCAAACCACTCCAGACTTAAACCGTGCTTGGTATCTTCTGCATATGAAACGCTTACATTCCAGTTCCGGTCTTGATCAAAATTGTCTGTACTATGGCAAAATATGGTTAAATAGGTACTAACGTTAAATGTGGCAAAATCTGGTAGAGTCCAAAGACTATATTTCTCCTCCACTTCATCTTGTAACTTAAGTCCAACCGTTCTTACTCGAAAGACTAGAATTCCCTCAGGAAGAACAGCAGGGACAACCAGTTGGTTTGTATTTTCAACACGGATACGTGTAGCGTTGTGTAAAAAATCAACATCAATATTTGTAGGCAACGCAGCACCAGGGTTAAGGTTCGTAGGGTTAGCAATAAACTGAAATTCCACTTCATACGCTTCGGCATCATTGTTGTTCATCCAGGTCATTTCAATCAATTGTTCGTCACCTGGGTTGTGTTTATCCTTCTTTACAATGGATAGGAAAGGAAGAGCCATTGGGTCAAACGATATTCCTCTTGCTCTTTCAATATGAATAAGATTGTTTATTTGTATTTGGGGAAGATCAATATGCGGATATGTCAATGCAGACCCGGTAACTGCTACTGCTGTTACGGTTACTTTGGATTTAACCACGTCATCGTAACTCAATACAACCTGGTCTGTTTCAAGAGCTGTTTGAGCAGGATCATAGACCAATTGTACCGTTTTTGTAAATGCAGCCTGTGGCGTTGTAGTAGATCCAGATACAGTCACTTGCTCAATGTTTAATGTAATATCTAACGATACTGCGGCATTGATATACCTTAGGTTGTTTCGATCTATGTTAAGGATGATCTTGTTTACTACATTCTGATTATAAAAGTCATCTGGATCCCAATTGGCATCGTACTTGTTTTGTGCGTATTCCACATCTACTACCTCACTTATTAGAGGAATGACATTTATAGTTTGTATTCCCGGAATAGGGACATATGTTTCTTCTTTGCCTAAGGAAGTAAATGGTAATAGAATCAGAAGAACAAGCATGATTATTGGCATTGCAAAAACTGCAAATAGACGGTTGGCCTTAGACATAGGTTTATTTGTTAAATTCATAGTTGGTATAGATTAAAACCTTGCTTTAAATAGTTTGATGTAAGTTGTTTGGTGTCTAGTTGTAAGACTTGTTTTGGATCAATTATTGGTTCAAGCAACTCTCGATCTGTGGTAGTCTTAATTAACCTGGTAACCTTGCGATTTACCTGATCACTTCCTATCTCAACATTGTTATAGCTCTCAATAATCTCTAGTATCTTTCCAGATTGCAGCTCTGTCTTGTAGGTATATTTAATATCTCCTACTTGAAACATTGTAAGTCTGGTCGATTCTGCAACGCTAGTCTTGTAGTTCGTAACGGAATCAAACCCCCAATGGTGAAGAACTTGCATCGTGGAATCAGGTGGAATGTTCCTTCGTTTTAGCTTCCCTTTTTCTGCTTCTGGAATAGCATGAGAAACGGGCGCCAAGGTAACTACTTGAGCTTCCTGATATACAGTAAGCAAGTTACTTCCCCAGACATATTGTGCATACAATCCATCAATCGCGTAAAACGCAGTTGAATTACACCGACCCTGTATTACCTCAACTGAATCGATAAGTGTAAGGTTATTATATCGATACACCCCCCAAGTGGTTAATTCGCATTGATTCTCAACAGAACTCTGAGCGGATGCTGTCAGACATAAAACTAAGGTTACTAAAGTTGTTAATAATCTAGTCATGGTTTAGTTCTTAAAGCTTTGATATGATTCCCCAGTTGTCATGATGCCACGGTCCGTTTCCACTTTCTGCCGCACCATTTTACCCTCTTTATCGTACTCATAAAATGTTGCATAGTTGTTGGGGTTTAACGTTGCCATTAAGCGCTTGCGATCTCTATCGTAAACGTATGCGTTCATAACGGCTTCTGCAGGATACAGCATAATATCATCGACGTAACAAGGAGCAACACCCCTTCCCAGGTGATCGTCCTGACGGTTATCGAAAGCCATATTGGCTAGTTGTTCATTCTGCAACAATGTGAACCTAATTGTAATTTTCTTCCAACCATTTACACTTACTTCACTCGTCTCTTGACTGTAGGGTAAATTGGTCTCTGTTAGGGATGCATCCAGTTTTTGGAGCGTGAGACCAAATTGGTTCGTTACCGCTTCCTTTACCCAGAGACTCAAAATATATTCTTTCTCCTGAGCCGGTTTCAGGTAGAAATTCGGAACAAAATCTGTGTCTTCCAATGCATATTCACTGATTGGATAAGTTCGATTATTTGTTGAGGTTGGTTGATCACTGTTTAACATTGAGATATGCGTGATTCCGGGCCTTATCATCAATGAATGATTACCCGTATGTGCGTGTTGGGAGCTAATTCGGTTCTTACCTCCAACCAAAGC
>DIYD01000152.1 GCA_002428905.1 Bacteroidetes bacterium UBA6063 | reverse complement strand
TAGAGAATTGGACAGGAATGTCTGGGAATAAATACAGCGGTTTGGTTTGAGCCGATTTCCTGCCCGAAGCCTGTACAATTACAATGCGCAATGTCTATTTATTCCAACTCGCCACATTGAAAATTTGCCTGGGTGAGCATTTGAATAATTTCGGCTTCGTTGAGCGATGATGAGGTAACCACGCGTAAAACTTTGTCGATGTCTTCTGTGTCTACCGACCAATACCGAATCAGACGATGCCCATTGAGAGCAGGTCTGATTCGATTGATTTCATCTGAGCCGTTTAAGTTGGTTCGGAAAACCAGGATCTGAGAAGGGTTATTCATCGGATTCTGGATGTTGTGTGATGGTGTCTTCCTGGGTTTCAGGTTCCTCTTTCGATCGGGCTACATATGCCTGGTACGAGGCCTCACCTTCTTCCTTCCAATACCTGTCGTAAAGCTCCCATTTCGAAAAGTCCGTTTTGTGATTTCGATCGTACCGGTGACTTTTGTGTTTCTTTCTCGAAGAACCTCTACCACGTCCACCTTCAAAACCTCCAAAGAATAACTTTGCCAGAAGTAAGAGACCTACGGCCTGCCAATACGTAATTGCGGTTAAACCAAAAATAGCAGGCATTAGGGCGTTCCATAACCACATGGCTACGTAGCCAAAAAGTGCAATAAACCCGATTACAATTATACCGCCGAAGATAATCATGGCAACGATCTCGCCCGGTTTTCTACTTCTCATCTTGTGTTTAAAATAATTCGTCATTTTCTAATTCTTTTGTTTTCTTAAGTTGTTTGTGAAGCAGGGAAAGTGCCCGGTGCCTTCTTGACATCAATGTGCCTTCCGGTGTGTTGGTATCATGTGCCAGTTCGCTATAGCTATACCCTTCAAAATCAATGGCCATGATCACTTCCTGATAATGCGGTTTGAGTGTTTTGATCGACTGCAATAATGCGCGTTTCATTTCGTCTGAATACGCATTGTCCGATCGTCCATAGATTAGATCCATGAAGTTCGTTAGCCGCTCTTCGCTTTCGTCGTCCACACTGGATTTAACCTTTTTCGTACGCAGACCGTCTACGATTTTGTTGCGAAGCGCATTATAAACAAAGCCAGCAAGGTTGCTGATGGAAGTGTAACTGCCAGGACGCGTGATCAACTTTAGTGCTACGTCCTGAATGATGTCCTCCGCATCACGCTCTGCGCTGTCTTCAATTTTAGATCTTACGTATGATTTAAGTCGATCATACTCCTCCGTAAAAAATGAATTAAGCGTATTTTGCTGTTTCTGTTCCGACATTGCCAAAGGCCTTTTTGACCCTCTTCATCTATAGAGACGATGAAGTCCGTTTTCCTTGCATTTTTTTCAAGAAAATTTTGTCGAAAGTTAATGAATCGAATCATTATTGATGTAAATCGCTGTAAATCATACAATTAAGTTAGTGTTGTCTCCGCATGAGAATTGCCAGTTCTCAGCCGGGTTCCGAGAAGAACGAGAGGCGCCTTCGTGTTATAACCAGCTCTGCCTACGATTTGTATATATTAAAGCCAAGACCCACTTGCCAATACCAGCCATCCATCGCATTCATACCAAGTTCAACCTTTGGGGCCATCAAATTCATGAAGTTCTTCATGCCCGGGAAGTGCCCCATACCACCAATACGAAAACCGAGAATCGACTTTTTCCCTACGTTATCAACGGAAGTAGTCGCTACTGGAAATACCATGAGGTCGACATACGTGCGCATGTACTGGGCAGATGTAGATTGCCGGTTTAACAATTGTGCTGTGACGCTAATTCTGCTTTCCTGTGATATACCTAAAAATAAGGCTCCGGAAGCATACGTGCCTGATTCAGTTGGGTTTTTTCTAAGGTAACTTCCGTTCTGAAACAATAGTCCTCCACGCGCGTATCGGGTTATACCTTCAGTTCCCATTACTTCAATCTGTTCAACACCAATAGCATCTCTGAATCCGCGAAAATTTCCATATTGGTCGTTTACTTCAACGACGGTCTTGAACGATCTGACATTTATTCGAACGGGTTTTTGCCTTTTTTTGGTCTTGATCTGCGTATGAAAAGAAGTCTCTATTTTGACAGGGAATCGCATAACCTCACTTCGGAGATCACTGTGATTCAGATGTAAGCTTAATTCTATTGCTTCTGAGTTGGTTATGTGATGAAATGCATTAATTGATGCTCCCAGTCCGCGTACTCCGCGATGTCTTTTTTCCGCATTGCTTGCACGTCCGATGTAGTCGAAGTAATGGAGATACACGAAGTTGTTCGGGACAATTTCAGGGCTGTCTGAGACTATTTTGTACTCGATTTTATTTTGAGCGTTTACACTAAAAGTCAGGGCCAATAGAACACTAAGGGTAATCATCTTTTTCATAGAACAAAGATGATTTGCATACCAACAAGAAGATATACGGCAGATGACCTATTCGTACTAGATCAAACGGTTTCTTCGGGCCACATTCACGGCTTCTATTTTGCTGTGCACATTGAGCTTGTTGTATACATTCTCAATGTGTTTTCGAACGGTTTTAGGGCTGATAACCAGGTTG
>DIYD01000316.1 GCA_002428905.1 Bacteroidetes bacterium UBA6063 | reverse complement strand
CGGATACAAAATATTATAACTCGAAGTGGTTGCAGTGGTTGTGTCGGACGAGTGCTGCAATTGAATCTGGTTTCTAAATACCGATCCGTTCTGCTGAGCTGCAATAGCCGATACGGAAGCAGCATACGATATATGAAACGAAACGGTATCCCCCTGAGCAATGGTATTCAGGGAAAACTGAAGTGGAGTGTCTGAACTCACATCATATTCTTGAATCGATGATGAATTGCTACTGCCCAAGCTTCCTGAAATGTATTTCATGCCTGTTGCAAGTTTCACTCTGGCCATAGTGCTGGAAAGAGGTAACGAGGTAGCGTTTATGATTTCAACCTCTAATTTACCGCTGCCTTCACAAACCGTTATTTCAGGTGTTACATCGGTATTTAATTGTACCTGGGCATTTACGAATCCGGTGATCAGACACCAGATGAACAGAAAGGAATAAATTCTCATTTAAAGCATATTTTGAACAAACAAAGTTGGTTCACACTGCCCACCTTATTTAAGGTTATCGGTGACTGAAGGAATAGTGTAGTTTAATGGTAGAGAATTGGGGATAAGGCGTTAAAACGAGTAGAACGCTCTGTATTTAGGTAGGAGGGTTTGCCAGCAAAATTCGTTCAAGACAAGGCTTCTCGCGTTCTTTTGTAACGATGAAAGTTGGTTAGCGCTCCAAAGCTGATATAGCGTTGAAAAACTCGATTCAAGCGCTTCTACATTCTCGTTTTCTACTGCAAAACCAGCTTTATGATCGCACACATACGATGACAGGTTCGTTGCTTCTGAAACTACTACAGGCACACCAAAACTTGCTGCTTCAATTACAGCCGTAGGTAGGCCTTCGTTTCTACTTGGATGCACAAAAGCGGTCATGCCTTTTATCAACTCGTCTTTCTCTTCTCCAAATCGACTGCCATGAAACACTACCTGATCACTGATGTTTAGTTTATCAGCTAACTCCTTGACGTAGGATCTGTCCTGACCGTCGCCTACAATCCAAAGTTCTCCACTGTGCTTTTTTGCAAACCTTGCGAATGCTTCAAGTAATAGGTCTAGACCTTTTGTAAACATGGTTAAACGACCCACAAAGCCTAATACGAAATTAGATTGAGAACGATTCACCTCACTTCCGTTATTGGGCGTATACCCGTATGGGAATAGATACGATTTGGAATTGGGATAAAGGGCTTTAAGACCTTTCATTTCACTTAAACCTAAGCAGTGAATCCGATCTATTCTTTTTAGTACCTGTGATTCGAATACGTGGTAATAGAGTTTTTTTTTCCAATACCCCTTTTTAAGAACCAGCGTGTTGTAGGCTCCATGCGTAGTTAGCACCACTTTTCTTTTCTGTTTATGCATAAACCGCACTACAGCCCAATACATAGGCATCCAACCTCCATGCAGGTGAAAAACAGTTTGACTATCGGCTGTTAAGACGGCTTGTTTAAATTTACGGCTTAGGGCAAATGGATTTCTTTTCTTTCTGAACAACACGGTCTTAAAAACACGCTCTTCAAAATTCTGCTGCTCGTCATTTGTTAAACCCCAAAGTTCAACAGTAAGACCTGCCAACGATTGATGCGTTGCCATTTCACAAACCACCTTATTAACGCCATTCATGCGATTCGGATTTGCTTTTCCTGGTAAGATGTGAACTATATTCATAGCTTGTAATTGTTTTGTTTAAGCGTTGATCGCCAATACAAAATGAGGATCATTTGATTGATGATTAACCCCAAAATGGCTCCTTTAATGCCAAAGTTTTCGAGTAAAAATTTAAAGCTGACTGCACTTATTAGAAAGGTTAGTCCATACCCTTTAAAGAAGGATTTATTGAGACCAAGCACTCGAATAGGAATACGAACAGAATAGCTCACGTAGATCACTGCATACAGCAATACCATCCCACGGACGATAAAATCGTATTGCACGTACAACGCACCGCCAAGCAGATACATTGTGTGTTTTGAAAAAATGAACATCGGTATCAGTATTATAGCGAATACATAGCCACCCTGTTTCCCGACTGTCGTTAAATACGAGCGAAGTCCGTTAACCGATGCGGAGGCTTTTCTTGCGGCGTTAGGCAATACATAGTTCTCAAATGTTTGCAATAACATGTTAAGAACACCGAAAGAGGACTGTACCAATCTGAACGCCCCTAATGCGGCTACCCCAAGAATCATACCTGATGTAACCACGAATAAATTGCTGCTCCACCACTGAAACATTGCGGACATAAAGAGATAACCTCCCTCTTTCTTGTGGTATTTAATATGAGCTGTTTGATAGGCCTTTGTGTTTAGTCTTAGTTTGGACATATACCATCCAAGCCCAGCAGACAGGGTCAATCCAAGAGTCAAAAGCCACAGTATATCATATAATAGAACAGAGCCACGAAACACCATCAACGATACTCCTAAGAGCTGCATAAGCATCAGAACCCCATCCATCCATATGGCATTGTTGATCTCTTGCAACGCAAGGAATAACTTTCTAAAATAATCGTGGATTAACCATGCATTGAAATAGACTACCAAAACCACAAGCTCCATATTGGATATTTCCCATTCACTTGTCTTCGACATTATGTTCAGTTGCAAACCAATTGCAACCAACGAAGTCAGCACAAGCCCGAGCAAAATCTGTAGTAAAAAAGTAAACTGAATGTAGCCTGCACGGTCATTAACATGTGCAATGCGCACCTGAAACGGTTGCATTACAAGAGCGCTGCAAATGCTAATCATGAGATAACCAGCAAGTAGAAACGAAGAGAAAACACCGAAATCGAATGGACTTAACCCTCTAGCTAACAGCAACATAACTACAAAGTTGTTCCCGCTGAAAAGCACCTGATCAATAAGCACCCTCGTTTTGTTGGCAGACAACATTTCCGCTATAAACTGGCACCGTTTCATTGTTGATTCGACATTTTAGTTCGTTGCAACTGTTTGAACCACCTTACCACGTGCTTGCCATATCCCAAAGAATAATTATGGTGGTTTAGAACAAACTGGATGTTGTGGAAACCGTATGCATCTTTCAGTTGATCAACACGGTCTAACACCGAAGTGCGTGAAATTTGGGTATCTAACATGAACAGGTTGTGATCGGCTATAGACATAACCAGCAAACCAAGATGGCTATCGGTATTTCCTTCGTTGTTGATAAGCACCAGGTCATACCCTTTCGTGATGGTTTCGATCGCTTGTCTAAATCCTACTTGATCCAGGTTAACGAACCGTTCAGATTTTAAGGAAATGGTATCGCAGTTTGGATGGGAATACCGTACTCCAGAATCCAACACAATTACCTTCTTGCCCTGATCTGAAAATGCCTGGGCCATAGCCTTTACATGAAAACTACATCCTTCGTTAACACCAAAACTGGATAGCACGATACGTTCTCCATGCCCCACCATACCTTTGATTTCCAGCTGAATCGCTTCCTTCAAAAAATGAGACCGAACTCCACCTTTGTTTGGAAGGTAGGGCGTTCGTAGCAACACCGGAATGTCTGAATGCGTTTCAATGTATTCAACTTGAGATATCGTACCTCTGAGCATCTTGAGTCCCATCACCAGGCCTATTCCCAACACCAAACCTAAAATGGTTGCTACAGCGAGAATCACTGGTCGGTTGGGCGATATGGGTTTTCGTTCGGGGTTGGCCCTGGATATAATTCGGTGTAAGGATATTTTAGCTGCTTTTGCAATCTCAGCTTCCAATCGTTTTTCATAAAGAAAAGTGAACGAGTTTTGATAAATGGTGAAGTTTCTTTTTAGGGTAGTCAGGTCCTTTTCCTTTGTAGAAAACCCGACAAAAGCCTGTTCGGCAATAGCTATTTCATTTTGGAGTTCGTAATATTTCGTTGATAGATCTCTGCGTGTATTGGAAACGGCTTCGAGCAGGTAATCTGTAATGTCTTTTATTTTCTCATCAACCACCTTTACACGATCGTCGTTGGGTGTATACGTAATCAATAAATCTCTTTTTTCTGCTTGCAATGTTTTGATCTTCTTTACCAGTTCAGTAGACAGCAGGTCGGTATGGGCCTCAAAATTGGGAGCCATCATAAGAAAGTTCTGGCGGTTATACCGCAGCTTGGACTCGAGTTGATCGATCGCTTCCATCTTGATTTTGGTATTGGTGAGTTGCACCTTCATTTGAGCAATCTTCCGTAAGTCGGTTTCAGATTCCTGCCTCAGGTTTACCACACCTCGACGATCTTTGTAGCGTTCGATTGCTCTTTCCGATGCCGACAACTCCTGGGTAACCTTGGTAATACGGTCGTCGAGAAAGTCTACCGTCGAACGAGCCGCCTCATATCTGGTATTGATGTAGTCTTCTATGTATGCATCAGCCAGGGCATTTGCAAAATCGGATGCTAACTCCGCGCGTGTTGATTTATACGAAATGCATACAACCGGTACATCCTTCTCGGCCGGGTATACAGTGAGAAGTGATTGGGCTTGCTGTAGCACTCTTTCTAAACTGTGGTAGGTAAATTCATAATCATCCTGTAAGTGAAACGCCCGACTTTTCACCCAGGATGGATTCAACTTAATCTGCAACTGGCCTTCTGGTAGAGCTAGCGTATCTCCGAACTTTCCATTGAATGTACTGGCCAAACCTCCCACGCTTATCGTAAACGTTTTATCATTGAGTACGGTCATCTTAAATGGCTGATTTACATATGACTCTAAGTCAATAGGTTCAATAAGAAACGGTACATCCGCCTTATATAATTCCTTCTTTTTTAATTCCCCAACCCGATAGACCACAAGCCTTAATCCCATCCGATGAATTACACGGGACACAAGAACATCAGACTTCATCAATTCTATTTCGGCCATGATGTTGTTTGACGAGACAAAGACATCGAAGTTCTTAAACAAGTCGTTATTGGGTACACCTTCTGTTCGCTCGGCCAGTTTAATTTTGGCCGTACTCTCGAACATTGGAGTAGAATAGGTGACATACTTGTTGGCCATCCATGCCCCGAGTACCATAAAAAGGATGATAAGGGGCAACCATTTCAAGTAAGATTTCAAGTAATTGAGTGAGTTGTTCATGATGGATCTGATTTAGAATGCGCTCACAAAAATGGCCGCGGAGGTCACAGCTGAAGCGAAAGGTATAATTGTAGATATTCGTGAATCGAATTCCTTGTACCCTCTGGACGGCACAACAACAATATCGCTCGGCCTGAGATGAATATTCTGCGCAAAATAGTGCCCATAGTCCTTCAGGTTAATTGTGACTACATGCACGTCAGGGCCTAGTTGCCGAAATACTTTTATGTACTTGAGGTTGGCATATTTTTCAAAGCCGCCACTAAGCGCGAGTAACTCGAATAGTGTATTGTATTCCTTATCAATGGTGTATAAACCCGGGTTTCTAACTTCACCTAGAATCGTCAGATTCCGATTAAGCACTTTAACATCAACGATTGGGTTTACCACCCACTCACCGAACCTAAGCTTTAAGGTGTCTTTTAACTCTATTAAGGTGAGATCTGACGCCTTAAACGTCCCTAATTTGGGAATTTCAATTTGACCATGTGCATCAACCATTAACCACTTCCCGTATACCTCGTTGCTATTGTATATGCCATATGAAGAACCTACACTAAGTTCATCCTGACCCCATACGCTTATACTTATTTTGTCGTCTTTACGAATAACATATTCATAGGCAGAGTCGTAATTGAAAATCGAGTCAAATTGCTCAATTTGAGCTTTTAAAACCGATCGTTTTTCTCCCATGAGATTTTGGGTTGTGCACGAGCTTAACACCAGTATTGCGCTTAGCATAAATAGTAGATTTTTCATATTAGAACAGGTTAATAATCCTGGTGAATAAGGACTGCCTTGGTACAAGAAGCTGCTGCTCCATCA
>DIYD01000267.1 GCA_002428905.1 Bacteroidetes bacterium UBA6063 | reverse complement strand
TGAATATCGAAACGGAGAATGGATTGGGAGGGTCCGGCTCGATATGCAAATCATTGTCTTAAACTGTCCGCCAAATAAGAAACCGACGGTTTCGAATTCCGGTGGTCGATATTTCGAGGTGGAAGCCGGAGATCGACTTTGTTTTACGGTTTTTGGTAATGATCCGGATGTTGATCCAAGGCAAAATGTAACCATATTTGCAACCGGTGACATCATAACCGGAGATAACGGTGTTACAGCACCTCTGGCCACGATGCAAAGGTCAACCGGAGTAGGATCGATTCAAACCGAATTCTGCTGGACACCTTCATGTGACCAGGCAAGAGATGAACCCTATTTGGTAACGCTGTCAGCGCAAGACAATGGCTGTCCGCCAAAGTATGACAACTATAACATCGAGATTAAGGTAAAGAAATTTATTGGTGCGGATGACATTCAAGGACCAGACCGTGCGTGTGCTGCCACCAGTTACAACTATACCTACCAAGCACTGGTTCCAACGCCAGGAAGTAGTTTTTGGTGGAGTGTAGACAAAGGAAGTCTTGTCGGAGATAGTACATCTGATCAGGTGGTAATAAACTTTAATGGTTCAGGTGTTGCAACTGTTCGAATGGTTGAAATAAGTCAGTTCGGTTGCCCTGGAGATACTGTGGAATATCGGGTGAACCTCATACCAACGCCTGCACTACCCATAATCAGTGGAAAGGATACGGTCTGTCTCAACGAAACAGGCGTGGTGTATTCTGTTGCCAATAATGCTGGGTCTACGTACCAGTGGTTATTGCCAGACGGAAGCCTCGATGTGAGTACCATCTTCACCATGAATCACGACTGGAATCAATTGGGCGATTTTGAACTTCGTGTTGTCGAAGCGAACTCGGATGGATGTCGCAGTGATACGGGTATAATTGAGGTAAATGTACGAAAACCGAACCCTGGGGTTTATGGCTCTCGGTCGGTATGTCCAAACAGTGTAGATGTGGCGTATATGGCTATTGGTCATCCAAATTCAACATTTAACTGGACAATTACAGGAGGGTCGCAAACGGGTGGCGGAAATACGAAGGATATCACCATCACCTGGGGAAATGAAGGCCTCGGTTTAATAAGTCTTATCGAAACCGATAAGTGGGGATGTATTAGTGACGATATTCAGGTTCCTGTGAATAAAACATACGATTTAGATGGACCAACGCCAGAAGGTGATGAGTCGGTTTGTGAGTTTGACATGGGAGTACCATACCATGTGGTTGAGGCCAATGGTTCTATCTACCGCTGGAGTATTAGTGGTGGAACCCAGGCCACGGGTGATTCTACCAGTACCATTACGGTGGATTGGGGGGCATTTGGTCCGGGTGTTGTTGCCGTACAGGAATGGGCGTTTGATGCGGTGAATCAGCGCGAATGTGTCAGTCCGATTATCCCAATTGATGTAGTAATTAACCCATTACCGACGGCGGATTTCATCGAAGGGGATTACTCGTTTTGTCAGGGGGATGAGGTGAGAACCTATACCATAAATGGTTTCCCGGGTTCCACGTATCATTGGGAGATCAATGGGTCGGGTGAAAGCATTACCGGCCAGGGGACCAATCAAATTGAAGTGGCCTGGCCTGATTTTGGGGACTTCAGTCTAACAGTTTGGGAGCTTACTAAAGACTCCTGCCCGGGTGAAATAGTAGATACAATTGTGCGTGTACATCCTATCCCTACTGCGGATGAGATTCAGGGCGACTTCATCGTTTGTTATCCCGATGTGACTCAACACCTGTACCAGATAACCGGATTCCAGAATTCAACATATGAATGGTTCTTGTCGAATGGAACTTCTACAGGTTCTACGTTCGATAGTATTCGTGTAGATTGGGAAAATTCAGGTTATGCAGAGATTAGTGTGGTGGAAACCTCGGAATACGGATGTATTGGAGATACGGTTAAACTGCCGGTATACATAAACCGATTGGAAATAGATTTGGATGTGGTTACAGTCGGATTCCCGGATGATCACATTACGGGAAGTTGGAGAACGCTCCACGATGACCTTACCGAAGACGGTTTCCAGATCGAAAGACGATCAGGAAGTTCTACCTATTGGTCGGCTGTAAGTAACGAGCATTTAACCTCCTTTTTTGATCGATCGGTACAGGTAGATGATAGCGCGTATCAATATAGGATTACTGCTACCGATTTATGTGGCAATATACGTAGCTCAGAAGTACATGAGTCGATTCTTCTACAAGGAGAACAGGACGATGCCCGATTTGAGTTGAAACTTAATTTTAGTCCATATGGTGGTTGGGATAACGGCGTTCAGCAATACGAGTTATACCGAAGCATCAATGCAGAGAATCAACTCAACTTACTACAAACGGCCAATCCTGGAGATGAGATCATTATTGCAGGTGACAATGATGCCTACCGGCAGTGCTTCAGAGTACTGGCTTATGAGGATGGAGGGCAATCAAAACAGTCGTGGAGTAACGAGATTTGCTTTTATCTAAGTCCGAATGTGTTCGTGCCAACGGCATTCTCTCCAAATAAAGATGGGTTAAATGAAACGTTTAATCCGCGCAGCTTTGCTGTTAAGACGTACACTATTCAGGTGTTTAACCGATGGGGGCAAATGATCTACACTTCCGATCAAAAGGATAAACCCTGGGATGGAACATACAACAATGTAGAATCTCCCATGGGTGTATACATGTATATCATTAATTTCACCGACTCACAGGATAAGGAGTACCAAAAATCAGGTACCTTCCATCTCTTTAGGTAAGAATCTCTTATTTTTTACTGGTGAAAAGGCGACTTTAAGTTGTTAGAGGAACATGTACGAGATACACGTCATTCAATTGACAAAAACGATCTTCTTTGTTTCAAAAAACGCATCGTTAAGCTTTGTTGAGACATCGTAGAGGGTAACATTCAAGGACTTGTATGCCTTTTCGAAGTTCCGAATCTCTTCAGTTAAATCTCCTCCTTTAAGTCCATAGAACCCAGAATTTGTATACCTGCTGTAGTCAATTTTGTCATCAATCCAGGCAAAGAACGGCGTTAATCGGGTAACGGCTCTGGAGACTACGTAATCAAATTCGCCTTTAACCTGTTCTGCACGAATATGACTTGCCTTTACGTTTTTCAATCCGATTCCGTCGGCTACAGCATTTACCACCTTTATCTTCTTGCCAATACTATCGACAAGATGAAAATCGACATCTGGATAGAGAATGGCTAGAGGGATGCCGGGAAAACCGCCGCCGGTACCAACGTCCAATACACGACCACCGCTTCGAAAAGTGGTGAACAAACCGATGGATAGGGAGTGAAGCAAATGTCTGGTGTGAAACTGATCAATATCCTTACGAGAAATCACATTAATCTGTGCATTCCAATGCTTGTAGAGTTCTTCGGCCTGCTTAAACTGGTCGATTTGGTGACCAGTCAGTTCCGGAAAAAGTTCAATTAACTGTTCCAACGTTGTGGTTTTGAATAATAACCTCGAATGCCTATAAATATCTGGATAAGTAAGATGCCTATATCGAATAATGGATACACCCAGAAGTACTTCGAATAATCAAAAGTCTTCATGTTTTTGTGTAACACAATACCCTGAACAATAAGTCGGATCAGGATGATCCCTACTGTGGCTAACAATAGTGTTGGCCAGGCTGCAAAAGTTGTAGGTAGTTCTGGTAAAAGCAACAATTGGTTTATCTCGGTAACTAACAAGAATATTCCCAGCGCGTAAAACAGGAACAAACTAAATGAGTATAAACCGAGAACAAATCGATGCTTAGGTTTATAGAGCTTCCCTGTACTGAAGTGCCTTTTTTTCTGTTTCATCCAGGCGCCTAATCCTTTCTTGGGTTCAGAGATAGTAAACGCTTCTGGGTTAAGACTAATCGCAACATTTGATCCGGTAGCGGTTTCATTAACAAACAAGTCATCATCGCCGGATAGCAGGTGCTGATGGCTGGCAAATCCCTTAACTTCAAAGAACAGCGATCTGCGATATGCCAGGTTACGGCCAACACCCATATAAGGCATCTTCATGCGTGCCAGATTAATATACAGGAGAAGACTGTGGAATGTCTCGAGTTGAATTATCCAATTGGTTAGGGATGCTTTACGCACATAATTACCAACACCCAGAATAATGCTTTTGCCTGGAGTAAAATGACGTGCTGTTTCTTTCAACCACTGGTCTGATGCAGGAAGGCAGTCTGCATCGGTAAATATTAGTTGTTCGTTTTTTGCTGCCTTGATCCCAATGGTTTGGGCAAATTTCTTTCCACGATGGAAGCGCTCGTCAATATCGAGGTGCACCACATTTAATGCGTTGTTATCCCGTGCTAAGTTGTCCAGAAAGTCAATCGTGCCATCCGTGCTGCCATCGTTTACTACAACGACTTCAAAATTTGGATGATCCTGGCCTAGAATTGCGGGTAGATTTTTCTCCAAAAACGCACGATTGTTTCGGCTACAGATTATGACGGAAACACCTTCATTATTATCCGATAACGATTTACCCGGTTTGTGATAAATCTTCGTGAACACTACTAAATAATAAAACAGCTGAACCGCGGCCGCCACACAAAATCCAATAAATACGATCAGGGATAAATTCATTACGCAATGCTTAGAGCAAAGTTGACCAAAAAAATCCCCTTATTGTTAACTTGTTTTGAACAGGAGAACGGAAATAGTTAACATTGTACCATGTGGTACAAATCAATCGTACTCGCTCTTTTCATTTGTATTGGCGTTCACACTTCCAACGCTCAATCCCCTGGCATAGAAGGTATGTGGACGTACAAATCATTTGTTGGAATTGAGGTAGTAGATGCACATACACGATCTAAGCTTGAATTTATTTACAAGAAAATCAGACTTGAGCTTAATGCCGATGGAACGTATGTGGCCTATGGTTTTAACGACATAACGAAAGGGGAGTATAAAGCGTCTAAGAAGAAAATTGTCTTTAAGGATGTAGCCGGTAAAGTTGAACGCCCAATCGTAGCATTGACCGAAGAAGAATTTGTGTTTCAGTTCAACGACGATGGATTGGTCATCATACTGAAGCGTGGAAGTTAATGGAACATTAGGATAACTGGAATTCAGGGATGACTAATCGTTTGGTAATGGTAGGTTCATACACTACGTGCCTACAAGAGCGATTCAATAAAGCCTACAAGGTCATCTTTACCATCTCGGCTCTTGCTGCTTGTTACGAAGCGTTGAGGGAGCTCCTCCCATCCTTGTTGGTAGAGAGCCGCTTCAAGCAGTCCGATATTTTCGGCCAGGGCGGTCTTCTTCATCTTGTCACTTTTGGTGAATACAATTTGAAAAGGGACTTGCTTAATACCACACCACTCTATGAACTCCAAATCGATGCGTTGTGGTGGAATTCGCGAATCAATGAGGATAAAAGCAGAGTACAGGTTCCGTCTGTTCTCCAAATATTCAAGAATCATGGTGCTGAATTTGGCCTTTTTTCGGGCGTGTACTTTTGCAAAACCGTAACCCGGCAGGTCAATTAAGTTCCACTTATCGTCAATAGAAAACTGGTTGATTAACTGTGTCTTACCCGGTTTGCTACTGGTTTTGGCCAGGTTTCCTTTGTTGGTGATCATGTTAATCAAACTTGATTTTCCCACGTTCGACCGGCCAATAAAAGCGAATTCAGGAATATCGCTTTTTGCCATTTTTTCGATGGTCGCATAAGATTTGATAAACTTTGCTGATTTGATTGCCATAACGGATATTTGCAAACATAAATTTTTCATTAATACTTTAGCAATTGCAGCCCACAAAAACCGAGGTGAAGCCTTACCAGGATAAAGGTTCCAAGCGAGAACAAGTAGAAAAAATGTTCGACAGTATCTCGCACCGTTACGATTTCCTGAACCATTTCCTGTCGTTGGGTATCGATAATATCTGGCGCAGAAAGGCCATTTCTAAGCTGGAGGAAATCCAACCAAAGCAA
>DIYD01000035.1 GCA_002428905.1 Bacteroidetes bacterium UBA6063 | reverse complement strand
GTACATGCTTCCCGCGCCAAGCAAGCCTAATCCGCCAGCGTTACTTGCTGCACTGGCCAATCGCCATCCACTGCACCAGATCATACCCGCCTGAATAATGGGGTATTCAATACCAAAAAGTTCTGTTATTCGATTTTGCATATGAAGACTCAAAGATAGCTAGACGGATAGATTTTTAGACTTTTAGATGATTAGATATGGACGGTTGAGGTCTGATGGTTGACGTGATGATCATTGACTATTGACCGAATGAAGGATGACAGATGATTACAGCAACCTCAAGTCTCCCATGAAATAGTTAGAATTAACTAGCATTTAGTGGTGATTTTAATTGGATCCATAAAGATAATGAGGCCATATTCTTTTTACGACATTAGCTTCATACCATGAAAGCATTTTTTAGCGATCCGTATCGGCTTAGAAACATTGAATCCTTTATAAAAGGGAAACATGAATACAATACGCATATACGAAGTGAGAAAATAAAACTGCTCGTTAAAGACTCACTCCAATCCATATCCAAGAACGCTAAACATTGGGATTTGAACTGTGAATTAAACTCATCAAATCCTGGAGTAATAGAAAAATTTGACTCAATTCTTGATGAGGATTTTCTCATTTCCATTTCCGAGGAATCTGCTGAAACGATGCTGGTGATCTTATACCGTTTTATGATCGAACTGAAATTTGCTCGTGAAGGAGATTATTTTTTCGAATTGGGAGAGACTGAACGATACATCCAACGCTTTCGCACAACCTTCTCAGATTCCAATATGGGTGTTATCGATTGGACTGAAAGAATAATGCCTATCGAGATACTTCGAAATCTGATTTTCTCCAATGACCTTAAGAGTATAAGAACGGACTTAGACAAAATGGACAAGGTTCAACAAAGGATTAACGAATGGCAAAGTTCTGCGGATGAAAAAATCGACCTATGGGACAAGGAATTGCAAGCCAAAGAAACGCGAGCCAGGGAATTAAGTAATAATTTAGATGACCATCGTAAATCAATCAATTTTGTTGGACTGAATGAAGGTTTTCTGAACCTACACAAACAGAAGAGCATGGCTTTGAAGTCACAGCTTAAATCGTTGAAACAAATAGGAATTGGAATAGTAAGTCTTCTATTTTTAGAAATTTTGCTGGGGTTATCTGACGTCATACCATCCAACACGGGAATGATCAAGTACATAATTCCAATAATATCCTTGTTATTAATAATGATCTATTTTTTTAGAGTGGTTCTCCAAAACTATAAATCCACTCAGTCTCAGATCATGCAACTCGATCTCCGAATGACCTTATGCCAGTTCATCCAGAGCTACGCGGAATATGCTCAGGAGATCAAAGAAAAAGACCCCGAAGCGCTAAGTAAATTTGAGAACATCATTTTTTCCTCTATTGTGGCAGACGATGAGAAAATCCCGAGCACATTTGATGGTCTTGACCAATTAACCCAATTACTAGGCACAGTCAAAAAGTCTTAAGTCAACCGTCAGAGGTCAACCATCAAAGGTCAACCCTCAGAACCAGCAAGCTATCTTCCCTCCAGACATCTGGAAATCTAAACATCTCCCTGTGTAATAGCACGCAATGCCAAAGCGTACCCCTCAATGCCAAACCCAAACAAACATGCCTTGCAGTATTTCGCAAGTAAATCAACGTGCCGTTCTTCTTCGCGCTTGTATATGTTGCTGATGTGTAGCCCGATGCACGTTGCTGGAACCGCCGCTACCGCATCGGCAATGGCGATGGACGTATGCGTGTAAGCCGCCGCATTAATAACGATGTAATCGTGTGAAAAACCGTAATCCTGAATGGCTGTTACCAATTCGCCCTCCACATTGCTTTGATAATAGCTCAAATCCAAATCCTCGAAATCGGCTTTTAATTTTTCCAGGTATTCATCAAAAGTCGTACTGCCATATATCTCGGGTTGTCGCTTACCCAACAGGTTGAGATTTGGACCGTTTATAATGGCTACTTTTATCATGAACGCGCAATATACGACTTCCAGACTGCAACACTAAACACCCCAATTTGTTCACTGCCTTTTGCCATATTTTTATTGCTTCGGCAAGCTTGGATTACCGAATTATTATGTCGTAAATTTGTATGCTCAAATTGCACGAATGAGCGATCCAATAAAGCACGAATGCGGTGTCGCATTTATCCGCCTTAAAAAACCACTCGAGTTTTATAAAGACAAGTACGGCTCACACCTTTACGGCTTAAAAAAACTACAACTTCTAATGGCCAAACAGCTGAATCGAGGCCAGGACGGAGCAGGTATTGCAACCATTAAGTTAAATCCCGAATACGGTAAGCGTTATGTTGCTCGTAAACGAAGCAACACCAAAACGGCACTTATTGATGTTTTTGAAGAGGTGATGAAGGCCTACGATCAACTGGACAAAAACAAGGTAGACGACACCACTTGGTTCAAGAAAAACTACCCCTATGCGGGAGAGTTATTACTGGGCCATCTGCGCTACGCTACACACGGCCGTAATAGCATCGAAAACATTCACCCGTTCTTCAGACAAAACAACTGGATGAGTCGCTCTTTGGTGCTTGCAGGGAACTATAACCTTACCAATGTCGACGAGCTCTTTGATCTGTTAATTAACCTTGGTCAGCAACCGAAAGAGATGTCTGACAATGTAACGGTTTTGGAGAAAATAGGTCACTTCCTTGATGAAGAGAATCAGGAACTGTTCCATGAGTATCGCGATCAAAACCTGGACAACCGGGAGATCGCTGCCTTAATTAAGGCAAACCTCAACCTGGAAAGCGTATTAAAGAAAGCATTTAGAAACCTCGATGGTGGTTTTAACATGGCAGGCTTGGTAGGCGATGGAAACGCATTTGTTATACGTGACCCACGCGGGATAAGACCTTCCTTCTTTTATGAAGACGACGAAGTGTTTGCAGTGGCTTCGGAACGACCAGCCCTCATGACAGCGTTTAATGCCCCTTTGGAGACCGTGAAGGAATTGGAACCAGGTTACGCGCACATCATCGACCGTCAGGCCCAGGTTAAACAGGTTGAAATTTTGCCGAAAGAAGAGAACCGACGATGTTCGTTTGAACGCATCTACTTCTCTCGTGGTAGCGATGCAGACGTATATAAAGAACGACAGGAACTAGGCCGACGACTCTCACGCGTCATTTTAGACAAACTGGACTACGACGTTCGACCAGTTGTTTTTAGTTATATCCCAAATACCGCAGCTACAAGTTTCTATGGTGTGGTGGACGGTGTATACAAGTACATCGACCGTTACAAACGTGAGGCAATTTTAAAACTGGGGGAACGACCTTCTGCGGAAGAATTGGATAAGATTTTAAGCATCAAAATCCGTAGAGAAAAAATCCTCGTTAAGGACGCCAAAATGCGGACGTTTATTACGCAGGATAAAGACCGCGACAGTATGGTAGGTGATGGCTACGATGTAACCTATGGTGTTGTGGACGAGAAGCGAGATACACTCGTAGTTGTTGACGATTCGATCGTACGAGGAACGACACTTAAGAAGAGTATTTTACGGATTCTGGATCGACTTGGTCCGCGTAAAATAGTGGTAGCAAGCAGTGCACCAATCATCAAATACCCCGATTGTTACGGTATTGATATGAGCCGTATGAATGAGTTCATTGCATTTAAGGCTATCTTAAAACTGTTAGAGCGCACCAACCAAACGCACAAACTGCAAGAGGTTTATGAAGAATGCAAGCGTCAGCTGCTTCTTCCAAAAGAAGAAATGCGCAATGCGGTTAAAGACCTGTACGATTTGTTCTCGGATGAGGAAATCACCGAAGAAATTGCACGCCTGGTAACACCGGGTGATATGAAAGCCCAGGTAGAGATTGTATACCAAAAGGTTGAAGACTTGCTCAAAGCTTGTCCCGATCATCCGGGCGACTGGTATTTCACTGGAAACTATCCTACTCCCGGAGGCACCAAGGTGGTTAACAAATCCTTTGTTTACTACATGGAAGGCATCAACGAACGCGCGTACTAGAGAAGCTTCTAAACAGATATACTTCCATATACATAGGTCGGTCAGGCTGATTGTATCTTCCCACCTGGTTTTGTAGCTTTGGATTCTGTGCTATGAATACCAATGTAGATCAGTTTTATGTGGAAGGTTGTGGCCGCTGCCCACTGGGTGGCACACCCGAATGCAAAGTGCACAACTGGCAGGCCGAATTGGCATTGTTACGGGACTTGCTTCATCGTGCTGATCTTCAGGAAGAGTGCAAATGGGGATTCCCATGTTATACGGTAAATGGAAAAAACGTATTGATGCTTGGTGTTTTTAACGACTACTGTTCCGTAAGTTTTTTCAAAGGTGCTCTAATCAAGGATGAATCCGGATTACTGGAGAAGCCAGGTCCAAACTCTCAGGCTGCGCGACTCATTAAGTTTAGATC
>DIYD01000213.1 GCA_002428905.1 Bacteroidetes bacterium UBA6063 | reverse complement strand
TCAAACTTCGCTGAAGACATACAGTGCAGGATGTCTAGAATTTCAAAAATCCCATCGTAGTCAAACTTCCTTATATCTGTTGCGACTACATTGTCAGTTCCATATATTTTTGACAGTTTAACCAGTAGTTGCGAACCAATATATCCACCTGCACCTATTACTAGTATTTTGTCTTTTTTCATGTGGGAGTGATAATATTTTTCAGGTAACTCAAGTATAACGAAATAGTTTTACAATAGTTCAAATTTGTGCCTCCAGCCAACAGAACACAAATATCTAATATGTCCGAAATTTTCTGGCTTCAGTTTCCATTTCATTAGGATATTGGCATAAGCTTTGGGGTACACTTTCAAGAACTAGTGGCGATGATCGGCAAGTCCGTGACAATGATATCAACTCACAAACTATAAAATTACCTAGAAGTAGTGATTTTTTTGCTCTGATTTCTACATAACTTGGCCCTCTATAGAATAACAGGAATTAAATCTAATTGAGTTTTAAGATTAAGTAAAATTTGATAGTGGTCAATTCACATTGGTATTCGGCTACAATGTATGCTCAACCATAATTTGCAATATAAGGTACATATTGAGAAACGACCTAATCAATACTTAAAAGTTTGGTTTGGATGTGCTATTTCGGCAGTTGTTCTATGTTGTTCTCCTCTTAAGAAAAATAGCCCTACACAGATCGAGATTAAACCGGGAGAAGTAGGGATAATTGGTTACGGATCGTTAACTTCAAGGGAAAGCATGCAAAAGACGTTGAATAGACCATATAAGGGAATTTTTGAAATAGTCAGATTATACCATTGGGAACGAAATTGGTATGCAAGTATGCCCAACGATGGCGCCAACGGATACCCCAGATTTTATACAGAGATTGAAGGCCAAAAACTATTCCCGCGAAATATTCTTTACTTAAATATTAGCCATGAAGAAGATGATTCCATCAACTGTTGTTTGTTCATAATTGATTCCAGTGAGTTAAGCCTCTTCGCACAACGAGAGTGGATATACGAGGAGGTAGATGTTACTGATGATTTAAGTGTTGCAGTAACTGGGGGAAAGGTGGTTGCATATAAGGTGGAGCCGCAATATGAAGATACATTTATTGCTTCCAAGACGATTAAGGACTGCGCGGTTCGGTATTCATATAGAAAAACACTAGAGAAAGCTTTCGACAACCTAGGGGAAGAATACAAAAAGACGTTTTACCGAACAACTATACCTTTTCCCAAAGGTATTCTAATGGAAGATAAGAAAGAATCAAAAATTGAACAATGGTAGGGTTACCAGATGGGCACAATGGAAGGAAAGTAATCTCAAGTACTTTATACGATCTTATTGGTGTTGGAATTGGGCCTTTCAATCTTAGTTTATCTGCGCTTGCACAAGCAACACCAATCAATACCCTGTTCCTAGATAAAAAAAAAGAATTTAGCTGGCATCAGTTATGCCCAATTGCCTCTGCCGAATTGCAGGTTTCTTATCTAAAGGATTTAGTAGTTCCAGTGGACCCCACTAATCGGTTCTCGTTTCTAAACTATTTGGTCTCCGAAAACAGGATATATGAATTTTTGAATAGAAGAACCTCAACGATATCCCGTTACGAGTTCAATCTTTACTATAAGTGGGTAGCGGAGCAAATACCTAGTTTGATCTTTGGACAGGAAGTAATAGGTCTAGGATATACCAAAGAATGTTTCATTGTTTCTACAAGAGATAGAGAATATAAATGCAAAAACTTATGCATAGGGACTGGCAAGGTGGAAAATGTTGGTTTTGATATTGGGCAAGAGATAGAGCATAAAGTTCATTACTATTCAAAGTATAGGGCAACACGTTTTTCAGGTTTAGAAACCATATTAGTTGTTGGTGGAGGGCAAAGTGGAGCCGAAGTAGTATATGATTTGTTGAGTAAACAAAAAGTACAGCGGATTATCTGGGTTTCTTCAAGGAATAATCTTTTGTCCTTGGATGATACTTCATTTGTTAATGAGTTTTATGGCCCGTCCTATAGGGATCATTTTATGCACCTCGAAGACCAAATTAAAGAAGAGGAGTTGCATAAACAAAAAATGAGTAGTGACGGAGTGTCAGTTGAGTTAATAAACGAACTATACAATCTTTTCTACGAGAACAAATACCTGAACGAGAAGAAGGTTGAAATAGAAGTTTTGTTCAGCACTAGGGTTGAATCAATAGGTAAATGTGATACTAGGGTAGAAGCTAGTATCTCTAGTGATTTTAGTGGGGAGTTAAAGGTGCTAAAGGATATCGACTCGGTAATTGTAGCAACTGGATTTGCGCCGTTCATCCCACCATTTCTTGTTGATTTTATGGATCAAGTTTGTGTTGATCCTTTGAGACCTTTAATCAACAGAGATTTGAGCATAAGTCCCAGTAGTGACCTTCCAGGGAAGGTATTTATGCAAAATAGAGCACGGATGTCTCACGGGTTACAAGACAGCAATTTGGCACTTGTGTCTTACCGCAATGCTCTGATAATAAATGCGCTCCTTAAGGTGCCATATTACACGAATCTAAGTGAAAAATCGACATTGGTAACCTCTTTCTGCCGTGACGCGAAGATGGTAAGTTCTCAAACAATAAAACTGACAAGATGAATCATTCAATAAACACTGCTTTATTCGAAATTGAGCCTGGAAATTCAACCAAGTGGCAAAATCACAGCGAATTGGAGTTGGTGATGTGCATAGAAGGTGAGGTTGAAGCCCATAACGGTGTTACAGGAAGAATGCTAAAAGCTGGTGAAGCGGTGCTATTTAGTTCCCTGGAGTCCCACAGACTGCTCAATCATACCGACCAAAAATCCAAGATGAGAACATTTTGGTGGCATGGGAGACCACCATTTCAAATAAGGAAAGAACTTAATGATGCTAAACTAGTAACGAAAGAAAGCCAAAACTATCTCATTTTGCCAAGTTTTATTACTCCAAACGGAAAAATGCACTTAGGACATTTAGCTGGACCTTTAATAAGTAGTGATATTCTCAGACGGATATTGTCATACTCTAAACGTAGTGTCACATATCTGGGGGGGAGTATTGGTTATCAAACACATGTGGACGTTGCAGCAAAAAACAATAATCGGTCGTATAAAGAGCTATCACTTCAAAATTCACGACAGTTTGTAGAAACTAATCAGTTGATGGGGATTGGATCTGGTGCTTTTACCACTTTAGACTCTTCCAGCGAGTTCCATGAAATTTCTAAGAATATCATCAGGTCTTTTATAGAAAGAGGGTATACCGTTGAACGGACAAAGGAAGTGCCATATTGCAATCGACATGGGTTTTTGTTTGAAGCGTATGTTCGTGGGAAGTGTCCACATTGTGGCTCAGAATTAAGTTCAGAATGTGAAGCTTGTGGAGTTTTTGTTGCCGACCATGAGATCGAACAAGCAGTCTGCCAGTCCTGCGAGTCTAATGTCGAATATTCGAATCTTACTAGGTTGTATCTACCACTAGAGCCTTGGCGACAAGTTTTGGAAAAATTGATAATGCAAGATGCTTTCACTGGAAATGCGCTAGATTTTGTCGGCGATGTACTAGAAGGCCAGCTTCCAGAGGTCCCTTTATCCATAATTGCGGAGAATGGCATTCCCCTTCCTCACGAAGGGTATACTGACCACGTATTATATTCTGCGGTTGAGTTGATTTGCCGATTCGCAATATCATTCAAACAAAACACCGGAAGTATCCCTAATGAAGATCTCGACAAAAACTACAAAATTGCTCTTTTTTTTGGAGCCGATAACAACTACTTGCGGTGCATCATATTTCCAATTTTGGTTCACTTACTCACTAATGGAAAGGTTCAAGCTGGGTGGTTTTACAGTAACGAGTTTTATCTTTTAGATGGAATAAAATTTTCTACGGGTAGAAACCATGTTATTTATGCAGATGAAATTGTGAAGCAAGGTGTTCCTAAGGATTGGTTGAGATTATACCTCGCAAGAACTTGGCCAGAAAACCTAGAGACTAATTTCAGTATCCATGAATTTGAAGCCTTTTCAATGAAGAGAGCTAATCAAATACAAATTGCTGTTGGGAGCATATACACCTTTTTAAATAGTCGGTATAACGGCAAAATTCCTGAGGGTGGGACTTGGGATAGAAGCCATCTAAAATTTGTTGAAATTCTGACAGATTGGCAAAAGGAAATCTGGTCGAGCTATCAAGTAAATAGCTTTTCCCCAAATCATGTAGCCCGAAAAGTAGAAAGTGGTTTAGACCTGCTTTATGACTTCACCCTACGCATATTGAAACCGAGAACGAACAAATCCTTAGAACGAACCGGAGTCATGCTGGCATGTTCAGGATTACATTTGGTGGCCGAGATGATCTATCCAGTTATGCCTGATTTTGCTGTGAACCTAGTGCAATGTGTCGACATAAATCAGGATCAAATTGAAATGACAGAGGAAAGGTTCGGTTTACATTGGTTCACTGGTAACACATTTAACAAGATTAAGTTACAATAATGAAACAGATTGTTTTTCTAAACTATAGAAGGTTACTTAGAGAATCGTTGGAGGCATTTCGATCGGCTAAACACCACGGTTGGCAAATAGTTTTGGTGGCCCAAAATGCACCAGATGTACTTCTCGATGAGATTGACTTCTACCTCGAAGCCGATATCACGGATTTCGAGGAACTTAAACAAGTGAAACAGATTCTACTGCAACGTCCTGTTGTGTCTGTTGTTTGCTTTACAGAAACGGCAATAGAGGCTGCTTCATGGTTAAGTAAAGAACTCGGTTTGATAGGCTTGCCGACCAGTGCAGTTCCAGCTGCAAGGAATAAGGCGGAGATGAGGTCACGTACCTCACATATTTATCCTTTGAAGACAAGAGTGGACATTGAACAAGATGAAATAATGCCATTTCTTAGAGATGTAGGAGGTAGGATCATATTAAAACCCATTAACTCATCCGGTAGCCAGGGAATATTCCTTATTGAATCGGAGGACGATCTCCACTTTTGGAAAGTCCATGGTCAAACTGTTTCAGCCCCCAAATACGATCTTACCATGAAATATGACGATATTGTGTACGTTGGAGAAGAATACATCAATGGAACGGAATACAGTGTTGAGGGCTTCGTGTCAAAAGGGCGCATAACCATTGTGGGTGTAACAGCCAAAGAAGTTTCAGACAGGTATAAGTTAGAGTTGCAGCACATCTTTCCAGCGGATTTACCAATTAGTGCTAAAAAAAATATAGTAACAGACAGTGTGCGATATATTCAAGCTCTGGGTTTAGATAATACTTCATTTCACTTGGAAGGCAAGCTTGACGGAAACAAATTCCACATGATCGAGGTGGCTGCTAGACCCGCAGGAGACTATATAGCATCACATTTAATTCCCAATGCAGTTGATTATGACTATTACGGCAACCTAATAAATGTCAGCCTTGGGGTCAAACCCGAGAAGCCAGGGCCAACGAGAGTGATCACTGGCATTCAGTTTATTTCAGCACAGGTTGAGGGCGTTTTTGAGGGACTCAATGGGCTAAGGAAGGCCTTAAGTCATCCATATGTGAAACATATATTCATAGAAGTCCCTTTCGGAACTATCATAAAGTTGCCGCCTGAAAACTTCCGCTTGCAGAGATTGGCTGCTGTGATTTCTTCAGCGGGTTCGCATGCAGCATTAAAACAGCATTTTGAGCAAGTTAAATCATCGTTAATTCCCGTAATAACATAATGGTGAATGATATCTGCATAGTTGGAACCGGAATGATTGGGAGATCATTTATTGACCTTTGTGGATCATATTGCCCAGAAGCGACTTTACATACTTTTGATACCAATTTGGAGGCGTTAACCCTAGTAAACAACTCACGAGTACATAGATGTAATTCTTTAAAGGAGTTGGTCACAATGGCAGATCGGTTTGTGTTTTGCGCTGCTCCTTGGTCTAGCTTTATTGAAGTCGTTAGGAGCCTGGATGAAATGCCGAAAAGAATGATTGTTGGCATAGCACGACCTCCTACAGAAGAGACTTGGTACGAGTTTAACGAGCAATTTTCCGATAGAAAAGATTTGATAATCCCTTGTATTGGCCTTGAACCTGGATTGACTGAAGTATTGTTGGGAAATGTACTTGATCAGGAAGAATCATGGAAGTTGTTAGAGATTCAGTGTGGAGGCATAGTATTACCCGTTCCCCAGAACCCTCTAAAGTACAAACGGCTTTTTGGAGACTTACATCTTCCATTTGATTGGAAACAATCCTATTACTTAGAATTTGGTCGAATTAGATCTACTGAGAGGTTCTCTGGACTAGAACTTATAGATATCTTAGAGTTCGGCCAATTAGAGTGTTACCATGACGGACTCAGGGTTCCTCTGGTAAAGCATCCTTCACTAAAAACCGTAAGAAAAGTCACTCAAAAGACCATACGTTGGCCAGGACATCGTAATTGTTTAAATATATTGAGAGAACTCGGTATGTTGAGCAATGAAGTTGATCCAATTGTTAACCCCATTGCACCAAAAAGGTTCTTTGAGATTGTAAACCAGAATTTGTTGACATTGTCTTTAGAAGACAGAACGGTCACAATATTGAGAATAAAGGCAACAAATAATTCAAATGAGACGCGTAATATCTCGTTATTTTTTAGAGACCTTCATGGACAAAATTCAATGGCGTTGGCTACATGTTTGCCTGCTTTCTTTTTTATTAAATATTATTCGGAGGTCACGTCGATTCATAGTGGCGTTATGCTTCCCGAGAGTGTAATCCGTGGTGATTTGTTTTTTGATCTATTGAATTTTTTGACTTCGCACAACGTTGAAGTTAACAATAATGTATAATCCGATGTGTTTCTCGAAGGATAAGAGTCAGGAAAAGTGGGTAGTTCTCGTTGGGGGAATGCACCACTTTCTAACCAATGTTGTCCTCCGAGAAATGAAGGAAACGACGTATAACCTGTTGATTCTTGATAAAGAAGAAACCTTAAACCTAGTATCACCTAGTTGTATTTCAATTAATGTAGAACTTATGGCCATTGACTATGAGCAGCACAATATCTGCTCTAGGATTCACGAAATAACTCAGGAAAAACATATTATTCGGTTTATGACTTTCCGAGAATTAGCTACTCATGCCACAGCGAAATTGAATGAAAGTTTACACTTGGGTTGGACCACACCGGCTGCTATTTCTCTGATACGAAATAAGTTCATATATAATGAGGCCTTAGCAAGAGGGGGGGTGCCAGTTGCTCAGGCTAAAAGGGTTAAATCAGAAAGTGATTTGAAAAAAGCACTTAGGCAAGAACCATTCTCAACGAGAGGAATTTTGAAACCTGTAACTGGGTTAGGAAGTGTCGATGTTTTTGAACTCCCACTTCACCAAGAGGAGGCTCTGGAATCTATGCGCAACATGGAAAATAAAGTGGAATATATTCTTGAAGAGTTTCTTGAAGGGCGACAATTCAGTGTCGATGGTATTTGTTATGAATCGGAATATGTAGAATTGGCAGTTTGTGAAAAACACATGTTCAAGGACACATTTGTCGCTTGTAGACAAAGCATTGGGGTTAAACTTGGTACTGTCGTTCGGGCCAAATTGGATGAGCTTGTTCCAAAGTTACTGCAGGAAGTAGGTATCAGCCATGGTTTTTATCACTTGCAATTTTGGGTGAAAGAAGATGAGATAATATTTGGAGAAATTCATAACAGACCAGGTGGTTCTTTTATTGGCCCAGCGTCATCAATTCATAGTGGTGTTCGACCATTTCGGGCACTGATTTCAAGACAAGATTTTGAAGAAGAAACTGAACAATTGAGGAAACAAGAGGAAAGGGAGTTTGTAGCCATTGAAATCCTAAAATATCCACGCTCTGGGGTCCTTTATTCCGCAGAAAGACCTGACCACCTGATTAATAGTAATCAAGTAGTGCTGGTTCATTTTTACGATAATTTTGGGAAGAGAGTTACATCAGATGTGAAAACAACATTTGATTATGCAGGGTTAGTAGTGACTAAGGGCGCCACGATTTTTGAATGTACGGACCTTGCCAGACGTATCAAAAATGGTATCAAATTTAGCATTAGGTAATGTGCTTTGTCAAAAGTGTAGCCAAATGTTTCCAAGTCCCTCACAACTTGCGCTTAATACTCGTAGAAATGTCCATGGCCTGACACGCCTAAACTGCCACGAAGTTATACCTGTAGTTTGTCATCACGCATCATACGTTTTGGATGGAGTTAGAATTTTCCTGATACTGGACCTACTCTCCGCCCCCTTGCTTGGATATATTACACGTATTTGTGGATTGTCGCATGAGAAGATTTTACTTGTCATGTCAGTTGAAAAAGAAATAAACCGCTGACCTAGGACTTACATTATTCCCTCCAAGTCGGGTTACTTTTTAAGAAGTCTTCTAAATTAGGACTCCGAAGCCATAACCTATTGAATACAGGATAATATTGTCCAAAGACCCCGTCTGTCCGATTTGAAATTTTATATGCTGGCAATTGGGGAGAATCTTCGAAATTGAGGTAAGGAATCAATATAGAAGAACTCTTGGAGTTTGCGGGGTCAAATATGTACCCACGCATTTTAGGAAAATTGGAATATAACCTTACTTGGAGGTCACCAGGGTTCAGGCAATTTGCTTTTATGTTATTCCAACTCTTATTTAGCGAGATAAGGTCTCGTATTGTCTTTGAGCATTCGTCCATTAATGCTTCAGGGGTTTGACCAAAATCTTTGGCAATATCATCGAAAGATCGACAATTTGGGTTTAGAATCAGAAACTTTATTGTAACGCCGTTATTTAGTTTGTCGAGTAAAAGGTCCTTGTTGTTGGGTATGGACCAATAAAAACTTGTACCAAACATAAAAACCTCATTCTCGCTACCAGCAATGTCATCTCTGACTTGGGCGGCTATATCGCCACTTTTATGCCAATAGATTAAGAGTCCAGTGTCTTTAAATAGAATGTCCCTATAAACGAAAACAGAAAGGTTTAACACTATTAAACCTGTAAGAAGAGCAATATAGGATGGAAATATACGTCCTATAAGGTCCCTATAGTACAAAATACAAGTTGCTATTAGCGTACTCAATGCAAATAAAGCAGTAATTTGGTTTTCAAGTTGAAATAGAGAGCTCAGTAAGGTAATAAGACCAGTTGGTGTTAGCAGCATTCCCAGAACTCCTAAAATACTAACCAGCCTTTTCTGGTGCACTTTAGGTGATTTGATTTCAGTATTGCGAGACTCGTTTTTCACTTTTGATTCTCATTTATGTTCATAACGATCCTTTTATTTATTAACCAATGGTACTGCGATTCCCATTTTACTCTTTACATAATACCTGGCTCATTGATTCTTATCAAATGTTCAAGATTAACGCCAATCGGACCACAGTGTGTAACGATGACAATGAACCTGAATTCACGTCTGGTAATGTGTCCGGTTATAACTATGAGGTCCAAAACTTTAAGTATCACAACCTTTAAAACTGTTTTCAAAGCGTACTCCATTATCCTGTATCAACATCTCTGAGCTGAAAATAAATATAGATTACTTCACGTTGTGATCAATGCCCAAGTTCGCAAAGCTTTAATCAAATCACAATCGCAAGAAGTTGGTATTTTTTTGGTGGAGCTCTTTAGGATTCTTTGATAATAGGCCGACCAATGTATTTGGATTTGAGAGAGTTGCAAGTTTGATAGTTGATTCTCTTAATATCGAAACTGAACCCCCTGAAAAGGCCTTAAAAGAATTTTTGTAGTAGTTGTGATTGTTTATGTACATGTGTTTAAGGTTCACCCTAACGGTGTGGTGATGCTTTTTAAACCAATTCACCCTTTTGGTTCCTTAAATTGAAATCGCATTAGGCATGAACCATGTAAATCAATACCTGTTCACATAGTGTGATTCTTTGAAGTGAGACTTTTGAAACTAAACCAATGACTTTCACTCATTGAGATTCTACCAGTTTCCCAGGAAAGAATTGTACTCTTATTAACGCCAAGTAAGTCAGCCATTGCTTTTACCCCAAGTCGGTTCTTTGCACGATATTGGAATATAGGATTTTGCAGTCTTAGGTTGTCCATATACTGATTAGGCACATACCCAAGAAAATCAAATACCCTTGGTAGAAGTTCCAAAAGAGGTTGAGTACGGTTGCTCTCCCAATTTTCAAGAGTAGTTGATTTTACTCCTATGATTTTAGCTACTTCACGTTGGAAAAGTTGTTTTCTAATTCTAATGTAACGAATATGCTCTCCAATATTAGCATTTGGTGAGATTGGTGATTGAAAATGCCACCTATCAATTGATATGTTCAAACAACTAATGGGCGACGCAACCATGAGGATGTATCGCGGTTTGCCTAGCTTTGCATCATGTTTGGATTAGACAAGTTAAAAGACTTTAAAAAGAACGCGGAAGCCGCAAAACAACGTTTAGATTCAATTACGGTGGAAGGTGTTGCCGGTTCGGATTTGGTAAAGGTTACCTGTACGGCCAGCAAGAAAATAATTGCGGTAGACATAAACGAATCCGTGTTGAGAACAGGGTTAAAACCCGATATTGACAAGCTTGTTATGGAGGCGATGAATAATGCGCTTCAGCAAGCGGATAGTGTCACAGAAAGTGAGATGCGGGGCATTATGCCTAATATCCCGGGTCTGGGTTAGAAGGTAGCTATACCTCGTGAGATTTGCAGGCGGAAGGCTTGAGAAGTTGGTTTATCTGCCCCGAGTATCACCGGTCCAACACCATATTGGCCAATGGCGCTAATGGTGTGTACATGATCAACGCGATAGTTTATTTGCCCAATAATAGCCGATGATGTGTTGTGAAAGCGTATGTCTGGCGTGGCAGTGCTCGACTCACCTCTTTCATATTGTCTTTTTCTGGTACTCAGTAAAAATGCTGGTTGATATCCCAAGCCAAATTGCCATGAATGGGTAAGGTCGTATTTAATATAAAGCGGTGTGCTAAGTGTATATTTACCGGTAAGCACGGTTGATCGATAATAAAAGCCTGATTGCTCTACTACATAGGTCTGAAACTCTTCTTCAGCTCCTACATAATTGAACATTGGAGCACAGCTAAGCGTCCATTGCTTTGATCGTACGTATTCGTATTCCGCACCAATTCCAAAGCCAAACTTCTGGTAGTTCGAACGTTCGGTGTGTTGGTAGAATATAGAGGCGGTTTCAATGTTCAGCTTAACATTTGGTTTGGGGGTAGTGCATACCGCCATTTTTTGTGCTTGTAGCGAGAGCGAAACAAGACATAATGCTAAGAACGTTACTATTTGTTTATCAACCATGCTGCTCTGAACTGTAACGCCTGTAGTCGGTTAAAGCTTGCGCCTAAAGATTCGGTTGTGTAATCGCTGAAACCCTGCTGGTAGCGCAAAGCCAGTTCAAACTGTTTTAGTTGATAGCTTAGTTCAGCCACCATGCTTAAATCGGTTTGTGTAAATCCACCACGATTCATAAGGCTGGTATTGGTGTACCTCTCCTCCTCTACAGGTGCTCCCGGATAATTCAAATCGGTAATTAGATCACCCTTCATACCAGTTAAGAAGGAGAATTGTACGCCACCACTCAACGCCCATCGTTCAGTAAACCGATGGTGTAACCCAATCGGGATACTCACATAGTTGAGGTTACGCACTGTGGCGCTGTCTCTTTGTGTATAGTTGAACTTATTGAATACATTAAATTGTTCTACGTAAGGGGTAGGAGCAATTGCATGTGGATTGTATCCAAGTTCAATGAACAAGGCGTTATTCGGGTTTATATATTTACGAGCAAACACGGATATTCCTATGGTATTTAACAAGTTAGAGCCAGAGGGCTGAGGTAGGAGGGAAGTCTGAACCTTGAGTCCCACCTGACTGCGTTGCCATCTGGGTCGGTCAATTTCTTTACCATATACGTCCTCATCGTCTAAAACGGTTATCGTTTGATCCGTGAATGTCGATGAATCTTCTTGCACCCCAGGAGTTTCAACTACTTTGGCTGTTTCCTCCTCTACATTGGTTTCTGTAGAAGATGATAGGGCATCTGAACCTTCATTTCCGTATGTTGGGAAACCGGGTATCATCGCTAGATGCTGATTGAACCCGCTGTTCGCAAGGGCAGATGTACCACACCCACGGAAAGGTTCCTGATAAACCCAGCAATCGTTCGGGAAAGCCATATCGAATTCGATTGGAATGAACTTCAAGACGAAGCCTGGTGTAGGTAAATCACCGGTATGGTCTTTCGTAATCTGGTTGGTCAAATAGTTGCCAAGTTGATGATCATCTGTTGAGAGGTCAGCCGAGGCACTCAAAGTCGGTGAAGTCGGTTTCGTTGGTTGCGATGCAACGTAGAAGCCTACTGCACTGATGAGCAAAGCACCGACAAAAAGGTTCAAATAGAATTTAAACCCACCTAAGAACTTAGATGAGATGCCGGCTGTAGGGGGTGTAGAATCCAGAACGTCTTCCATTTGTGCCCATGCCTGATCTACATCAGGCAGGTTCACATCTTGAAGCTGCTCTTTTAGGATTTTATTTTCGTTATTGGTAGTCATGTCATTTCGTCAAAATTCCAAACTCATAAATTTTTTCTTGTAATAGCTTTCGTCCCTGGTTTAAATGCCACTTACTCGTGCCAGTACTTATTCCCAGTTCCTTGGCAATTTCCGCGTGCGCATAACCTTCTACAATATATAGGTTAAGCACTAGTCGTTGGGCTGGAGGGAGAAACCGAAACAGGTCAAGTATCTCATTCGAGGTCAATTGGGACAAGGCATCTGCATCAATTTTTTGATCGTATGCCTCTTCAATTGGCGAGTCAAACATCTTTTTTTTCTCCTTTCGCAGAAAATCAATTGCTGTGTTGACAATAATTCGTCTTATCCATCCGCCTAACGGACCATCATCGTTGAACTGGTGTAAAGAATTAAATACTTTAAGAAATGCACGATTATAAATGTCAATGGCGTCGTCATTGTTCGACACGTACGACATGCATAAAGGCATAAATAATGGGTAGAAATGTTTGTAGAGTTTCTCCTGTGCCGATCGTTTTTGATCGAGACAGCCAGAGACCCATAACGCTATTTCTTTGTCTGTTACACCCATGAGGTTAATACCACACTAATTCAACGAAAATAATTCGTTTGAATATATGACGGTAAATAGGAATAAAAGGTTGGGTATGTGTTTAGCGTGAGTTGCTAACGCAATAATTTTCGATTTCTACCCCAAGTTCAGTCCACTCTTTCTGACGGCCCCATTCTTTACCCATAATGTATTGCTTCGAGCTTTGTTTAACGCCGTTAGCGTACCAGGTTTGATAGGTACCGTGGAGCTTGCCTTCATGAAAGGCATAATTGCCCATTAATTGACCATTGTCCCACCAGGTTTTGCATTCTCCATGCTGAACGCCATTTTTGAACAAACACGCTTTAGACAGTTTGCCGTTTTCGTGCCATTCTTTGTGAATGCCATGGCTTTTTCCTTGAATGAATTGGGTGGCAATTTTTGGTTTCCCGTTATCGAAATATTCTTTGAAAACTCCGCTGTAAACATCCTGATTCATATAGAGCACATCGTCCTTGTAATGAAATGCTGAACCAAGTTGTACGTTGTTGCTCATATTTGTGGATAACTGCTGAAGTTCTTGATAGGGCTAGCGAATTAAACCAAAATTATCCACATTGCAAAGCAAATCAGACATTAATTTGACGTTAATAAACGTTAAAGCCAAGAGCCATCACCAGCCAACCGCAATTGTATTGGCCACAGGCAACCTAATGAAACTAAAATACATCTATATAGTAAAGCAAGACCAAAATGAGAATCAGATACCTACACATTGTTTTAGTCGTTTTATCTACAGCGATACTAAGTTGTAAAGAGAATGAGGATATTACAACTGAAAAGCCTGTGCCGACATGGCCAGATTCATTTGACACCAGCATATTAGACCGAACCAAAGCCGAGTTGGTCTACGGCACCTGGGTGCTTACTGAGTGGAATGATACAATAGCTCGTGATTTAAACGGGGATGGGCAGAAATCTACTGACTTGTTACAGCAGTGGGATAATTGCTCAAAACATTATGAAGTTGAAATCTCTGAAGGACTGAGAATGAAGCTTACCTATCAAGGACCAGACAATAACCCGAAGTGCCCACCGAATAGGAAGAAAGGTGATTCTCATTTAATGTCTGAATTCTGGGACCTTACGGAAGACAGACACGGTAAGTGCTTCCGTTTTTTTGGTAGCGACTATGTTATGAAAAATTATGTCAAGCAAATAGACTCAAATGAGATTACGTTTGATGGTCTTGGTATATTTTATTCAAGACATTACGGGGGAACTTCTAAATTCACACGTATCAAATAGGTGGCAATTTATGCCACCGGATTCTCAATAATGTCCAACGTGTAGTCTGATGGGTCTTTTTCATGTAGGAACTTGCTCATCGCTTCCTCCTTCGATCCGGCAACGAAATAGGAGGTGTGTTTGCCCTCTTCTCCCTTTTTGCTCCAGTTAACGGTGTACGAGTACTGCCTGTCGCCATGACTTTGCTTTAGGTAATCCATAACCTTGTTCAGGCAGTCTATGGAACTTGACCCCTTTACTGAGTGCAACAGCATGTATTCGTTATGGCGTTTGTTGTAGGTTAACAGGTTCAATTTGATGGTTTCAAATTCCGATAATAGATTGACATGGTAATCGTAATGACACGATACGCCATTGTCTCTTCTCAACAGTTCGGAGATCTCATGTTGTAATTGAATCTGTTCAAGTTTTTTGTCGATTTTAGACATATTAATTGCACTTTTGAGCGCAACAAATATCATTAAAATCCGATGGAAGTCCTATGGAATTAAGCCACGATTATTTTATGAAACAGGCCATCAAACAGGCCTTAATCGCATATGAAGATGATGAAGTGCCCATAGGTGCAGTGGTGGTGGTAGGCAATCAAATTATCGGCAAAGGCTACAACCAGACCAAACGATTGAATGATACTACAGCGCATGCAGAAATGCTGGCCCTAACAGCCGCATTTAGTCATTTTAATTCAACGGTGTTGGATGAATGTGTTATCTATGTAACAGTAGAACCGTGTGCTATGTGTGCTGGTGCCATCAAGTGGGCGAGGGTTGGTAAAGTTGTTTTCGGCACGTCTGAGCCCAAGAGTGGATTTACCCAATACGAACCAACCTTATTGCATCCGAAGACCGAAGTCATATCAGGCGTTTTGGAAGACGATTGTAAGCGTTTGATGCAGGATTTTTTTGCTAAAAAGAGGGCCTGAGTGCTCGAAACTATGCCTGTGTCAAACCAATATCGAAGGTAACCTTCAAATCGCCATTTACCCCTATCGGTTCTAATGGCAATGTGCGCTGGATGGCTTTGGATTGAGAAGCCCATGGGTCGTCAGCAATATGTGGGTCACCCTTAAAATAGAGCTGAGAGATAAGTTCAGAATGTCCTTCGGCGGTAACCCTAAAGTGGATATGAGCGGGTCGGTATAACTTTCCGTTTAAGTACTTCCCAGGCATGATGGTCAAAAAATGATACCCTCCTTTATGGTTCGTCTTGAAGCTACCACGATGTTTGAAGTCGGATGAATCGTTGTCGTAGTTTCCATAGATATCACAGTGCCAGATTTCTACCAGAGCGTTGGGTATTGGGTTGCAGTTCTCGTCTAAAACACGACCACCTATGGTTATCCTCGATCCCAGTATGTTTTTATACAACAGGTCTTTACGCAATGGGGCGTCAGGGCGGTAGAAAGGGCCCAGGATGTCGTTGGTGGTTTTGCAATTCCCTTCAAACCCATTTGGAGTAGGTTTAATAAACCCCGTTGTTGTCAGGGAAAAAGCAGCGAGTGTGGCCTGTGTTAAGAAGTTCTTTCGGTTCATAGGCTAGTTCACAACGTTAATTAATTTCACCTCACCATCGTCCGTGATCATGAAGAACTGTTTCTCTACTTTCACTTCAGGATTCACTTGCTTGGGTTTAATAAACTTGGCTTGAATATTCATGGTGTACTGAATGCTGGGTTTTTGTATATCCGAGTGTAAAATCAGATCAAAATCGTGGAAAGGCAATGGATTATAATACATACTTGGTGTGGCGATTACTGTAGGCAGGATGGTACTTTCACCTTTCTTTAACAACTTGGTGTAAGACAACTTACTCAGGGCCTTGTATTGCGTATACCGTGTAATTGGATAAACGGCTCCGGTTTGCTCGGCCATAACCCGCTCGAACGTGTCGATGCGATACCCCGCATTTTTGTAGCTTTTTTCAATAGACTTTAAATAAGCGCCTGCGGCATGACGCATGGTGTCGTAATACAGCATAGGGTTGTCGGCGAAATAGTCTACTTTAACCATATCATAGATTTCGGATTTCGATGCCTCAAATACGATGTCATTTAACAGGTTATAATCCGTAAATGAGATGGAGATGTTTTTGTGCAGTTCAAAACCAATGGGTACTTCATGGTGCGAGGTGCTGAACAACTTTTTCTGACTTTTTAATCCATAAATTGGCACTTGTGAAATGACTTCAACGATGATCTCCTTATCAATATTCTTGTATTTGGCCAGATTTGATTTTAAGGAGCTTAACCGCCGGTTAAAGAGCTCATTCACCTCCAAAGCAGTTTCCGCAACCTGTCGTACATTAAACATAACCGTATAACTGGTGGCTTCGATGTTCATCATAACATCTACGTTTAGTATCATCTCTCTGTTGTTGCGAATAGATGCTTTAAACTGATTGAGTTGTTGATTGCTTACTGCAACATTGTCGTTCCAGTTTTGCATTTCGTTCATTCGGTAGTTCCCAATTTTTATTTGGGCGAAAACGGTGCTGGTTATGAGGCTTAGGAATAGCCATAGGAGTGTACGTTTCATAGCTTTTTTACTCAAAGTTTGACTAAGAGCTGCGATTAGTCAATGACCACTTAGGATGTGTAGGAAGTGACTTAGTTAGTGTGAGAATTTCGGTTATCTGGTAATTGCGGGCAATAAAAAAGGGTGACCACTGGCCACCCTATCTGTTTTAATGAATTTATACTACTAGTGTTTAACCACTAATCGTTTTACCAGTTTTCGATCGCCTTCGGTATATCGAACAAAATAGATGCCTGTATCAAAGTTTGAAACGTCAAATGAAATGATATATCCATCTACTTCAAGCTGTTTTACAACGGTTCCCTGAACGTTTATTACATCCACAGTTCCTTTATTCGACCCACCTTGTATTTCTAAACGTACAATGTCAGATGCCGGGTTGGGGTACATATTCACATCTAAAGACACCAAATCAACCATACTATTTACAAGTACAACGGTAGAGTAATCATATTCCCCATCGTAATCGACTTGTTTGATTCGGTAGTAGTTGAAGTCTTTATACGGATTTTCGTCCATGAACATGTATCGAGTAACTTC
>DIYD01000251.1 GCA_002428905.1 Bacteroidetes bacterium UBA6063 | reverse complement strand
CATTTGATCCAGGCGGCTATTTCCAAGCTCATGCATGGCCGGACTTCTATTGTCATTGCGCACCGGTTGAGCACGATACGAAACGCAGATCAGATTTTGGTACTGGATAAGGGCAAAGTGCTCGAATTAGGCAGCCATGACCAACTGGTCAAAAAGGGAGGTGCTTATCTTCAACTCCTTGAAAATCAAAAGCTTGAAAAAGTGTAGCCGACCGTTAGTGTCTACTATAAAAATCACTACTTCTAGTGATGTATTTCGCTACTAAATGTTATTACTTTGACCCATACCAATTCGTTAGAGGGCAGGTAAATCAGATAAAGTTAGACTGTAAGCGCGTTCTTATTTGATGAGAATTCATCGATAAAAATCGACTCAAAGTCAGAAAGGTGTTATGGTGAAAAGAGCGATACATTTCGGGGTAGACTTGCATGAATCAGATTACAGATTGCCGTTTTTTGATAGTGAAAAGGACGCCACTTTTTATCACACCGTTACGCTAAAGAAAGGCTTTGAGTCACACGTTCTTACGACGGAAAAGGAAGAAATCTGCTGTCAGGTAATTAAAGATCAGATTAAGCAAATGGCTGATGGAATGGAGCCGGGTAGTATTGGCTTCGTTAGTCTGACCGCTGAGAGTGTCAAACGGCCGTACAATCTGGGCATAGTCTCCTGGAAATCGGATCGTAAGTGGCTTAAACTGAGCAAGGAGACTTATTTTGGAGTAAAAGAACTTAATGAGTGTCTGTCCTATTTCGATGAGGGTGAAAAAGTGTTCTTTCTCATAACGGAAATTCAAAAGGGTTCTACCGGAGCCACAACAAACCTACTGGAAACATTCAAACCTTCAAAGAGGGTTAAAGCCGATGCTGTTGTATTGGCTTTATCTACCAATTCGACTATGAAAAGTGATCAAAAATCATCAATTGCTTCTGATGTCGATTTAGTGTTAAATGCATCGGAGGAGATCGATGAAATTAAACCGCGTTTTGATGCGCTATATGGCTACGACAAGCGTATATCATCAGAAGTGGTTTGCTACAATAGAAGAAAGTCAAGTCGCATATTTATATAGTTAATTATTTAAACACTTAAAATTAATATGTTATGGTAAGTTATGAAATTTTAAAACTAGCAGGAGACGGATGTGGTGAGGAAACCGACTTTCGACTTAAAATCATGCCCCAAGCGGGTTATGCTTTCAGTAGTTATTCTGTGGACGCAGTAGTCAACGATTATGCTACGGAGGTTACAGTTACATTAACCGACACTGGTTCAGGGTCTACGGTTGTTCAACATTTGTGTGAGGCGCCCGTGGTTTGTGCACCGGATAGCGTAATATTGACTATTACAACAAAAGTCGATGGAGAACCTGAGGATAAAAAAGATCGTGATTACAAGAGCGCGAAGGACGGTTAATTTAAAAGTTAAATTTATGAAACACACCCTGTTTGCTGTGATACTAATCTGGTTAACTGGGTGTGTTTCAGATAACGCAGCCAAATTAGAATCTGACTCAACTAAGTACGAGTTGGATTCGTTGAATGAGGTCGCTTTCGAACTATTGCGAGTCAACTTGGATTCGTGCATGAGCATGGCAATGGAAGTGGAACTTCGATCAAGAAATTTGTCATATGCAAAAGGCCTTAGTCGTTCCCTTTCAATTCAGGGAAACGTAATGACCGAGAGAGGTTTATACGACTCAGCGATAAAGCTTCATCGCGAAGCTTTAGATATCAGGCGCGATGCCAAGATTGTACAGTTTATCGGAAGATCTTACAATAACATTGGTGAGGTTTATGGAGGGATGGATGACTACGGAATGGCTATGAAAATGAGTGATAGCGCCTATCAGATTTACAAAGAGCTTGGAGACTTTGACCTCATGTCAGGTGCTGCTAGTAACAAAGCAATCAATTTCATAAGACAAGATAGCATTGATTCAGCGCGGTACTGGTTTTATCGTGCATTATCATTGGTTTCAAAAAGTAATAACAGTTCAAAGAAGTTAAATGCTACCTATAATTATGCAAACTTCCTTTATCGTACTGGAGATACGGATTCCGGCGCCTATTATTTGGACAACGCGTTGTTGATTGCCTTGGAAGATAGTATGTATGCTGACCTCCCTGGTATTTACTTTTCCATGGGACAGAACTTAATAGGGATCAATCCAGTCAGGGCACGGCAACTGCATGATACAGCATTGTTTATGGCTCGAGAACAGGAACTGGATCCACTAGAAGAAAAGATACTGAAGTCCAAAATTGAATTGATTGAAGAAAATGACCAACTAATTGATTCCATTATACCTGTTTACGATGAACTTATCGAAGTGATTAAAAGCAACTATGATGAAAAACGATTACAGGACTTTGCTGACTTCGAGGTAAAATATAAAACAGCAGAACAAGTGGCAGATAATCAACGACTGAAAGAGGTCAAAAAGTGGTTAATCTTCAGCCTCATACTGGTATCTGTCGTGTTTGTGCTGGCCTACCGTTCTCAGGTACAGAAACGTAAACTGACGGTACAAGAGCATGCGCGAAAGATTGACAGTTTACTCAAACAGGAGGAAACAAGAAACATCGATGCAATGATCGAGTTTCAGGAAAGCGAACGAACGCGAATTGCCTCGGACTTACATGATAGACTTGGTAGTATATTGAGTGCAGTGAAGCTCAACTTTGCATCGGTTCGTGAACAACTTAATCGAATAGATAGTGACCAAAAACAACGACTTACGGTAGTTACCGGACTCATCGATGAAGCTGCGACCGAAGTCCGTCGTATTTCACACGACATGGCTTCTTCGGTATTGGCCAACTTTGGATTGCTTCACGCGGTATACGACCTGAAAAATGCGCTGGAAACAAGCGGTAAGATAAAAATTGAAGTATTTGAGCACGGCATGGATAAACGCCTGAGTAGTGCACAGGAGATTAACATTTACCGAATTATTCAGGAGTTGGTGAGTAACTCCCTGAAACATGCAAAGGCGACTCAAATTGACATCCACTTCACCAAAGAAGAAGAAATGCTCACGGTGATAGTAGAAGATAACGGTATTGGATTTCCGAAAGAAAAACGACCCAACTCAGGCATTGGCCTGGCAAACATAGAAAAGCGGATTAACGACCTGGATGGAAGCTTTACGTTAGACAGCAACCCAAAGTCGGGAACCACCGCAATTATTGAACTTAAAACATAAATAAACGATGACAACTGGACGAAAAAACATCATTTTAGTAGACGACCATCAGATCATTATTGATGGTTTGAAAAGCTTGTTAGGTCAGATGAAAGGCGTTCGCGTAGTTGAGACCTTCACCGACCCAAGAGATGCATTGTTTTATATTGAAAAAAGAAAGGTAGACCTGATCCTTACCGACCTGTCTATGCCCATTATGTCGGGAGCCAAATTCGTTGAGTTGGTCAAGGAACGTGATAAAAACATTAAGGTCATCGCTTTAACCATGCACGATGACGTTAAGAGTATTAAGTCGATGATTACCCTTGGTGCAGATGGGTACCTGATAAAAAATACGGATTATAAAATCCTGCAAAACGCTGTAGAAAAAGTGCTGAATAACGAACAGTACTATGAGGCTAAGGTAGTCGACGCCATTATAAACAAGTTTAAACCAAGCGTGGAGATCAATGGCAAGCGGATTGCCCTATCGAAACGTGAGATTGATATTCTCGAACGGGTGGGAGATGGTATGACTACAACGGATATTGCCAAAGCCCTTTTTATAAGCAAGCACACTGTAAACTCTCATCGCAGAAACCTTAATGTAAAACTCGGTGTGAACCGCCCTGCAGAGCTTATATCCCGAGCGAAGGAACTGGGATTGTTATAACGCAGTTAAACCGTTTAGGGTAATTAAACAACGCGTGAACCTATGTAACAATAGTCATGCTGGCTTTGCCAAAATACAGTAGAGACTGTTATTTAATCATCAACTGATAAGAGCGCTGAGCAGACAAAACACGCAATTCTGGAATTTCTGTGATACATAGATTAATTGTTTCATGGATTAATTGCGAAGCACCCCGCAAGACTTATTTTTGCCCTCTATGAAAACAGTTGTAAGTGGTATTCGTCCAACAGGTAAGCTACACTTAGGAAATTACTTTGGGGCAGTTTTGAGTTTTCTGGAAATGCAGGAAAACTACCAATCCTATTTCTTTATTGCCGATATACATTCACTTACGACGCATCCTACTCCGGAAAACCTGCACGGCAACGTGAAACAGGTTTTGGCAGAGTATCTGGCTATGGGACTGGATCCGGATAAGTGCACGCTATTCGTTCAAAGCGATGTGCCGCAGATATCGGAGTTGTACACCTACATGAATATGAATGCTTATTTGGGAGAATTAGAGCGTTCAGCATCGTTCAAAGACAAGGTAAAGAATCAACGTAATAATGTAAACGCAGGATTACTGACCTACCCTGTTTTAATGGCGGTAGATATTCTCATTCATAAGGCCGATTTTGTGCCTGTAGGAAAAGACCAGGAGCAGCATTTGGAAATGACACGCACTTATGCCAAGCGCTTCAATAATATGTATGGTTCAGAGTGCTTTCCTTTACCCGATGCCTATAGCCAAACCGGGAAACTGGTTAAGGTTCCAGGGTTAACCAATCAAGGGAAAATGAGTAAAAGTGGGGGAGAGGGCGATGCAATATTCTTTGATGACGAAGACAACCTAACGCACAAGAAAATTATGCGTGCTGTGACAGACAGTGGTCCGGAAAAGCCCAATCAGGAAAAACCGGAAGCCATTCAGAATTTGTTTGACATCATGAAGCTGGTATCCGATGATTCAACAGTTAAGCATTTCGACGATTTGTATAATGCATGTGAGATTCGATACGGAGATTTCAAAAAACAACTGTCGGCAGATGTCTTGAAGTTTGTAACTCCGATTCGTGAACGCATCCGAGAGATCAAATCCGATGATAAATACCTGGCTTCGGTGGCTCATACCGGAGCAGAAAAGGCACGAGAAAGTGCAGAAAAGACCTTAAAAGAAGTCCGAGAAATAATTGGGTTTAGAAGGTTTTATTAAATAGATTTGAACGGTAACAAAAGTCTCAATTTAGTCAAGATTATACGAAGATGCATATTGCGATAGCAGGAAACATAGGTGCAGGAAAATCGACATTAACCAATTTATTAGCTAAACATTATAACTGGGAACCACACTTTGAATCGTTAGAGAACAATCCGTATATATCTGATTTTTATGAAGATATGCAACGTTGGTCGTTCAACCTTCAGGTGTTCTTCCTAAATAGTCGATTCGACAATGTGCAGAACATTCGTCAACGAGGCGATACGGTAATACAGGATCGGACCATCTACGAAGATGCGTACATCTTTGCCCCAAACCTACATGCGATGGGTTTAATGAGTACACGGGACTTTGACACCTATCAGGCGTTGTTCTCAAGTATTAAGTCAATGATTGAACCACCTGACCTTATGATTTACCTGCGTGCCAGCATTTCGGCGTTGGTGAATCGTATCCAAAAGCGTGGTCGGGAATATGAAGATTCTATCCGGTTGGATTATCTTAAACGTCTAAATGAACGTTACGAAGCCTGGATATCAACCTACACCGATGGTAAATTGCTAATAATCGATGTTGATGATCTCGACTTTGAGAGTAATGCAGAAGACCTGGGAAAGATCATCAGTAAGATCGATGCGGAGATCCATGGGTTGTTTTAATCCAATTAACCAATGGGTTGATTTGACAAAGGATCAACGGGTCGAGGGTTAGGCAGTCTCGTGGTACGGTAATTTAGCATGTAGATGTCCTTTTCGCATGAGGTTGCAACCTGAATAGTTCTGGGTACAACCGACCTTCTAGAATCGGTCAAAGCAACTACTATAAGTGATCTTCCAAAAGACGAAGTATTCATTTACGAAACACGGGCTCAAGTCTAACCGTCTCACCATCTAAAAATCTGAAGATTTAACTAAAACCCGATTGGGTTGGATGACTTGCCATCCAAATCGAGCATTCGAAGAGCGGTGTATGCAGCTTCGGCACCTTTATTGCCATGCACTCCACCCGCGCGATCCAGCGCTTGTTGTTGCGTGTCTGGTGTTAACACCCCGAAAATAACCGGCTTGTCGTACTTGAGATTGACGTTGGCAATTCCGTTTGCCACAGCATCACAAATGAAATCAAAATGCCTGGTCTCGCCCTGAATAACACATCCAATTGCGATTACAGCATCGACATCGTTGCGCTGTGCAAGCTTTTGACTGCCTAAGATCAACTCATAACTGCCAGGAACAGAAAACTCCGTGATGTTTTCTGCTTTCACTTCCGCATGTTGGAGGATTTCACGAGCACCGTTGAGAAGTGCACCCGTAACTTCTGTATTCCACTCCGAAACAACGATACCAATGCGTGCATTGGGTTTTACCGGAATGGGAAACTCAAAATCAGAAAGATTCTTGTCTTTCGACGACATAGTCGAATTAGTTTAATGCCGCTTGAGCGCGTGCAATTTCTTTATCTACTCCACGAGCAAACTGTGTGTCGTTGTAATCTTCACTTACTACGGTCCAGGCATCTAATGCCGACTGCCAGTCTCCCAACTTGGCATAAACCCGAGCCGCTTTCGCATAGCTGTATGGTGCAGTGAATTTATTATCTCTCATTTTGGCAGCTTTCATATACAAGCTTGCCGCTTCTTCAAGATTTTCCAGTTCAACGTTGCAATCACCTTTTAAACAAACCGCTAATGGAGCAATAATCTCATCGTCAAATGATACGTTGTTCAGGTAATTCAATGCCTCTTCGTATTCACCTTTTTTCATGAAGGCAGCGGCAGCAAAGTAGCTTGCACGGTTCCCCGCTTTAGTACTTCCGTATTCATCGGCAATATCCACCAAACCAAGAAACTGGTCAGTGCCGTTAAGAGCAACATCCAATGAATCACCAGCCCACATAGCTTCGGCTCTGAAAAGTTCATCGTTCGCATCCGCTTCTTTTTGAGGTACCATTACTGAAGTATAGTACCAAATGCCACCTGCAACTAAAATGAGTGCAATACCGGCGTACAATAAGTTTCGAGAATTATCTTCTATAAATCCAATGATAGAAAACGGTTTGTTCTCTACTACTTCTTCTACATTATTTTCCTCGTTGCTCATCTGTTTAAAAATTTCTGCAATTATAGACTTATTTAATGGTATTTGCTACCTGCTTATTCTACAATAAATGGGTAGTCCTCCACATATACATCGGTGTACAATTCGCTTGGGTCGGGATAAGGCGAATTTTCAGAGAATTCTACACTATCGTTAATAACCGTATTGATTTCTTCTTCAATCGCTTCCAAATCCGCTTCTGTAGCCCACTTCTTGCTTACCAGTGTTCTGCCAACCACTTCAATTGGGTCGATCTCTTTGTATTTCTGTACTTCTTCCTTTGTACGATATTTGGCCGGGTCAGACATCGAATGTCCACGGTAACGATAGGTACGAATCTCCAGGAAGGTAGGTCCTTCCCCTTTACGCGCCCGATCAGCTGCTTCTGCAATGGCTTCGTGTACATCTTCACACTTCATACCATCGATCTGTGCGTTTGGCATGTCATATGCCAAACCAATTTTATTAATATCAAGAACGTTGGTAGTACGTTCAACCGAAGTTCCCATAGCGTACTGGTTGTTTTCCACTACAAATACAACCGGAAGCTTCCACAACATAGCCATGTTAAAGGTTTCGTGAAGCGAACCCTGACGCACAGCTCCATCGCCCATGAAACATACGCAAATGTTATCCGTACCGTTGTATTGTTCCGCTAATGCAATACCGGCGCCCAATGGAATCTGACCACCAACAATTCCATGGCCACCGAAGAAGTTATGCTCCTTGCTGAACATGTGCATACTTCCTCCTTTACCCTTGCTGCAACCCGTAACCTTACCGAATAACTCAGCCATAACTTCATTTGCTGAAATACCGCAAGCCAGTGCATGACCGTGATCTCGATACGCTGTAATTAACTTGTCATCTTCTTTGATGGCAGACATGGTGCCAGCGATTACGGCTTCCTGACCAATGTACAGGTGACAAAACCCTCTGATCTTCTGTTGGCCGTATAACTGAGCTGACTTTTCTTCGAAACGGCGGATAAGCAACATTTGCTCGTACCACTTCTTATATATCTCTTTTGTAAATTTTACTTTTGCCATAAGTTTTCGTCGATTATCGACTCAAATTTCAGGCAGCAAAAATACGATTTCCAACAGATAGTATGTACATCGAAAAATTGAGGTTAAATCAATTTAAAAATCACACGAAACGTGTTTTTGATTTTTGCACGGATATCAATTGTTTTTACGGTAAAAATGGCGTAGGA
>DIYD01000318.1 GCA_002428905.1 Bacteroidetes bacterium UBA6063 | reverse complement strand
AGTTACTTTCGGCATAGGTATTTAACCCGAAACTCGTCGTACCGTTTTTGATCTGTGTTGGTGTACCCGTAGCAATCACGTTAGCAACAACAAATATGAAGTCGTATTTAGAGGGGTTCTTTTTGTATTTCATTCCCAATCGCGCAGGTGTGGTTTGCGATGCAAACATGTCGTCATTACCTGCTGCGATCACCACAGGTTGATTGTAGCCTTCAAAATCCAGTAGGTTGTTTTCACACTCAAGAATAAGCGGACTCACATTTTTAGGACGGTATCCAAGTACAGCACCAAAGCTGCAGTTAACCGGGTCGCCCGCCTTACTATGAATGAAGGTGTACTCCAGCGCTTTGTTGATAGAAGTCCAGGTCATGCGCACGTTTATACACACCACTTTTGCACCGGGAGCGATGCCTCGCAGGCCTTTTGACCCATACTCTTTTGCCGCAGCGACAGCAGCAACTCCAGTTCCATGCGATGAGGAAGTCCTGGCGGGGCCCCCAAACGATTTTGACCGTGCAACATCCACATTAAGTGCGGTATGCGTAGTTGAAGGCCCCACGTCAACAATCCAAATACGTTTTGATTTCCCTGCTCCACTCTTGTAACCGTGCACGAATAAACCTGAGTTTTCCTCCATGGACAATGCGGGAGAAACCTCACTCTTGTACTCCGGTGGTTTTGAAATACACTTTACGTTATCGTCTCGGTAGAATTGCTTAACCTGATCAGGGGTCAACTCAGCTTCAAACCCACTGGAAAGCACCGTAAACCATTCCGTAATGGACTGCTCTCGTACCGATCCTGCGATATAATTATTCACTTTTGCTTTAACATTGCGCTCATGCATCATTGAGGCAGTTTCCCGATCTTCTAACGATTTGTCGATGGTTTCTGCCAATGGCGGCTGGAACGAACTTTTGAATAACACCACATATGTATCTGTTGAGTTAAGGTTATTGGTATCCAGGTCGCTTTTAAACCTACCTGCTTCAAAATCGAGGTGTTGTTGTTCGAGCAACTCGTCTTCTTCCTGCTCTTCCGACAAACCGTCATCATCCAGTTCTGTTTCCGGCTCTTGTATTGGTGTATCATCTTTACACGCAACGAAGCTTGCCGTAACAACAAGTGCTATAAGGGCAAGCAGAGTCTTTAGATTAATTTTATTCATATCCTTATCTTTTGTAACACAAAGAAAGACTGGGAAACAGGGCGGGATTATTAAGAATATCTAAAGATTATTAATGAATATTAAACCACTTAATCGCCTACATCGGGGCAAGTTGAACTAAGGTGGTAACGATTACAATCAGAGCCACACCAATCTTACCATAAACGTATTTCTGATGAATACGAGCCAGTACCTCACGATGCTCAAACAACCATAGATCTGCTATTGCGATTACACCTCCAGTAAGGGCTGGTGCCAAAATTCCTGACAAGGCTAAATCGCTGTTATAAAACGGGTAAATCAATACACCAACAATGGCAAAAACATAGGTCCAACCCAGGAAAACCTCAAGTACCGGGGGTATCTTAGATTGTGCAACGCGCTTCAGACGAATAGAAGTAAGAAAAACGTATAGAACAAATAGCCCAACAACAAACATGGTATAGCTGGTAGTGTCCAAAACAACGTAGCCGTGCGTTTAGTTTCGCTTAAATTCGATCCACTGCGATTCATCTCCATTCGGATAAATCACACGCATTCGATAAACATCTCCATCCTGAAAATCAGCATCAATCCATTGACTATCAGGGGCGTAAACACTTGCCAATTTCACCTGTTGATCACCTCGATTTCGGTATAGTACGTATTTGGCCTTACCTGTTTCGCCAGACCAATTGAGCTGTGCTTTGTTTTCTCGTACGGATATAGTTGCTGTAATTTCTGCCTGGCGCGCACCATTGTCGACCACGGTTACATTTAAAATCTGTGATTCAGATACATTACCCGCATCATCCGTCACCTGAATCTTGTAGCTATACGCCTTGCCTTTTTCCACCCCAGTATCTTCAAATGAGCTGTCTGCAGTTCCGCTTAACGAACCGTAAACCTCCCAGCTATCCTCCAGATTTTTGCGATACAATTGTTGAGTTTCTACATCTGTTGATACGCTTCTATGCCATTTGAACTCCACCGAACTTTCGTTCACCTGATATTCATAAATAAGTGGAGCAGCCGGTGGCACAAGATCAGGTTTTTGTAACGTAAGAATCGCTGAGTATTCGGAGTGATTGTATCGGTGATCCACGGCAACAATCTTGTAATAAATCTCCTCATTTAAGGTCTTAATGTTGATACTATCCACGTAGTTTATTCCGGGTATTACATCGCCTTCAATTTGCGTAAACTCTGTCTCTTTGTCGTTCGACCAGTATACCCGGTAACCAATGATGTCAGCTTCTGGCCCCGGTGTCCAATCAAGTTCTACTCTACCCGTTGTGTCTATACTCCCAACCAATCCTTGCGGACGCTCCGGTGGCATACTATCTATGATGTAACCGAGTTCGGAAAAACTTGGAGCCTCGTTACCCTTTGTATCCACCGATACAACTCGATAATAATTCGAACTCAACGGTTTGGGCATCAAATCGGCGAAATCACGGGCCTCAGCAGGAAGTTTCTCACTGATGCGTTCAAAATATCCGTTCGGGGCATCACTACGTTCAACATAAAAACCATCAAAATCAGGTTCGTACGGAGCTGCATCCCAATAAACGGCTACGTAACCGCCCATATCATCTGCCTTAACACCCCAGGCCGGTGCCGGAGCAGTTAAATCCACGCCTTTGTCGGACAGTATCTTGGAGTATTTCCCTTTATCACCAAAAGGAGTATACCCAATAATCCGATAATAATAGGTCTTGTCGTTCTCCGCCAAACTATCCATGAAAAAGTTAGGTGTTTCTGGTGAATACAAACTTGTCATCCAGGGACGCTTGTTCAGCTTCTCCCAGTTCACCTGATCCGTGGAGCGCTCCACGTCGTAT
>DIYD01000252.1:2737-3447 GCA_002428905.1 Bacteroidetes bacterium UBA6063 | reverse complement strand
ATCGAGACTCTTCGTTATGCTCTCAGATGACCAGGTATCACAGAGTTTGACATCGATCTTAGAGAGGTTTTACCGTCTAAAGATCTAAAAATCTAGAAGTCTAAAATCTACCTGGCGTATTTCCTTCTACGAATCCAGAAGTTGATTAAGCCAAATACGATCAACACCACAATAGGCAACACCATGTTGATCATTTGCCACTTGGTTTTTTCCGCTTTAACCCTGGCTTTATCCAGAAGACGCAGTTCTATTTTCTTCGACCGTACCTCAATCAGGTTCGATTCATCGCACAGATAATCAACACAGTTTAGGAAGAACTTTTTATTGGCAAATTCAACCGGTTCATTAAACGCTTTGGAGGCATATTTATCGTAACCCAATGGGTATACCTGAGTGCGTTCCTTGTTTGTCTGATTGGCGATAAAATCACCATCCGAAATCACAATCATGCTGTTGTTCGCTACTTTTTCCTTGAACGGAATCGGGCTTTTTTGCTTCATTGCTCTTCGGTGCGCAAATACCGATTTGAACTCCCCTTCCACCAGCACCGCAGCAATATTGTTCGGGTTTTGGAACATCTCCGGAGTGGGCTTCAAACGAAGCAAGTCGAGCGAAATATTCACCGGGTTGTTGGCAACCCGACTGGTTTCGGATGACCGCAGCAATACCGTCTTTTTAAGTTGTTTGTTTGGCAAGGTATCTATCGATGC
>DIYD01000252.1:0-2661 GCA_002428905.1 Bacteroidetes bacterium UBA6063 | reverse complement strand
AAGGTATCTATCGATGCCACAAACCGACCCCAAACCGAAGTCATATTGCGGACAATGGGATGCTCGCCATCGGGAGCAAAAATGGGGTAGAACAACCACGGCATAAAACCAGGTCGTCCACTGGCACCTTGTGCCAATACTGGGATTCCGTGACTGTTCAAATCCTGAATCAAGGTTGGATTAATTCGTACGCCGTACCGGAACAACAAGTCGTTTACATTTAGGTTGTAGTCGGCGGTCATAATAGACCCATACTTTGCCACACTATCCATTTCGGCAATCAATGGTTCGGCAAGCCAAATAAGTTTACCGCCATTCATCACGTACTGATCAAGTAAGAATAATTCTTCATCCAGGAAGTTAACACGCGGTTTAGCAATGATCAAAGCGTCGTACCGATTCATATTCCGCATGACACCGTTTAACAAAATCTTCCCACTTTCTTCCGGATTCTGTTGCATCTGAGCCAAAAACTGCTTCGTGCAGGCGGTATCTGTGATGTTTATGTTGATTTGCTCAACTACATAGTACTCTTGTAAAGCTTTGGCTATATCCGCAACATCTACCTTATCCAATTCTCCGTGACCCTGAGTAAAGCCAATCTTTATTTCTTGTTCCGCAATGCACTTTCTAAGCACATTACCGATCTCATATTCAAGCAATTCAATGCTTCCGTTGATGTCTTCTTCCAGGGGTTGTCCGAATTCCCGTTTAAGGAGGTTTAATGGAAACTCTTTACCGTTATAGGATACAATACCAGCTGGTATAATAAACTTTTCAGCGGTTGCTTCATCCTGGCCAATTTCAGGCCGTGTTACCTGTAAACCCTTTTCGGTAAGCTGACGTAAGATGTCATTTTTCTCCTTGATGGGTTTGTTGGTAAGTAAATCGTCAAAACGGTACTCGAGTTGTCCTTTGCTGATGTGCTGATATTCGTTTAGCATATCGCGGGTCGCATTCTTTAAGCGACGGTATTCCTGAGGGAATTCACCATCCAAAAAGATCTGTACATATACAGGCTCGTTTAACTTACCAACCAGTTCATGTGTGGCCGGCGATAGGGTGTATCGTTTTTCCTTGGTAAGGTCGAAACGTTTGTACGCGAGATCAGACCCAACATTTACCACAAGAATGATGGCAATCAAAATCAGGAATTGCCATATACTTTTTAGCCGCTGTCCAGATTTCTTTTTTACCATTTTCTACGACTAAACGATAATTGTGTTAAACCCAGGAACACAGCTATAAAACTGATGAAATATACCAAGTCACGTGTGTCTACGACACCACGACTAATCGATTGGTAATGAAAATCGATGCCTAACCACTCCACATAGTAATTGAGTTTACCCGTGCTGAAGTTTCCGCTAAGCTGCCCCATTACCGAGTATGTGAAGAAGCACAGAAAGGTCGATAGAATGAACGCCACGATTTGATTATCGGTCAATGAAGAGGCAAACAAACCTACGCTTACGTAACATCCACCAAGAAACAACAAACCAATGTAAGAACCCCACATCGCACCGGTGTCGATATTACCAACCGGACTGCCCAATTGGTATATGGTGTAGTAGTACAGTAAGGTTGGAATTAATGCGAAAACCACCAAAATCAATCCGGCAAAAAACTTACCCAAAATCACCTGCCAGTCTGTAATTGGATGGGTAGCCAGTAATTCGATCGTTCCGGCCTTTTTTTCTTCCGCAAAAGACCGCATGGTAATGGCGGAGATAAGAAAAATAAACACCCACGGTGCCATCATGAATAAGGTATCCAGGCTGGCTGCGCCGTAATCCAACGCATTGGTGTCTTTGTAAATCCACATAAACAAGCCAATTGCCAATAGGAAAACCGCCACCACAAAGTAGGCGATAAGTGAGCTTAAAAAGCTTCGTATTTCCTTTTGAAGTATTGCCAGCATCCTAGTTCGTCAGACTTCTAAATATGTGTTCTAAACTTTGTTCTTCTTCGCGTTGTTCGAGTATAATGTTTTGATTATCAACAGCATATTTGAACAGCGCTTCTTGTAAATCAACCGGTTGCTTGCTCACTACCTTAATACGGTTGTCGGGTAGTTGTTCCACCTTGTCAATACCAGGAATGGCCATGAGCGTATTGGTTTCAACCGGGTTTTTGAACTGTAGAATGACCACGCGATCGTTGTGATGTTGCTTGTGCAAATTCTGAATAGAATCGTCGGCTACCAACGCACCTTTATTGATGATGATAACACGATTACACATGGCTTCAACTTCCTGCATAATATGAGTTGATAGCAGAACGGTTCGCTCTTGCCCGATGTCTTTAATCAACTTTCGAATTTCGGTAATCTGATTGGGGTCTAATCCTGAAGTAGGTTCATCCAGAATGAGCACTTTTGGATCGTTCATCAGCGCTTGAGCCATACCCACGCGTTGCTTATATCCTTTCGACAACGTGCCAATTTTCTTCTTGCGCTCACGAGTAAGACCAGTGAGTTCAATCATCTTTTCAACCCTACCTGATGATTCTTTTCCGAGCCCGTTGAGTTTTGCAACAAATTGCAGATACTCCTTCACATACATGTCGTAATACAACGGGTTATGTTCGGGTAAATACCCAATTTGTTTACGTATCTCCAGGGAGTCGGTATGTATATTAAGACCAGAGACTTTGGCGTCT
>DIYD01000236.1 GCA_002428905.1 Bacteroidetes bacterium UBA6063 | reverse complement strand
TACTTCCATTTTTGAAGGCAGGGACAAAGCCGGAAATCGGGCACTTAACGCCCATTTGCCGTGGGGCAACAGCCGCGTACATTGGGATGCCGGTCAGGAAAGTGGTTACGATAGAATTAACAAAGATGCCACAGACGCTCAGATAAAGGAGAACTGGAACCACTGGGTATTTACCAAAAATGTGGCCACCGGAACCATGCGCATTTATTTGAATGGAGCGCAATGGCAGTCTGGCACTAAGAAGTTCAGAAAGTTCCCCGACATTGTGAATTTCAGAATTGGTAAAGGGACGAATTCGTATCAATATTTCGGTGCTATTGACCGGTTCAGCGTATGGAAATCAGAACTGACGGCTTCTGAGGTTTCAGACTTGAATCAAAAAGATATCGACCCGGCACAATCGAATTTCAACGACTTATTATTCTCGTTTTCCTTTGACAATCATACTCCGGGCAGTCGTTCAATCGAATCAGATTTCAACCCGGCGATTAAGGCGACATTCTATGGCGACATGAAAGTGGAACCCTACAGCAAAGACGCCTTCTTCAAAAGCACGATTACCAATGAGCGCCCATTGGTTGAATTCATTATGGCAGACCAAACCACCCATATGGATTCAGTTCTGGAGAAAGACATCGTTCACCGTCCAATGATTTTTATTGATCTTTTTGCAGACACGAATAACCCTACCAAAAAAACGGGAGACGCTTCAGGTTATGAAGCTGGATATGTTTACAGCTACAACCCGGATGGCAGTAAAAAGGATTCAAGTATGATTGCGAATCCAACGACACTTACCAAGGTATTGAGTCCTTATATGGCCTATTCTGAACGCATCAACAACATTGAAATCGGTCGTTACATCACACCGTACGGTATAGGTTTGGATCTAGGCCCAGATGGTTTCCGTTGGGTATATGACGTTACAGATTATGCTGAGCTTCTGGAAGGACAAGTGACATTTAGCGCTGGAAACCAGCAGGAATTGATTGACGTCAGGTTTGAAATGATTGAAGGAACTCCGGTTCGTGACCTTAAAGAAATCTCCTACTACATCAATCGTACGAGCAGAAGGTACAAAGACATTGCCGATGATATCGCATTCACTAATACGAAGATTGCGGTGCATCCCGATGCCAAAACACATAAACTGGTTACCCGAATCACCGGGCACGGTCACAATACAGATGGTGAACCTAAGCCGCATTGTTGTGAGTGGGCAGACAAACAGCACTTTATGAAGATTGACGGCAAAGATGCGCTTCAATGGGATATCTGGATGGATGACAAGTGTGCTTTAAACCCTATTTTCGATCAGGGTGGAAACTGGGCTCCACCACGTGCAGGCTGGTGTCCTGCAGCCCCTGTAGACGATTTCAACTTCGACATTACAGAGTACGTCTCTGGTGATAGCGTTGCACTTGACTATGAAATTGAACCGGTACCGGTGGACAATCAGGGACAAGGTAATGGTAATTACGTGGTTGCCATGCACTTGATGCAATACGGTGATTACAACTTCACCCACGATGCAACTGTTGAGCAAATCATCAGTCCGAACAACTGGGAATATTACAGCAGAATGAATCCGACATGTTCTGAACCAAAAATTCGCATTCGCAACACAGGCAAAACAACGATTACGGAACTGGGGTTAAAATACGGCGTAGTAGGTGGCAACCCAATTACATACTACTGGAAAGGTGAGTTGAAATCAGACGAAGCAAAAGATATTGACCTTCCTTTCGCCATTTGGGGCTACAACACAACCGCTACCGAAAACAGGTTCTATGCCGAAGTTACTACCATTAATGGCGTAGAAGACCAGTATGCTGACAACAACAGAGCTGAATCTGATTTTGAGGCACCAAATATTACACCTAAAACCATCAAGTTGATGTTCCGTCAGAATGCGATTGCAGACGCAACGCTTCAGATCTTTAATGATCAGGGCAAAGTGGTTTACGAGAAGTTAGACGCAGCTGCAAGTGAGCTTGTTCGTGCAGACATTAGTTTGCCTAGAGGATGTTACAAAATGGTGTGTGAAACGGAAAACCAGTTTGGACTGTATTATCCTTTAATTCCTCAAGTCGGTTCTGGCTTATTGCGATTGTATGCGAGCGGATCAAGCTTTAATGTGAACTTCAACCCTGATTTCGGTAAAAGTGTGGAGTATTACTTCACCGTTGGTCATGGATTGCATACAGACGACATTGCCTTGTCTGACTGGAGCCTATACCCTAACCCAAGCCAGGGTTTAATTACACTGCAAACTGGAACAAAGTCGGAAGGCAACGCCTACAACATAATCGTTCGCAACATGGCCGGTCAGGTCGTTCACACTCAAAACGGTGATGTAAACGGTGGCTTGATTCAGGTTGACATTCAGGATCAAACGGCAGGAATTTATACCATTGAGCTCATCGAGAACAACACAAAACAAAGCTTTAAAGTGGCGGTCCACTAAGCCTTGACAACAGAAAAAAAAATATACTTCGCCTCCGATTTTCATCTCGGCATACCGAATTATGAGCAGAGTTTAGCGCGGGAAAAGAAGATTGTTCGATGGTTGGATTTGGTAAGCGCGGATGCAGACCAGATTTATCTCATGGGAGATTTGTTTGATTTCTGGTACGAATACAAAAAGGTAGTTCCACAAGGCTACGTGCGTATTCAGGGCAAGATCGCTGAACTTTGTGACAAGGGCATCGAAATATTTTATTTCAAGGGCAACCACGACATGTGGGTATTTAAATACTTTCAGAAAGAACTTGGTGTACACCTGGTGTCAGACGCTATGGAGTTTGAACGCAACGGTAAGAAGTTCTTTCTACATCATGGTGATGGTCTTGGTCCAGGGGATCACAGCTACAAACTATTGAAGAAGATTTTTCGCAACCCCCTGTGTATCTGGCTATTCGGCTTGTTGCCCAATCGCATAGGGCTGGGTATAGCACATTACTTTTCCTCCAAAAGCAGGCTTGCCAATGCTGCGCTGGATGAGGTTTATGACGAGAAATCGGAATGGTTATTGCACTTCTGCAATGAACGTGTTAAGACCACTCACTACGACTATATGATATTTGGTCACAGGCATTTGCCGTTAGATATTAAGTTGGATAACGGCGGCAGATACCTTAACTTGGGAGAGTGGCTTCACCACTGCACCTATGCCGTTTTTGATGGCGACACACTTAGTTTGGAAAAATTTGAAGGTTAAACTTATCATCGGATGTTTTATTACGATACTGTTCTGCACAGTACACTATGCATTTACATCGATTGATAAAGACCCTATCGTTAAGATTCCTTTTCAAGGCAAGAGCTTCACAACAGACAATCTGGGCAATGTCTTCATCATCGGGCATGACAACTCCATTGTTAAATATAGTCCATCAGGCACACAGCTAGCTCAGGTGAATTTCAAGATCTATGGTAATATTAGTCAACTTGATGTGAGTAACCCTTTTGAGATTTACGCGTTTTACCGTGACCAACAAACCTTACTAATTTTAGACAACATGCTCAGTGTAAGAGCTGAAATCTCTTTGAGCGACATTAGTGCCAGTGAGGTTTCGGCTGCTGCCCGATCCTTCGACAATGGAATCTGGTATTATAACGCGAGTACCATCCGACTGTATAAAGTAGATAAGAATCTTGAGCCTGGAATAGAATCGAGTCCTTTAGCGGCTTTCGTGCAACATGACGAATGGTTGCCGCATCAGTTACTCGACAATGGCCAACAGGTATTTGCAGTAGACTCGCTCAATGGTGTTGCCGTACACGATGTTTTTGCCAACTTTCA
>DIYD01000057.1:10871-11728 GCA_002428905.1 Bacteroidetes bacterium UBA6063 | reverse complement strand
CATTTTCCCATTTTGAACAAATATTCCCATTTTGAACATATAAAGAATTCTTAAAACCGTCACAAAGCAAAATGAACAAAACGCAACTTTCTGATTAACAGCTTTTTAAATACGAATACATCGGGTTTGGCACGCATATTGGAATATATTAAGCACTACACAACTTATGAATAGAATAGCATTTAAGCACTAAAGATATTTGATAAATACTATTCACTACTTGATGAAAATTAAGAATCTTTTTGAACTACTATTATGCGACTACAACTTGTGCCCGGGATGGGATAAGAAAAACTAACACAAATTACTAAATCATGCTCCTAACACGAGCTTCAAAGCGACTACAGCCTGTGGTCGCTTTTCTTTTTCTATGAGATTCAACCAACCACGCCAGAATTAAAAAAACTCAGGTGTAATGGATTATCTTTGCACTTCGTTTTTTAGCCTATGGAGAATCAACACCCCTATACACCGAAGAACAAAGTAAGAATTGTAACCGCGGCCTCTTTGTTTGATGGACATGACGCTGCTATAAACGTAATGCGTCGTATCATTCAGTCGACCGGCTGCGAGGTGATCCACCTGGGCCACGACCGAAGTGCAGAGGAAGTAGTAAATACAGCTATTCAGGAAGATGCCAACGCAATTGCTATGACCAGCTACCAGGGTGGTCACAATGAATACTTCAAGTACATGTACGACCTGCTCAAAGAAAAGGGAGCAGGACACATCAAGTTATTCGGTGGCGGAGGTGGAACCATCCTTCCTTCCGAGATCGAAGAACTACAGTCCTACGGCATAACACGTATATATCATCCAGACGATGGGCGCGCTATGGGGCTTCAAGGCATGATCAA
>DIYD01000057.1:0-10815 GCA_002428905.1 Bacteroidetes bacterium UBA6063 | reverse complement strand
ATGGGGCTTCAAGGCATGATCAATGACCTGGTTGAGAAATCGGATTTCCCTACGGGGTACTCACTCAATGGCGAAGTAGAATCGTTCCGCACGAAGAATAAGATGTCGATTGCCAAAGTGATTTCGGCTGCGGAGAACTTCCCGGAAGAGAACAAAGCATTGCTTGAATCGATTTCTGCAGAGGCTAAGACATTAAACACACCTGTACTTGGTATTACAGGAACGGGTGGTGCGGGTAAAAGTAGTTTGGTAGACGAACTTGTTCGACGATTTCTAAACGACTTTGAAGACAAATCGATCGCGATTATATCTGTTGACCCGAGCAAACGAAAAACCGGAGGGGCGCTTTTAGGTGACCGCATTCGCATGAACAGCATCCGGAACGAACGTGTTTACATGCGTTCACTGGCTACCCGACAGGCCAACCTGGCGCTATCTGCTCACATCGACACCGCAAAAGACATACTCAAGGTTGCAGGTTATGACCTGATCATTCTTGAAACCTCAGGTATTGGTCAAAGCGATACGGAAATCACAGATCATAGTGATGCCAGCTTGTACGTGATGACACCTGAATACGGTGCAGCCACACAGCTGGAGAAAATTGACATGTTGGATTTCGCGGACGTCATAGCCATCAATAAGTTTGACAAACGCGGTGCGCTAGACGCCTTACGCGATGTAAAAAAACAGTTTCAGCGCAACCACAAATTATTCGACCAGGAAGTGGATAGTATGCCTGTGTTCGGAACCATTGCAAGTCAGTTTAACGATCCTGGTGTTAACTCGCTGTATGCCAAGCTTATTGAGACCATCAATACGAAAACAAATGCTTCGTTTAGCACGTCTTACGAAAATGAGGAAGACCTATCGGAGAAGATTTATATTATCCCGCCGAAACGGGTACGTTACCTATCAGAAATAGCAGAGAACAATCGTTCTTACGACCAGTGGGCAAAGAAACAATCCGAGCTTGCGCAAAAGCTTTACGGTATCAACAAAACCATTGAAACCATACGTGAAACAAAGGTTACCGACGCCGATCGCTTGATTAAGGATCTTGAGGAAACCTACAGCAACATTGCGTTGGATTTCGATCCAAAACTGCAAAAGCTTGTTGACGAGTGGGACAGTGTTAAAGAGGCTTATGCCAACGACATATACACCTACCTCGTTCGTAATCGGGAGATTAAAGTTGAGACGAAAACCAAGTCCTTATCGCACCAGAAAATCAGCAAAGTATCGCTTCCGAAATACGAAGCCTGGGGAGATGTGTTGCAGTGGAATCTGCAAGAAAACGTTCCTGGTAAATTCCCTTACACGGCTGGAATTTACCCATTTAAGCGTCAGGGTGAGGACCCAACCCGTATGTTTGCAGGTGAAGGTGGGCCAGAGCGCACAAACAAACGTTTCCACTATCTAAGTAGCGCCATGCCTGCAAAGCGACTAAGTACCGCATTCGACTCGGTAACGCTGTACGGTAACGATCCGGATTATCGTCCGGATATCTACGGAAAGATTGGAAACTCAGGTGTTAGCATTTGTTGTTTAGACGATGCTAAAAAACTGTATTCGGGTTTTAATCTGGCCAATCCGATGACGTCGGTTTCCATGACGATTAATGGGCCAGCTCCTATGCTCCTGGGTTACTTTATGAACGCTGCTATTGACCAACAATGCGAGTTGTACATCAAGGAAAATGGACTAGAGGAAGAAACACAGCAAAAAATAAAGGCTTACTTCAATGCCAGAGGCACGGAACAACCCAAATACAATGGCGATTTGCCTAAAGGCAATGACGGGCTTGGGCTCATGTTGCTTGGCTTGACTGGCGACAAGGTTCTTCCTACTGACGTATATAATACGATTAAGGCCGACACATTAAAGCAAGTTCGTGGGACTGTTCAGGCAGACATACTGAAAGAAGATCAGGCACAAAACACGTGTATTTTCTCAACGGAATTTGCCCTTCGTTTGATGGGTGATGTGCAGCAATACTTTATCTCCAAAGAAGTTCGAAACTTCTATTCGGTTTCCATTTCCGGATATCACATTGCAGAAGCAGGCGCAAATCCGATTACTCAACTTGCCTTTACACTAGCAAACGGATTCACCTATGTAGAATATTACTTGAGCCGGGGTATGGACATCAATCACTTTGGTCCGAACCTAAGCTTCTTCTTCTCTAATGGAATCGACCCTGAATATGCGGTAATTGGCCGAGTAGCACGACGAATCTGGGCTAAGGCCATGAAATTGAAGTACGGGGCAAATGAGCGTAGCCAAATGCTGAAATACCACATTCAGACGAGTGGACGAAGCTTACACGCCCAGGAAATCGACTTCAATGACATCCGTACCACATTGCAGGCGTTATATGCCATCTACGACAACTGCAACAGTTTGCATACCAATGCGTATGACGAGGCCATCACAACACCAACCGAAGAAAGTGTACGAAGAGCGGTTGCGATTCAGTTGATAATCAACCGTGAGCTTGGTCTGGCTAAAAACGAAAACCCACTACAAGGCTCATTCATCATTGAAGAATTGACCGACCTGGTAGAGGAAGCAGTGCTGGGTGAATTTGATCGAATTACGGAACGTGGCGGTGTATTAGGCGCCATGGAAACCATGTATCAACGCTCTAAGATTCAGGAAGAAAGTCTGTATTACGAAACACTAAAGCACACCGGCGAATTCCCAATTATTGGAGTTAACACCTTCTTGAGCAGCAAGGGCTCTCCTACTATTCTGCCGAAAGAAGTAATTCGCGCCACTACCGACGAAAAGGAGTTCCAGATCAATACACTTAACGGCTTGCACGCGCGAGAAGGCGACGAGGCTGCTGCGCAGCTCAAGAACATCCAGCAGGTTGCATTGCAAAACGGAAACGTGTTTGAAGCACTGATGGATGCCTGTAAGGTTTGTTCATTGGGCCAGATCACCAATGCCTTGTTTGAAGTCGGTGGTCAATACCGGCGAAATATGTAAGAACCCTCGAACGCCAAATGGTGTTCTTCCAAATATCTAAAACTCTTTACGTCTTTTGACTGTTAATCGGGTATGTTAAATTTTGAATTACAAAACCCGGTAAAAATCCATTTTGGAGAAGGCCAGATAGCGCAATTGCGCAAAGAAGTTCCTCGTGACGCGAATGTTCTAATGCTTTATGGTGGAGGAAGTATTAAGCGAAACGGGGTGTATGAGCAAGTCAAAGAAGCTCTAGGAAACCGCAACGTAATTGAATTTGGAGGTATTCCTGCCAACCCGGAGTACAGCAAATTACTAGAGGCCCTTGAAGTGATAAAATCAGAAAACATTGACTTTCTGCTTGCTGTGGGTGGAGGTTCTGTAATTGACGGCACAAAGTTCTTAGCCTCCGCGGCACTCTTTAAGGGCGATACCCCATGGGACATTCTGGAAAAACGGAGACCAACTAAAGTTGGCATGCCGTTCGGAACCGTGTTGACACTTCCTGCCACAGGCAGTGAGATGAACAGCGGAGCAGTGATTTCCAGAAAAGAAACCGGCCAAAAACTTGGTATGGGTGGCCCTGGATTGTTTCCAAAATTCTCCATACTTGACCCGACCGTAATCCGGAGTATCCCTCAGCGTCAAATTGCCAACGGAATTACCGATGCATTTACCCATGTTCTGGAACAGTACATGACGTACCCGGTTGGTGCAGATTTACAAGATCGCATCGCAGAAAGCATCTTAAATAGTTTAATTGAAACGGGCCCCAAAGTACTTGCGGATCAAACAGATTACAAAGCAGCAGCAAACTTCATGTGGTGTTGCACGATGGCGCTTAACGGGCTGATTCAGAAAGGCGTACCGAGCGATTGGGCAATCCACGCCATGGGACATGAATTGACCGCATTGTATGGAATTGACCATGCACGAACACTCGCAATTATTGCTCCGCGTCACTACCAACATTACATCGACATCAAAGAAGAGAAGTTGGCCCAATACGCTGAACGGGTTTGGAACATTACGGAAGGTTCCTCACGCGAAAAGGCGGAGAAAGCCATTGAGAAGACCGAAGCATTCTTTCAGTCGTTGGACATACCAACCCACTTATCGGACTACACCGATCAATACGCCGGTACGGCAGAAAAGGTACGCACAGCACTTGAAGACCGTGGCTGGGTGGCATTAGGTGAACGGCAAAACGTTAAACCAGACGATGTTCAGGTGATCGTAGAAAAGAGCTATTAATAATCTGAATTCGACTACATTCAGGTTAAACCAAAGTCCCGGCTTATGCCGGGACTTTTTTCATTTAGTCCTGTGCCATACGCACAATTTTGGGCGTAAAGCTTCCCAGCGTTTTTACCAGGTCGTTTTGATACTCCATAACCTCGTTCAGGTCTTTATAGGCAAAGGGTGATTCATCCACTCCACCACCTAACAAGGTGACACTGTGTTGTTTTAAAACTTCCTTCATTTGGTTTTTTGTGAAAGAACGTTTAGCCTCTCCCCTGCTCATTACTCTTCCGGCACCATGAGACGCCGACTGGATGGAATTGTGATTTCCACGTCCCGCCACTATGTAGCCCTTCTGTGTCATAGATCCTGGGATAATACCCAGAACACCTTCCCCAGCAGGCGTAGCACCTTTGCGGTGAACAATAGCTTCGCTGCCATCAGCGAGTTTCTCTTTCCATGCAAAGTTGTGGTGGTTCTCCACACGCTTGATGGATTGGAGCTTCAATACCTTAGCTATGCGTCTATGAATGTCATCATGACAAGCAGATGCATAGTCTCCAGCTAGATTCATGGCCAACCAGTACTCCTGCCCTTCTTGAGAATTCATATCTAACCAGGCAAGTTTTCGAGCCGATTTCGGCAGGTGACTTTGCTTCTCCGCCAATTTAGTGTAGTGCATTGCAATATTTGCCCCCAGGCCTCTGGAACCGGAATGCGAAAGCAATGCCAGATAATTTCCGGGTTGAAGTCCCAGTTCGTTGCTGAATTCACGCACCACAACCTGACCAAATTCAACAAAGTGGTTACCACCACCTGATGTTCCAAGCTGTTGAAATGCTTTCATCTGAAGCTTCTTTAACATTGGAATTTCATTGAACAGAGTGCGGTCAAGCACTTCCATAGGATTGGGCCGCTCGAATTTCTCCTTCAGGCCGAATCGTGTATGTTGTTTCAAAACGTGCGTAAACTCGTCTCGTCTGGTGTCTACGACCGATCCAGGATCGCGGTAAATACTCAAACACATCCGACAACCGATATCAATACCAACGCCATATGGGATTATGGCATCACGTGTTGCTAAAACTCCACCAATAGGCAGTCCGTATCCGTGATGAGCATCTGGCATCATTGCACCGTCAACTGTTACCGGAAGCTTCATTGCTGTATACATCTGATGCTTAGCCGATTCGGAGATGTTCAACGCACCGAACACCTTAAATTCCGAATCGGGCTTCAGTTCAACTTCTTCCAATTCAGTTGGCTCAAATGCTTGAGCGAGAGCTCCAAACACGCTGTCTTCCTTAAAACTGACCGGATCTTCCAATACAGCTTTGATTGCTTTCAACTGTTGATTTCGGCTTGCACGCTTGTAGTGTTTTGCCAAAACAGCTAGTGCTATGGTTATCAATTTATGGTCTTTCAAACCGATTTTACGCAAATCGTTTCCTTTAATCTTTATCCGTTTCATGATTTAATTATTAAGTTGTAATTGGTAGAACTTCAGGGTTTTACCCTTCCGTACCAGTTTATCCAGACTGGCACAGTCCTTTAAAATCTGCGGGACTTCATTTACTTTACGAAATCCCATTTTTTCTGGTGTTTTGCTGTACACGGATCGCGGTGGTCTGCTGTAACGTGGCATCATTTTATAATGGTTGCCCGACTGAACAGTGTGATACCATATGGTGGATATACCCAGTTCATGTATGATAAACCAGAGGGCTGCACCTACAAGTATCTCATCCCACGATTGCACGTAATTTTTTATGTATGCATTATAGCGTCGCAAAGCATTGGTGGTCTCATCAGAGAAGCCTCCCGTTGTAGGGTCAACCATATCCTTTAACTCACGTACCCAATCCGATTGTACCTCTTCAATGAGCACCTCATTGCGTTCAAGGTCAATATCCATCCGAACCCAACCAAACGTATTCAGTTTATCGTGAATTGGATGAACAGAAAAACTGAACCAATCTCGCTTGCTCTTGCCAATGTTTCGATAAAAATACTCATCATGGTCGCCACCAAAATTTACCTGCAGTACCAGGGTTTTACCTGGCCTCGAGGTTTGGTTATACCCATGGTTTTTCTTCCATTTTGAGTTCGTGCCCCATTCGTCAAGTGTAAGCCTGAAATAAAGCATTTCTGCCGACCACTCATCGTACAGTGTGTTGTGGTTCCATACCCCATCTCCACAGCGTGCCAGCACTTCTTTTGCCGACTTCTTCTGGAGCAGCCGTCCAAAATTAGACGACCGCAGTTCACGGATGGGCGTACCGTGTTTAAAAACGTGTTGTAAAATATCCAGTGCAAATCGATCCTTGTAAAAAGGATACACCAGTTGTTCGGGTAAACATTGCTTTACCCACGAAATTTCTTCGTTGTTCATTTCACTTGTTGTTGTGCCGCACGCAGTTCAAGTGAAATGCGATTGGCGATTATTCTTTGTGTCGTTTCATAAAATTTTGAGCATAAAAAAGCCCGGTTACGAAAAACCAGGCCTTGTGTAAATTCATTTATCGCCTATGGTTTTCCGTACTTCAACACCAAGGTTATCCCTGGGACACCTGATGTGCAATTGATGTTGTTATACGATTTCATTGTTCTAAAATTTTAAGGCAAAAAAAATCCCGAGACCAGGCTCGGGAACTCTAATATCATCTATCAGAACCTACCGAAGCCATTGTCGATTATTTCTTTTGCTGTATGTATTTCTTTTTTTCAACGGTACAAATATACATAGCACCCAAGGCGAAAAAGCAAATGACGATTTCATTAATTTAAAATTACAACCGGCAACCAGCACCAAAAGAACTTAGCGCAATGCGTTATTTTTCAGACACTTAACACCAAAACAGGTAAGCATCAATCATAAGTTTCCACCTCAAGTTGTTACATACTTTTGACAGAATAGCTAAAAATCGCAGTACAAAACGAGTTAGAATTTCTGATCCGTTTGGATAACGTCTACTCCAATTTCGATTAACTCTTCCATCCGGTTGATGTCATTCACCACCCAAACACAGACGCGCAAACCTTTGTCGTGTAACTGATCGACGTTTGTTTGGTTGACGTGGTCTCCGTCTTTAATCGAAATGCCCGTATAATGTTCTTTAAACGCCCTTCGTGTGGCTGTTTCAATATCGCCAAAGGAGGTGAGCCAGGTTTGAACCTGAGGGTGATGCTTTTTAAATGCGTTGAGCATGACCGCATTTTCTGTTTCAATGTTTATTATGCTCTGATCCCCCAGTGGTTTAATCCGTTCGAATATGTCTTGGGACATAAGGTTCATGTATTCCTGAGGTGTTGGAGTCTTTAACAGGGTTTTAAAATGGATAAACGACTTTATATCAAGAAACAGTTCTTTTTGCGGATGTTTTGCAGATAACTCCAGCAGTTCATCCAGGGTATTAATAGTGTCTTTTGGAAACAAGCATCGGAACTGTTTACGTATCTCAGGTTCTGTGCTTGAAACAATGCTAATGATATCGTGTTCACTGCATTTCTTCACCGTTTCATCGTGAAACATAAACACGGCATAGTCATTTGATCGTTGAAGGTCTACCTCAATTCCATCGAATTCCAGTAAACCAAGTTCACAGGCTTGAAGCGTGTTCTCTCGGATTTCGGCATCGTCTTGAGTCACTCCGTATCCTCTATGCCCAATTATTTTAGTTGTTTGAGCAGGCGTATTTGGGACATCGTGTTTGCAAGCCATTCCGAGAAGGCAACAAACAATCACACCATAGATGTTCCTTCCTACCATAAGAATAAACGGATTCTGGAATCGATATATGGGTGGACAGGGTGTTCGTGCTTGCACCGAAAATGCGGCGAGTACACAGATGGCTAGAAACCTAATTCGATTTGGCATTCGCTCAAATGTAATTAAAGATTAGTAATTCTTACATTTGTCTCGCATGATCAAGTACAACCCTAAAATCTGGTTCCGGTATACTTTTCTGATATCCAAAGGCGACACGTTTGCCGCACTGTTGCCTTCTATGTTAATTCTTGCCGTGATGACCTTTGGGTTGACCTATGCTCAAATCAAATACTTTCACGATTTAAAGATTTTCAAGGATGCTATTGCGGTATACTCGCTTGTTGGTTTTGTACTTTCCCTCTTGCTTGTTTTTCGCACCAACACCGCGTATGATCGCTGGTGGGAAGGTCGTAAAAAGTGGGGTGAGTTGGTGAACGACACCCGAAGTTTGGCATTGAAGATTGTATCGTGCGACTCGAATACCGAAGATCGCGTCTTTTTCCACCGCATGATTCCAAACTATGTCCACGTCCTGCGTTGGCATTTGCGCAACGAAAACGACGATCTGCGCCTTGAAGGTTCGGATGAATTCGTTGGTAAATTCACCAAGGCTTCACACAGACCGAGTTTTATCGCGAAGCAGATGTACGACCGCTTAAAACTTATGCGCGATGAAGAACGATTGACAGAAACCGAATACCTGGCCCTCGATGTTAACCTAAACAATTTTTCCAATATTACAGGAGCTTGTGAACGTATTCTAAACACCCCAATGCCCTACTCGTACAACATGTTTCTGAAGAAGTTTATCTTTATTTACGTAACGACTCTTCCACTCGGTTTTGTCTCAACATTCGGGTACGGTACGATCCTTATTGCGTGCTTCATCTTCTACATTCTGGTAAGTATGGAGTTGCTTGCAGAGGAAATCGAAGACCCGTTTGGTAAAGACACCAATGACCTGCCATTGAGTGAACTCAGTACCAAAATTACCGAGAATGTGCAAGACATTCTGAAAGTTGACGATCGTTAGAGATGTTTAGATGTTTAGATGTTTAGATGTTTAGATGTTTAGATGTTTAGATGTTTAGATGTTTAGATGTTTAGATCGAAATTCATAGGAATACGGACATTTTCACATTTCCATATGTTCACATTTCCACATTAAATGGAGCTTTGCTCCATTTAACCACATCCTTTAACAATCGCGATAAATATCCCGATACCGATCAAAACATATTTAAATACAGATGCACTTTCTGCGTCTTTTGCGTCTTTGTTCACGTCTCTTAACAAAGCAGCATCCCTCAACCGTTTTTCTTCTTCCAGCACACTGGTTCGTACACAGTCCATCCCAGTGACATAGGCATGTCTGCCCTTGTTAATATCACGTTCCAGCATTCGATCACTCAATCGTTTCGCTTCCGCCTGAAGATCGGGGTACCTGCTGTGATGATACATCAAGGTATGCCCTTTGCCTTTATCCGCTTTCACCCCACGCCGTCGCAATTCGATCACATAACGCACGATGGCCGGGTCTCGTTTACCGTCTGCCTGAAACGCCTCAAACCAAAACTCTTCAATGAGGTCGTCAACAGACATCGTAGTTAACTCTTTTTCATTGTAAGAGCGGCCAAACGCTTCAAGTTCTTCCTGTATGGCCGATTTATGATCAACCTCTTCTGGAGGGTCAAATTCAACGTTGTACTCAGCTTCATCATTCCCTCGTTCGATCTCGTGTTTCTCTGGTATTGAGCCATCTTCATTTTCAACTTCAGCTTCAGCTTCGACTTCAACTTCATTTTCAACCTGTTCCATCGCCATAGGCTTTAGCGGGTCAACGTCGATTGAATCTTCCAACACGATATCTGGTGTTTCAAAATCAACCTCTGGTGGTTTCACTACGGACTTCACCCGTGGAATGCTTGGCAAATCGCCTGTTGAAGTAATAATACTTTCTTCGGGCCTGGTTTCAAACCCGCCTTCACCAAAGTGATAAAGGGTAAACTCGGCTGTAGACAAATCGCCCAGGTACTTCTCTACCAAATTTATCAGCACATCAAACACGATGTCATCGTCTTCCTGGATATCTAACCTGTTCGGCCCTTCGCAGTGAAAGCCTTCTTCATACGTATAGACATCAATATTTTGCTGATATCTGCTTGGGAACTGAAACATGAAGGTCATGCTTGTCTCGCTCAGCATAAAACCTACTCCGTCGCGATTGTTAAAATCACTTCCCATTCGTTCGATGACGTCTTGCCAAACATCAAAATCAACATGGAGTAAAGTAGCTCCGCGGTTGGAAATGGCTAATACCTGATCTGAAGTTACGTCGCTGAACTCGTTACCGTCAACAGGCAATTTTTCCGCTCTTGTGATATTCTTTTGTAGAAGATTTTCGAGATACTGCCGATTGGAGGCTACTTCTTTTTTAAAGAGGAGTCCGGATGTGTTTACGCCCATGATGCTAGATTGTTCCAGACAAATGTAAGTCAGATCGTTAGATAAACAGATATTTAAATTGTACGACTTGTATGGCCTGGATAGAAGTTCCAACTGGCGAGGAACACAGCAGTTAATCTCATACAACAATCCGTTCAGGCGCAGAAAATCATATGGTGACATGACGTTACCGTTGAAATCAAGTTGAAACCGCAACTATATTTCGCCTGTTAATGTTAAGAACACGGACAAACAAAAGAACACGAATGGAAAATACGAACTCGAAAGTAGCCTTGATAACCGGAGCAACGTCTGGAATAGGTGAAGTTATCGTGAAGCATTTGGCTCAAAACGGATATACAATTGTGGTGCTAGGAAGATCGGAA
>DIYD01000148.1:1869-8925 GCA_002428905.1 Bacteroidetes bacterium UBA6063 | reverse complement strand
CTTCACACCAGAAGAAGCAAAGGCACAGTTTGGTTTCTTAATGAACGCCTTCGAATACGGCGCTCCTCCTCATGGAGGTATCGCATTCGGGTTCGATCGACTATGCGCTATTTTATCGGGTACGGATTCGATTCGGGATGTGATTGCCTTCCCCAAAAACAATATGGGAAGAGACATCATGATCGATGCACCGTCTGAAGTAAGTGCTGATCAAAAGCAGGAACTTGGGTTAGCCTAAAAACTCTGGTTATCTAAACTTCATCAAATAATAACGCAGTTCCGAGTTTTATTAACCTACATTTGCAGAGAATGGCGTCAGGCCAGACGATTTAGTTTTGTTACATTTTCAAACTGACTATCCCGTTTATCTCCTCTCCATTCATTAATTTTTATTTATAATGAACATTTTTGTAGCAAAGCTCAACCCATCCACAGATGAGGACAGCTTAAGAGAACTTTTTGGCAGTTTTGGTGAAGTAAAATCTGCCCGAGTAATTATGGATCGCGACACTGGACGATCTAAGTGTTATGGTTTTGTTGACATGGAAAGCGATGAAGCAGGCCGTAACGCAATTGACGCACTAAACGACTTTGAATTTGAAGGAAACAACATCGTTGTAAAAGAGTCTGAACCAAGAGAAGATCGTGGAGATCGAGGTGGCAGACGATTTGACAACAATCGTAGAAATAACAACCGCGATGGTTACCGAAGAGACAACAATCGTGGTGGTGGCGATCGTCGTAGAAGCAACGACCGAGGTAATTCAGGATTTGACACGAATCGCTGGTAAGATTACCCAATCAGATTTGAAAAGACCGCTTTTTAACGAAAGCGGTCTTTTTTTTGAACTCCCAATAGTGCGTTTACCGCCTTTACTTGGCATTTTATTGCATTGGTAAACATTAACTTCGTTAAACTGCCGTTAGCAGTATTGGTAACGAATGAAAAAAAGGAGGACCATACTAATTTCAACTTTCGTTTTTGTTGTAGTAACTGCCATATATTGGCCAAAAAGATGGAATTACATTGTAATTCATCATAGTGCCGGTAATTATGGCAACATAGAACATCTGCAACGTATTCATGACCAAAGACAATCAAAAGAACCGATACATGCTATTTCGTACCATTATATAGTTGGTAATGGCAATGGGATGGAAGATGGCACCGTAGCGAGTGACCTTCGAAAGAAATTCAATCTCTGGGGAGTTCATGTATCCAAAAACAATTGGGATAAGAACTTTAGAGGTATAGGAATCTGTATCATTGGAAATTTGGATAAAAGTGCAATGACTCAGAAACAGTATGTGAGTCTCCTAAAGCTTACAAAGGAGTTAATGGAAAAACACAGCATTGGCATTGATGCGATTGGATTTCATGGCAAACTAGAAGGTGAAGCAACCAAATGTCCGGGAAAGTTCTTTCCATACGAACAGTTTATGAACGATCTGAAGTCAAAATAGCAGCGTATAACCGCAACATATCGTTGCTGTTCGATTTCTCAATCAAGATTTTAGCGAGATTTGTCAGTCCATGAAAAGAATACATGCAATAGAACGGTATTCCAGGATTAACCTTGCTAAGCTTTCACAGCGTGAAAGGGCTGAACAACTAGATGTAATGACGTTGGAGGACTGGACCGATATCGAAGAATGGGCCTTGTTGCCGAAAGAGATTCAAAACGAGTTTAAGGGAGGAAGAGAAATTCTAAACCCTGAATTAGAAAAATATGATGCCGTATTGATGATCTGGTTAAAACACAGTCTGCGACACGTGACGAATGAGTATTTATGTGAAGCGCTCAATATTGATCGGATAATCGGAGAACCATTAGAATTTGAGTCGTGCCCATGTTGTGGTTACAACACAATTGAGGAACGTGGGAGTTATAACATATGTAAATTATGTTGGTGGGAAGATGATGGACAAGATAATAAGAATGCGGAAGTGGTATTAGGTGGGCCGAATTACGGAATAAGTTTGGCGATGGGTAGGTACAATTATTTGATCCACGGACTTTATGACCCCAATCGAACTGATTTGATGGAAAAGAAAGCACCAACCAGGGAATTCAAAAGAGGAAGGTTTTTCGAAATCAATAACAATGGCTGCCTGGTGGAAAAAGGAACTCATTGGCAATGGAATATATCCTTATCCGACGCATAGTTTTTCATGATGACTTTCTGCCTACGTTTAAATAACAACAGAGGATAAACGGTATTCCATCACCACTAAAATCTACCCGCGAAATGAAGCTTTGTCACAACAATGTTGCAGCAGGGATAGAGTAACGTAACTTGAAACAATACGAGGTTATGCTCCCCTTGGTTAGGCAGCTATTGCTTACTTTTGTGCATCTTAAAAAAGTAAAGACGGCTAACGCCTAAAATTGAACGATGACAAAAACACATTTCATTACCGGAGGCTGTGGTTTCGTTGGAAGAAACATGGTCAAAAGATTGTTTAATACAACAAACGACAACATCGTTTTTGTAGATGACTTATCAATCGGAACAGAACCAGAAACCTGGTTTTCTGAGCCATTGGTGGATGAAATCAATATCGGCAAGGTGTATGGAAACGATCGACGTTTACTTTTCTTAAAAGCCGACGTTCGTGATGTGATCCGGGCGTTCCAAAAAGACACCAATTACTTTAAACAGTTCGGTTTTGATATAGAGCGATTTAACGACGTATTTCATTTCGCTGCCATCGTTGGAGGAAGAGCCAAAATTGACGGCGACCCAATGATGGTTGCTCAGGATTTAAGTATCGATGCTGAATTCTTCCATTGGGTTTGCACCAATAAACCAGACCGTGTACTCTACCCGAGCAGTAGTGCCGCATATCCTGTTAACAAACAAACCGAAGATGCAGCTATCGCACTACGTGAAAGTGACATTGACTTCAATAATATGGGGCAACCCGATATGACCTACGGCTGGTGTAAACTAACCGGGGAGTATTTGGCACACATTGCAGCTAAATATTACGACGTAAAGGTTACCTGTATTCGTCCGTTCTCAGGTTATGGTGAAGACCAGGATCTTAGCTATCCGATCCCTGCCATTGCGTTAAGAGCTGCCTATAAAGAAGAACCGTTTGAAGTATGGGGAAGCGGCCATCAAGGGCGTGACTTTGTGCATATCGATGATGTAATGGATTGCATCTTACTTGCCATGGATAAGATTCATGATGGAACCGCCATCAATATTGGAATGGGCAAACTCACCTCGTTCCGTGAAATTATTGGTTTGTTCACCAAGTTTGCCGGTTACGATCCTGAGATCAAGCCTTTATTGGACAAGCCGGTTGGTGTTCACAGTCGTTACTGTAACATGGATTTTGTAAAGGAAACACTTGGCTGGGAAGCTAAAATCAGCACAGAAGAAGGGATGCGCCGAGTGTACGAAAAAGCACTGGAAAGAGCTAAGGCTGGAATAACCAATGGCTAATACGGTTGTTTGTTTTGGGCCTGGCCCAATGTTTAAAGGAGGTATCTCAAACTACAACACCTCCCTGGCAAAAGCACTCGACAAGCGGCCAGAAACCAAAGTACATATTGTTTCGTGGACACAGCAATATCCGGCCATCGTGCCACGCGAATTTGTAGACAAAAGCAGTAAAGCGGATCTGTTGGAAGGCACCGATATCGAAGTGACCTATCTGACCAATTACAATAGACCCGGAAGCTGGTTCAAGACTGCCAAATATATCAAAGAAATTGGTGCGGATAAGATCATTATTCAATGGTCCATTGCGATACAGGGGCTACCCGTGGGACGCATGATCAATTGGCTGAAGAAAAACACCAATATCGAGGTAATTGTCGACCTACACTTTGTACTTCAAAAAGAAAAGAGCAGCATCGACCGTTTCTTCTTGAGCATTGGTATTGGAAACGCAGATACCTATCTGGTACACAGTTTGAAAACATACCGCGAGCTTCAGGATTTTTATCCAAAAAAGAAGTTCGATTTGGTATACGATGGCACCCGAACAGAAAAGGCTGGTCATCACACAGTGGTAAAGCTTTACCACCCGATTTACGACTTGTTTCAACCCGATACAATGTTTGACCCTGAAGCATTCAAAAAAGAGCACGGATTGCGTAAGCATGTTTTTCTGTTCTTTGGGTTTATCCGAAAATATAAGGGCTTGCACCAGACCATTGAAGCCTTCGCTGAAATGGCAAAAGACCGTGACGATGTAAGCTTGTTGATTTGTGGGGAATCGTTTTGGAACACACTCGACACGTCGAAATGGCGAACAAGGCTAAAGCGTTTTCTCTTTGGTACAGCAAAAAAGATTTTCCTTTCAAAACAAGACGACGAACAGAATTACCGCCCGCTTGAACGGATCAAAGAGCTGGATATTGAGGACAAGTGTGTTGTGTTCAATGAGTTTATTGCCAATGAAGACGTCAACAAATATTTCCAGGTGAGTGATTGCGTGGTATTGTATTACTTAACCGCCACACCTTCTGGAATTGAATCGCTGAGTTACAACTTCAACCTACCAATTCTAGCGACTAAAGTTGGCCACTTCCCTGAAACCATTAAAGACGGCTTTAACGGATATCTGGCAGAGGATCGCGACATAAAATCTATGGCTGCAGTGATGGCCAAATACATCGACAAGCCCTTACCCAACGAAAATGTGGCAGAAATTGCTAAAGATTTGAGTTGGGAGAACTATGCAAAAGCCATTCTGGCCGGATAAGCAGCACCTTGTATATTTGTTCAATGCCCAACATCCTGCTATTCGACAGCTACGACTCGTTCACGTACAATCTTAAGGACTATTTGGAGCAATGTGGGGCCAATGTAAATGTTGTCCGAAATGATCAGTATTCGTTGCAAGAACTGTCAGAACTTGCGTTTGATGGTATCGTCTTGTCACCGGGTCCGAAAAATCCAGAAGAATCCGGAATTCTAATGGAAGTTATCGATCATTACATGCGCCACAAACCGATTCTTGGGGTATGCCTTGGGCATCAGGCCATCGGTATGCATTTTGGTGTAGATTTAGAACAGATGGACGTACCCATGCATGGCAAGGTATCTATCGTTCACACAAAAAACCATCCCATGTTTAAGGACATTCCACCGGCGTTTGAAGTGTGTCGGTACCACAGCCTGGTGTTACCAGATTTTGAGCATGACGAACTCGAAGTCGTAGCCCATTCCGACGATCATCGTGTCATGGCTATAAGTCACAAGACTTTACCGGTATGGGGAGTACAATATCATCCGGAAGCCATTTTAACCCAGTTTGGCATTAAAATGATACAGAACTATCTGGATATGGTAAAACTTAACACCTAACTGAAACATTTTACACATATATTCGTTTCGACAATGATGATTATTAAAGACTTCATTACCAATGACCTCCCCGTACTGAAACCCGGCGACTCGGTTCAGTATGCGTTATTGCAAATGGAAGATTTTAATGTTTCAAATCTTCCCATCGTCGATGGAAAACAATTAATAGGCTACGCCAGATATAGTCAACTGGATGGTCTTGATCCTGAAATGCCAATTTCCAAATTGGATTTACAAAGCAAACCGGTAGCGGTCAATCATGAACATTCCATTATTCATGCAATCAAGTTGTTGTCAGACAACCGGTTGGATGTTCTTTCGGTGGAAACGGCAAATGAGCATATCGGAACGGTTTGGGTAAATGATCTGGTACACGCTATGGGTCAAAGCACTACGGCGCAAAATGACGGGTCTGTTCTTCTTTTGAAGTGTAACATTCTTGATTACTCTATCTCCCACATCGGACGAATTGTAGAGGCCGAAGATGGAAAGATTTTAGGACTATGGACATGGCAACCAGAAGGCAATAACGACATTGAAATTCTGGTTAAACTGAACATCAAGTTCATCGATAACATTTCCAGTATTCTAGAAGGCAACGGATACAAAGTATTGCATCAAATTCATCGTAAATCAAGTAATCTGGTTCAGGAACGCTACAAATCGTTGCTGAATTATCTCGATATTTGAGCAAAGTTTCAGACTTGCTACGCCCAATAATCGTAATCCTTATTCTATTGTCTACCGTTCCCCATAGTTGGGCTGGTAATGTTGGTTACAGTCCGTTAACCATAGATAGTATTCAGATCGAAGGTAACAGCAAGACCAAACGCTCCGTCATATTGCGAGAGCTTACTTTTATGCAGGATAGCGTCTATGATTATTACGGATTCGAACTGTATAAAATCCCACGTTCAGTCTCAAATCTTAAAAACCTCGACCTCTTTAACGACATTTCAATAGAATTGGATGCACAGGGCAATCACGACGAGGGGTGGCACGGAACCATACACATACGGGTGATTGAAAAAAACTACTTTTGGCCCCTCCCCTTTGTTGAATTCGCTGATCGAAATTTGAACCAATGGTACTCGCTTGATTTACAACCGTATCGAACGAATTTTGGGTTGTATTTATTCAAGAATAATGTTTGGGGGCTCAACCACACGGCCAAGTTCACCTTTGGCTTTGGGTATACCAACACCCTTGCCTTTCAATACATCGCGCCCTACATAGACAAACAGAAGAAATTAGGGTTTGACATTGACATCCGGCAAAAAACCAATCGAGAGATTCAACTGGAAGAACAAAATGATCGGGAAGTCTTTTACCGTGATTTCGATCGTAATCTAATTCGCTCCAGATGGATCAAAACACGGTTGCGGTATCGACCTAAACTCTATTTAAATCATGTGCTCGAAATCAATACCGAAAATCTCAATGTAGACACGGTTGTAACCCGTATGAATCCGGATTTTCTTGCCGGTGAGAACGAAACACAACAACTGTACAGCCTACGTTATGGAGTCGATTACAGTCGGGTAAATAACATATTGTTTCCAATGCAAGGAATTGCTTACAAAGCGATTTTAGGAGGCCATTCGCTGGCTGGACAATTCAACTACGGCAGTGTAGAAACCGGACTTTCGCTATACTTCCCGGTACTTTATGCCTTCGACAATCGTTTGTTTGCCGCTGTTACCGGATATGTTAGCCACAAAACGTCAA
>DIYD01000148.1:0-1789 GCA_002428905.1 Bacteroidetes bacterium UBA6063 | reverse complement strand
ACAAAACGTCAAATCGGTTACCGTACAACTTAAATAAAGCCCTGGGTTATGATCACTACATACGAGGATATGAGAACAACATTTTTCTCAGTCCGACCCTTGCATATGCCAAATACGAACTACGTTACCTGATTATCAAGGAACGCGACTTTCATCTGCGCTATATGCCGTTGAAGGCATATAAAGACATGGCGACGAAGTCGTATCTGAGTTTTTTTATAGACGATGGTGGCACCCAAGACCGTCGACTACGAGGCTATGGAATAGGCTTGAATACCGTGTTTTATTACGACAAAGTATTTAGATTTGAATACTCTTGGAACAAAGAGGGCGACTCAGGCGTTAAGATTCATCTTGAGAAGGCTTTTTAACAACGATTAACATGAAAATAGGCGTTTACGCACGTACCATCCACAAGGAACACGAGACTTACGTCCGAAGTTTTTTCGATTTTCTGTCAGATCAGAATGTCGAACTATGCATTCACCGTGCGTTGTCTGAAGCATTGGAGCAAATGGGGTACAATCATAGTTACCATGTGTTTTCAGACTCGGTTGTAAACGAGCATATTGAAATCCTATTCAGCCTTGGTGGTGACGGTACCGTGCTCGACACCTTGCGACTTGTTCGAGATTCAGGCACACCCGTCTTAGGTATAAATCTTGGGCGTTTCGGTTTTCTGGCTCATAGTCAACAGGAAGACTTTGCTGCTACATTCGAATTAATCAAAAACAAGTCGTATACGATCGATCCGCGAACGGTTGTAGAATTGGAATCAGACATCGATTTATTCGATGGTTTTCCATTTGGCTTGAACGACTTCATCGTGCATAAGAAGGATTCTTCCAGCATGATTACCGTGCATACTTACCTTGATGGTTCGTTATTGAACTCGTATTGGGCCGATGGCCTGATTGTGGCTACACCAACCGGATCTACTGGGTACTCTCTTAGCTGTGGTGGCCCTATTGTATTCCCAGGTTCCTCAAGCCTGGTAATTACACCAATCGCCCCGCATAATTTGTCGTTGAGACCGTTGATTATTGGCGACAGCAAGAACATATCGTTTGATATTGAAGGGAGAACAGACGACTTTCTGGTAACCATGGACAGTCGATCCGTATCGGTGCGTAAAGGCACCAAACTGCATGTAAAAAAGGCTGATTTTGAGTTCAATATGATCAAACTCGAAGGACACAACCACATAACAACCCTACGCAATAAATTGATGTGGGGTATAGACAAACGCAACTAATTACACTTCATGGCACTAAAGATTTACGGCATCCCAAATTGTGATACGGTTAAGAAGGCTCGTACCTGGTTGACCGAAAACAACATAGAATTCGAATTTCACAACTACAAAAAGGAAGGCATTACGGCTGAACGGTTAAGTCACTGGCTCACTCAGGTTGAACTTACTAAATTGGTAAACCGCGCAGGTACAACGTTTCGAAAACTGACGGATGCTGAAAAAGAAGCGGCCTCCGAAGCCGATGGAGCGATCGCTCTAATGGTGCAGCATAACTCCATAATCAAGCGTCCAGTATTAGAACGTGGAGACGATGTACTGGCGGTTGGTTTTAAGCCAGAGATTTATGAAGCCCTGAATTTATCATAGATATCAGGTCTGCGCAATAATTGAGATAATCGATGCCGGAACATACGATTTACTCCACTTTGGCGTTAACAAAACACGTTGGTTAATTTGATAAATTAGCCCATTTGGCGTAGGTTTGTTGGTTTTCCAAACGGAATAAGATTTAAGGAATGAAAAAAGGAGTAAGTT
>DIYD01000308.1 GCA_002428905.1 Bacteroidetes bacterium UBA6063 | reverse complement strand
ACTGTCGCCAGTGATGCCCCAATCACCATTGGTGGCTACAATGATGTCTAAATCACCATCATCATCAAAATCATGCAATACCGGAGCAGAATACCCACCGTGATCAGCCATATCTTTTGCCAGGAACGTGCTATCCTGAAAGTCAAAATCGGGATGATTGTTTTTACCCTTGTTTTTGTAATACAGAATATTATTGGTCTGACGGAATCGATAACTCGACTTGTCGATCATATTTACCGCTACAACCAGATCTTTTACCGCATCCCCATCAACATCGAGATAATAGGCCGCCGGAAAAGCATTTACCGCTGCCTGTACCGTATTACTCGGGAATGTGGAATCACTGGCAATCATGGTGTCTAATTTGGTGCCATGATCTACCCTGCCGTTATACAATAGGTTCAGATTTGGCAGGCCCGCATTGCCCATAATCAGGTCCATATCTGAATCTTCATCCATGTCTATCAGGAGAAGCGAAGACCCTCCTGCGTGTTTTTTCTTTTTATGTCGGTATACCTTGTGGTAGCACCACTGGTCTCGTCTAAAATCGATTTTGTTGAACCCGTCGTACTCAATGAAGTCACCCCAACATTCATCGGCCAACTCAAACGAAGGTGGATCCAACGGTAGTCCGGCTTCCACGGTGTTGTTGAGGAACAGTGTGATTCCAAAACCAATGCTTTGCAACGTCATAAAGTCGATGTCTCCATCACCGTCCACGTCTTCAATGGCAGGAATGTTAACCAGATCGCTATACACATCGTTTGAATCTAACGGTGCTTGCCCAAAATTGTAGAACTTCAATTCAAGGTCAGCCACTTCAAACATTACATGCTTATCCCCTGCTTTCGTAATGTTTCGATACAAAGACGTTTCGTCGTCAATTGGGTTATAGAACCACAAATCTGGCAGGTTATCGGCGTTGTAATCTTTAAACACTACCCAGGTTGAAAAGCGCTTCGGATAAATGTTATCGAATTCGGGATGATAGGTGTAATTCCCATTACCATCGTGAATCAGAGAGGTCACTTTAGCTCCTGAACGATCGAACATGAAAATATCGAGTATGCCATCGTTATTGATATCAAGATTGTATAACTGTGGCTGATTGATGCCTCCGATCCCACTAAGGTCTAGTTTATTCCCTTGCATATCTCTCACTTCGATGTCTGAAACCACTTCAAACGAAATGGATTGTCCGTATGACATGAGAGACATAAGTACACTTAAGAGCAGGATGACATTCTTCATATTCGTTTCTAATCAGATTAATCGTTCATATAAAACGTTGCACAATATAAGTTGGTTTTAATTGATTGTGCACAAGGTGACCATAGAATGTAATTAAATTGACTTCTTTTGTAGTTCCATAGACGAAATGACGGTTCAAGACTTCTACCCCATATTTCTCGATCACAAACAACGATTTACCACCGATACACGTAAACTGGTTCAGGGCGACATCTTTTTTGCGCTCAAAGGTGGCAACTTTAATGGCAATGCGTATGCGCTCAATGCCTTGAAAGACGGAGCATCCTATGCAGTTGTAGATGAAGCACAAGAATCTGATTCTGAGCGCGTTGTTCTGGTTGACAATGTGCTCGAATTCATGCAAGAACTTGCAACATATCACCGTAACACATTCGACATTCCGGTTATTGCCATTGCGGGCAGTAATGGCAAAACAACGACTAAGGAATTGCTGATAAGTGTGCTGGAACAACGCAAGAAAGTACATGCAACTGCGGGTAACTTCAACAACCACATTGGTGTTCCAATTACGCTGTTGTCTATGCCATCAGATACGGAAATTGCCTTGATTGAAATTGGCACCAATGGCTTTGGAGAAATCAAATTTCTGTCTGAGCTGCTCCACCCCAACTTTGGTTTGATTACCAACATTGGAAAGGAGCATTTAGAAGGTTTTGGCGACATCGAAGGTGTAGCCCGAGAAGAAAGTGAGTTGTTTCACTACCTCATGCATCACAACGGTCTGGCTTTTGTTAATGCGGATGACCCATACCTCAACCGTATGTCGCACCGTTTAACCCATGCATTTAAGTACTCGATTGAGCGGAAAGAGGTCGAATGCACCTGCATAATAGATCAGGTTGTGCCTCAGCTGGTTATGGAAGTAAACGGGCAGAAGATAACTTCTGTGCTGAATGGAATGCACAATGCCCAGAATATTGCAGCTGCAATCGCCGTAGGCCGATATTTTGAGCTAACTTTAGACGACATAGCCCAGGGTGTAGCAGCATATCAACCGAGCAACAATCGCTCAGAAGTTCGAACCATCGGTACAAATAATGTATTGATGGATGCCTATAATGCCAATCCGAGCAGTATGGAGGTTGCTCTTGATACGTTCAGCGCTATTCAATCCGACAACAAAGTGGTTTTACTGGGCGATATGTTTGAGCTGGGCTCAAATTCAATCGAAGAGCACCAACAAATTGTGCAGCAGGCCTTAGAGATAAACAACACCCAGGTATTCCTTGCAGGCGAGCAGTTTTGCAAAGCTGCTGAAAATCTGAACGTTAAAACCTTCCAGACGACCGACGAACTTATAGCACATCTGAAGAAACGTATATTCAATCACACATGGTTCCTTGTGAAAGGTTCGCGCGGTATGAAAATGGAACGGGTGCTAGAGGCGCTGGAGGTCAGTGGGTAAATGTGGAAATATGAAAATGTGGAAATTAGACATGACATATTGATATACTACATTTAGAATTCCAACTTGAGTACTTAAGTTCCGACTTGATTGAGTTTGATGCACCTAGAGCACACGTCGATAATTCCGAATGAGGATGGCACCCAAATTCTTATGTGGTGGTAAGTAATCATCGAACCGTTCTTTGGCCCGGTAATTGGTTCCCATTTTCTTGCCTACGCTGGCCCAAATAGCTTCCCAGTTCAGGTCGTTTCCGGTTCGGATTTGCTCACAAATTGTAAAGATCAACTCGTTGTTTACATACATCGTCCCCACCTGTTTGCTGCTGATTATCTGCGCATTAGGCGCATAATCCAACACCTTGCTCACGTTGTTATAACCACCACACGAGCCTAAAATTACAAGGTCGGAGTTTGGCGTAATGGTCTCAATGGTGATCTGGGCATAATAACTGTGTCCCCGATGGACCACCACATCCGGATAGCGCTTTGTTGATTTGAACAAGGCCTTCAACGCGTCCTGACCGTCGTATTCTTTGCGCGCTTTATTCGCGTAAATCCTGATCTTTTTCCCAGCGGTCGATTGAATAATTACGTAGTATCCTTTATCGATTACCTGCCATCCTGTTCGCCTAAAACGACTTATAAACGATGCATAACTCGCCCACCCATCTTCATCATCAAAAAAGAAATGCTGTTGAATGTGCTCTCCATCTTTTAACAAGTTCGTATTTGCCACAGAAGCCAAGCCTTTAAGGTCCTCCTGTAGATCTTCCGATTCGGTATTTATTTTGAGCAAACCAAGTAACAATCCGTAAAGCTTTTCTGCTTCCTTATTCTTCCAACGAATATCCTGATACTCTTTGCGCAATGCAGCTTCGAAGGTCAATCGATTACTCTCTTCCGATAAACTTCCATAAGTATCGGCCACCGCAACCGCCTGCTCCAACGGGTTTAATTCGTTCTGCAAACCACCCACAAAGGCGTTAAACAGTGAACGTTTCTCCCAAAGCGACATCTTATCAAGAAAACGAGGCAACACGTTGTACGAGGCACACATCTTTATAAACGTACGGTACTTGTTTCGGCCAATGTTATGGAGAAACTCGTAGGCGGTTTCTTCCTCCATACGCTCCATCAAGCGATCAAATAATCCCAAAAAACTTGAGGTATATACCTCATCTTCTCCATACACCATTAAGGTGTACAATTCCTGCGCCGACATAGGTGTGCTATCCGTTAACTGGAAACGTATCTCGTCACGTTCATCGTGCAACTCATTCACTTCGCGCACCTTGCGTGTACACATATAGGTGAGCTCATCGTCGACGGAATACCGACCTAGAATGTCTTCATTGGTACAAAGCTGGAGTAAGTGCTTAAATAGGGCTTCCCGGTTCCTGCCTAACTCATGAGCTTCGTTGGCCGTCATTCGATAATTGACCACATCATTTAATAAAATGTATGCCTTAGAATTCGACCCAACTTTACGATACAGACTCAACATTTGTTGGATGGTTTTTTCATCCGTAGACTGCATCATGTCGGTAAATACAGCATTGTTTCCACCCATGTAGAAACTCACGTGTGCCGGAGCGGTTTTACACAACTCTTCAAGCACATCGAGGGAATAGGGTTGATACGCAAAATCACCATATTTCTTCAACACCTCACTAGGATAAATCTGTGATGCAAACTTGAGAATTACGGGTGCATAGCTTTTGTCATCGTAAAAAGGAATTACCTGCAAAGCGGTTAGTACATCACTTTTTAGCATTGCCATTACACGCCAATCCTCGACGATTTCCTGTACCTTAATGGCAAGGTTAAAGTACGATTGAAACGAAGTGTAACGATGGTAGTTATTCCGATCAATACGTTCGAGCATATTTACCAAATCCGTCAGACGACGTTTCTTGTCCAGAGGGGCGTAATTCGGATTGTTGTTAATGTTTTTCTGAATCTGGTCGATGGTTTGAAGATAAAGCACACTGGCCTCGTTGGTTTGAAGTGGTGATAACAATTCTACTTTCCCATCGGTAGTTCCGTCGTAGCTGTCCAAACGTTTTTGATTGCCATCTACTTTCTCGTTCGCCAGAGCTACCGGATCGGGTTGCGCAAGTGCACGATTCAGACCAAAAAGGCCCAAATACAATAATGCAAACACGATATGTAGATTCAACTTATTTCGCATGCACATGGCCCTTGGCCGCTTCCCAAATCACTACTCCAGCACATACCGATACATTGAGGGAATGTTTGGTACCGAGCTGAGGTATTTCGATTAAGTGATCGCATAATGCAATAACTTCATCCGATACACCATCAACTTCATTGCCAAAAATGAGCGCAACCTTATCGTGTGTTCTGAAGTCAATGGTATTAAGTTCTACGGAAGCATCGGTTTGCTCCACACCAAAAACCACATAACCTTCAGATTTTAAGTTATTTACAACATCAATTGTCGACGGATTGTGACTCCAGGTTACTGCATTTTCAGCACCAATAGCTGTTTTGGTAATATCGCGATGCGGTGGTTTCGCGGTAATTCCACAGAGGTACAGGCTGTCTATCAAAAAGGCGTCAGATGTCCTGAAAACCGAACCCACATTTAACATACTTCGCACATTATCGAGCACGACTACGATGGGTAATTTGGCCGTGTTTTTAAATTCATCCACAGTCAACCTATTGAGCTCTATATTTTTTAATTTGCGAGGCATATAAATCGAAATCCAGGTGGCAAAAGTAAAAAAGGACAGCGAAACTCCGTTAATGCGTCAATACACGCAAATTAAGGCCAAGTACCCCGGTGCGATGGTATTATTTCGTGTAGGCGACTTCTATGAAACCTTCAATGATGATGCGGTTAAAGCTTCTGAAATTTTAGATATTGTGCTGACCAAACGGGCAAATGGAAAAGCTTCGCACGTTAATCTGGCAGGTTTTCCACATCACTCGCTTGATACATACTTGCCCAAATTGGTGCGAGCGGGTCAACGTGTCGCCATCTGTGACCAATTGGAGGAGCCGCAGAAAGGGAAAAAGTTGGTTCGTCGTGGAGTAACCGAACTGGTCACCCCGGGTGTGACCATAAACGACAAAGTACTTGATGCGCGAAAAAGCAATTACCTGGCCTCTGTGATAATCGAAAAAGACACCATTGGTGTTGCCTTTCTCGACATTTCTACCGGAGAATTCTTAGTAGCACAGGGCAAGGAAGACTTCATCCAAAAGCTTATACAAGGTCTGAGCCCGTCAGAAGTGTTGTTTGCCAAACCCAAACGAAAGAAATTCGAATCGATGTTTGGCGACAACCACCATACGTATACCCTGGATGAATGGATTTTCACCTATGATTTTGGTTACGACCGGCTGATTCAACACTTCCAGACCAATAGTCTTAAGGGTTATGGCATAGAAGATCAAAGCCTCGCCATTGCTGCAGCCGGTGCCTGTTTATACTACCTTGAACAAACACATCATAACCATACCGATCATATAGCCTCCATTAGCAGGATTGAGGAAGACAGTTATGTATGGATGGACAATTTCACGGTGCGCAACCTGGAATTGATCTTCCCAAATCACGCCAATGGTAAAAGTCTGTTGGATGTGTTGGACGACACGCATACGCCAATGGGAGGTCGTTTACTCAAGAAATGGCTGGTTCTTCCGTTGAAAGAAGCGAATGCCATTCACAATCGGTTGGCCGTAGTTGAGTCAATGATCAACCATGGTGACATAAGGAGAGCATTACGAGATTGCCTGAAACAGATTGGCGATTTGGAACGGCTTATTTCGAAAGTTGCTGTTGAACGCATCAACCCACGTGAACTCGTTCAGTTGAAGAAATCACTGGCAGCCGTGCAACAGGTGCGAAACGAGGCAAAGGAAGTCGACAACGCTGCGTTTCAGGAGATCATTCAGCGACTGAACAATTGTGAAGAGGTGATTGAGCGCATCGAAACCGAAATCGCACAAGACCCGCCTATGCTTGTGAACAAAGGTGGAGTCATTGCAGAAGGCGTAAACGCAGAACTGGACGAATTGCGGGGTATTGCGTTTTCAGGCAAAGACTACCTTGTGGCGCTACAACAACGGGAAATCGAAAACACAGGAATCCCTTCGCTAAAAATTGCGTTTAATAATGTATTTGGATACTACATAGAAGTAAAGAATACACATAAAGACAAGGTTCCGGAAGAGTGGATTCGCAAGCAGACACTAGTGAATGCAGAGCGTTACATAACTCAGGAACTTAAGGAATATGAAAGCAAGATTTTAACGGCTGAAGAGAAAATATCAAGCATTGAAGCCGAACTTTATCGGGCATTTGTTGCTGGTTTACAGCCGTTTGTATCACCAATTCAACACAATGCGCGCATAATTGCGCAGATCGACTGTCTTTTGTCGTTTGCCCAGATTTCTGAGGAAAACGACTATGCCAAGCCAGATGTAGATGACAGCAGGACACTTGCACTGGTCGAGTGCAGACATCCGGTAATTGAACAGATGCTTCCGCATGGGGATGCCTATATCCCAAACGATTTGATCTTAAATTCCGACAACCAGCAATTGATCATTCTCACCGGGCCCAATATGTCGGGTAAATCGGCCTTATTGCGGCAGACTGCGCTGGCTGTAGTTATGGCGCAAATCGGTTGTTTTGTTGCTGCTAAACATGCTCAGATAGGCATCGTTGACAAGATTTATACCCGTGTAGGTGCTTCGGATAACATTAGCCAGGGAGAATCTACTTTCATGGTGGAGATGACCGAAACAGCGAGCATTTTGAATAACCTGTCTGACCGTAGTTTGATTCTCCTGGATGAGATTGGTCGCGGCACCAGTACCTTCGATGGCGTTTCACTGGCATGGTCCATCGCCGAATACCTGGCCAGTCACGACACCAAACCCAAAACCCTGTTTGCCACCCATTATCACGAATTAAATGAGTTGGAAGGCAAACTTGATTCGGTTGTAAATTACCATGTTACGACAAAGGAAATAGGTAAAAAAGTACTGTTTCTGCGTAAAATTGCACGTGGAGGTAGCGAACACAGCTTCGGTATTCATGTTGCCCGAATGGCTGGTGTTCCGCGCCAGGTGTTGAAACGCGCCGATCAGATTCTGGCACAGTTAGAAAAAGATCGTATGAATTTGAGCGGTCGCGAAAAACTGAAACAAATGCAACAAACCGAATACCAGTTGAATTTGTTCTCCATAAACGACCCAAAACTGAAAGAGATTACCGATCAATTGGCGGAAATAGACACCAATACGTTGACACCAATTGAGGCTTTGCTCAAATTAAATGAGATCAAAAAAGTACTGAATGAAGAATAATCGGTTCCGGTGTAGTTTGTTGTTGGTAGGTTTTACACTGTTGACAAATATGGTTTTTGCTCAACATTCCTGGGTGTATTTCACCGACAAAGGGGCAGGCAGAGACCATCTCGATTCTTCGGTTAACGAAAAGTATGTTTCTCATATACAATCTCTTGGTTTAGAGCTTATTGGCACATCCAAATGGTTTAATGCCGCCGTTGTCAAAGGGCATCCGGTACAATTGAAGACACTTGACTTCGTTCATGATGTCAAACCTCTTGGCCGATACAAGATTACAGAACATCAGGTAACCAAAACCCAGAAAGAGTTTTCGTATGGAAACAGCGACTGGCAGATCGAAATGCTCGGACTTGATTCCTTTCACCGAAAAGGGTTTACTGGGAAAGATGTAACAATTGCTTTATTCGATGCCGGGTTTTACAAAGCCGATACCGTGGAAGCATTTGATTCGCTCTGGCAACAAGATCGGATTAAAGGTTACTGGGATTTCTTAACAAATGATACGACTATTTTTTGGGAGTACGACGGCCATGGTAAATATGTATTGTCTATCGTTGGAGCAAACTGGCCAGATTCCATGATGGGTGCTGCACCCGATGCCAACTTCCTGCTAGCCCGTACGGAGGATGTGGATAGTGAGACGCATTTAGAAGAATATGCTTGGGTAAAAGCCCTGGAATGGGCCGATAGCATGGGAGCCGATATCATCCACTCGTCTCTGGGCTATTCGGTATTTGACACCTTAGAGGGTGATTACGATTATTGGGATATGGACGGTCAAACTACCATTATTACGAAAGCGACAGACGTAGCATTTTCTAAAGGGATTTTCGTTACGAACTCCGCAGGGAACGAGGGGAATGATCCATGGCGGTATATTACAGCGCCTTGTGATGGTAGACACGTGCTTTGCGTAGGTGCGGTAGATTCTAATCGTATGCATGCCGATTTTTCGTCTTACGGACCTTCTGCCGATGGTCGTGTTAAACCCGATGTAATGGCCATGGGCCAGGGTGTCACCTATATTAACAATCAAGCACGGTTAAAAACCGGTGATGGAACGTCTTTCTCCGGTCCATTAATCGCGGGATTTGTGGCCTGCTTAAAAGAGGCCTGGCCAAGTTTAACCAACGTACAGATTTACAATGCCGTTATTCAAAGCGCCGATCGATATACTAATCCGGATACGGCTTATGGATATGGAATACCCAATATTATTAAAGCGGATTCCTTGTTGAAAGAATTTGCCCAAATTCAGGATTTAGAACAGAAAACGATTCGGGTTTATCCCAACCCGGTAACCGACGTTGTATATATTGAAAGTCGGATAAAAATGGAGGGAATTTCTATTGTAGCAATCGATGGAAGAATCGTAATGGAAATAACTGATATTAAGGACATTAATACAGAAATCAACGTAAGCCAACTGCCTGTTTCCGTTTATACGATGGTTATTCAACTCAAGGGTGGATTGGTGCAGACAAAGCGCCTAAAAAAAATTAAAAATTAAGTTCAAAAAACTTGTTTGTAAGAAGTTAGAATTTATATCTTTGCACTCCTCAAAAACGAGGACGTTCTTTAAGAATATGCGAAAGTAGCTCAGCTGGTAGAGCATCACCTTGCCAAGGTGGGGGTCGCGAGTTCGAATCTCGTCTTTCGCTCAAATTAAAAGAGGGAGTTAAATCCCTTTTTTTGTGTCTGCCCGGATGGTGGTCCCGATAGTTATCGGGAGGTAGACAGCAGGACTACATTCTGTAACACACCATACACATTGTGTCTGCCCGGATGGTGGAATTGGTAGACACGCAGGACTTAAAATCCTGTGGCCATTGCGGCCGTGCCGGTTCGACCCCGGCTCCGGGTACGTTTATAAAGCCTTGTAATTCAAAAGAGTTACAAGGCTTTTTTTATTATGCATCAATTGGTGTACAGATTTCAATTAGAAATCCATTGTTGTCCAGAACATACCCAACTTTTTGTCCCCACGGTTTTTCAGTTATCGGTACAAATTCAGTAGCCCCTGAATCGATCGCCCTTTGGAAGTCTGATTCGATGTTTTCCGTGGTAAAAGCCAGTTCTACTCCAACTGGTTTCTTACCGGTTGTTATTTTTTCAAAACCGTTTTTGAAGTTCGAGTTTCCTAATTCGATCGAAGCAAATGCAATGGTTGTCTCTCCCGAAAATAATTCACCGTAGTCGCCTTCAGGAGTTACCAACTTTTTACTGAATCCAAATGCTCGTTCATAGAACTCAATCGTCTCCGTAACGTTCTCCACATACAGTATTGTGTAAGCATATTTCATATCATCTGCTCTTTTTTGATTCTTAACAACCTTTGTTCATTGATCTAAACCTCAAATTTAGATATTCAATGCTCTATAGGAATAAACCTTCAGAAGTATTTTGGTTCGACACACGTCCCGAATAAGTGTGAGGCTGAGACACTTGCTCTGATCTCTGGACTCACGCTCTTATCGGACGCCAGCGAACTTCACTATTCTCTACTCACGACAGTGAATAACCTGCCTATTTAGTGGCTCAATTGCATTTTAAGTCTCAGCAAATAGTTTAACTTAGCGAGGATCAAGGATATCTGGCATGAATAAACTTAAACTACAAGAGTTGGAACAGCGCATAGATGAAGTTTTGTTTTATGTTTGGGACCCCATTGGTGTTTCCGATTATCCAGCCGCTCGTGGAGAATACAGATCTTACATTGGTACCATTCTGAAATTAGTGTTAACGGAGGATCGCACTAAGCTTGGGTTACACCTGGACAAACTTCAATCCGGCTCAATGGGTTTAACTCCTAATCCTGAAAAAAATATAGAAATTGCAGAGCAACTTATCGATTATAAGCATGCTGTAGAAAAAGGACTTTCCTAACTTCATTTTTTGATTTTTAGCAGACAACACATTCACATGATTACCGCACAACAGTACATCCCTCAAGGCCATGGTGAGAACTACAACTATTCTCAGGATCATTGTTTTATCAAATTATCTTCTCGCGACACAAACGGAGAACTTTGTTTAATTGAAGATACCTTAAAACCAGGCTTCCACTTAAAACGCCACCATCATAAGGTGATGACCGAGGTGTTCTATATGCTTGAAGGCGAAATGGAACTCATTTTTGACGATGAATCCATTGTTCTAAAACCCGGAGATACGATTACCGTTCCCGCGAATGTCTGGCACGAAGCAAAATGTGCGTCCGGAGGTAAAATGCTAACTATTTTCAAGAATGGGGCATTTGACGTCTTTCTGGAAAAGCTGTCTACTCTTACGGAAGAACAATTCGCAGACAATGCGTTTATGAAATCCTTCTCGGAAGGTTTCGACATCTACGAAGAATAATTCCTATCTCTATATTGCGTCAACCAAACACGACACAATGGTACCAGACTTTTTAAAAAAATATGAATCAGGGTTAAAGAAATACGAACTGGAATCGGTGGCTATTCGGCCCAGGCCAATTCAGGGTGATCCGGATAGAGATCCGTTGGACTTATCAACCAGTAAATTTCGAGGTAGACCTTTTTACCCGATGCATAAGGAATATCCGAGAGACAGATTAGGAAATCCCATGATATTGTTGGTTCAACTGAACTTTAATGAAATACCACTGCTCGAACATTTTCCATCTACCGGTATCATGCAATTGTATGCGTCCGCTACCCATTGGTATGATGACGATGTTCAGATTGTATTTATCGATGGAGAAGACCTGCAATCAAATCCCATCCAGGATTTTTCATTCCTCGATGAAGTACATACCGAAGAACTACCTATCCCGCAGATTTATCAGTTGACTTTCGAGGAAACGATGGACCGCGGAAGCTCTATGGATGCGCGCTTTGATTATGAATTCGACGGAGTGGCATTCTGGGATTTTGAGGAGCAGCTCTCACCTACTCAACAAAAGCAGTTCAATGAGCTATTTGATTCGGCCGGCCACAAACTTGGAGGTTATGGTTCTTTTTGTCAGGAAGACCCAAGGGACTATGAACTAGGGAAACGCAACGATTTATTGCTCTTGCAAATTGATTCTGAAGATGGTATCATGTTTGGCGATGCTGGCGTCGCCCACCTGTTCATCAGTGAGTTTGCTCTAAGAAGCAGTGATTTTAGTCAGGCCTATTTTCATTGGGACTGCTTCTAAATGTCAACAATTCCTTTATTTCGGTTTAACCGGTTTTGATGAACGTTAATACAGTCTGCGTTCGTATATTGGTCGAACGATGGTCAGACTTACTGTTATAGTTCTGCTTTGTCTTGGTCCGATATCTACTTACGGACAAGAAAAAGGTTTGGATCTGGATAACTCCGTTGTTGGTTTTGCCTGTGGAATTGGGGGCAGGCAATCTGAACCCGTGCAAAAACTAGAGCGGCTTCTGGTTGCCCGAAATTATGCTCATATACGCGCACTATTGATCTCAGGAAACAACGCTGAAAAATTCTTAGCACTTGTGATCTGTGAGCATCTGCATGAAAAGGGTCTTATTTCCTTGTTTGGAGTGTATTACGGAAAATACCAAGAACTCAAACAATCGGATCTAAATCTTCGGTTTTGTAACGGTTGTACCCACCACGCTAAGTATACCTTTAAAGAAATTATGGATAATGAAAAGAATTCAGACCTAATGCGCACCAGGGAATGGGTCAGAAACAATATCCGGCTTCCATAAGCTTTCCCAGCGATCCTAACCAGTGCACGTAATCTTATTTCTTCAGGCGAATAAGTCTCCCGTCTTTCACCACACTCCGCCATGCTCCTGTTCCACACGCTCTGTATCGAATAAATACCGTATCTCCATACCTCAAACTGCCTAACCAACGTAAATCCGTTGCGACAAATGGGTTCTCCTGTGTAGAATTAGAGGACATAGAATCTGGCCATTTAATTCGAACCGTGGAATCACTTTTTAACCAGAATAATGCCTCGCCTTCAGGTATATCTGCGCTGTATATTCCACTCTTAGGTTTACAACCCAAAAATACAAGGCTGGTTATAGCCAACAGGAGTATTGTCTGTACTTTCATGTTTTACTATTCAATAGTTGGTTGTAAATAGCATAGTTCTCATCATCAAAACATACGAATACCACCTCATGAATTCGTTCACTTTGATATGTTCGGACTACAGACAACGCAATTTCGGCGGCTTTCCGTTTTGGAAATTTATAAATTCCTGTACTGATGTTTGGAAAAGCAATGCGATGTAATTCGTAATCTTCTGCGAGCTTTAAACAATTCAAATAGCAGTTTCTCAGTTTTTCCTCTTCATTTGAATCCCCATTGTTCCAACGTGGACCAACGGTATGAATGACGTTTTGGGCAGGAAGATTTCCAGCCGCGGTAATTACTGCCTCGCCTACTCCACAGCCACCTTGTCGATTGCGGATTGCAATACACTCCTCCAGTATGGTCTTACCCCCTTTTCGGTGTATAGCTCCGTCCACTCCTCCTCCACCCATTAACGATGAATTTGCGGCATTCACAATGGCATCGATTTGAATGGAAGTTATGTCACCTTTTACCAGTCTGATTTTCATGTTTTAAGTGCTGAAATAAGGGTTGTGGATAAATCTACGTCTAAAACAGGCTCAAACCACAAATCTGACAAAAAAAGATGGGGCTGACTACAAATCTGACAAAGCTTTTAGTGAGAATCTTCCGTGCTTTGAAGCATGATCAAATTTATACCTAACCTTAAACATTTGAGATGTCTATTCTGGATATTTCTACTGAACCTTTTACCTATACATATTCGTGCTCAATTACCTGATGACTATATCAGTAAAGTCCAGTATCAGGAGAAAACAGAAGTCGTTTATGAACTGATCGACGACAGTAGTTATAAGTGCCTTAGCACTGAAGAGCTTTCGAAATACCATAGCAGTTTTACAATCATAGATAAATGTCAACTCATTGACTTCAATGGAGAACTTCACACCAACGACGTTTATTTAGAAGAACATGGCGTACGCGACGATTGGATGCAGGGTATTGGACGCATTTATGCAGGTCCGGAGTTCTCGGAATTATACTCCCCTCAGGAACAATTGCTTTACCGGAAGGAAACGGAACCAGACCCGGATATTCGTCCAATTACTGAACATGAAGCTTTAAGATACTGGAACACTGATATAAACGATTCTACCCTTTTGAAAATGTATGTTGACTTTAACAATCAAGGTATTCCATGTACGATAAAGGGAGGTATTCTAAACGCTCATACGGAACAGTCCCATTTTATTTACGACCACAACACCCGCACCTATTCCTCGACAGAATACGATGTAGCCGGTCAAAAAAAGAAAGAACATCTCAGTCATTACCGCTTAAACGATGACGATGTGCATTATGCAGATACCGAGGTAATTATTGAATGGATACGCACCGAAAATGGATGTTGTGTAAGAAAAACGACAACGATTTACCGATACAATTATTCCATCGTGATCCACCCTGATTTTCAGGACGTATTTGAACAACAGGAGAATACTGGAAGTACCACTGCACTTGACAATGATGTTCAAATTACGCTCGAACAAATCGCTGGAAAAGAAGAGTTTATGGTTCAGGGTGATCGACAAAACTCCAGAACCCTATTCGTTAGGGTGTTTGACCTAACCGGTCGTATTGTTCTTGAAACACATACGCGAACTGGTCAACCAATCGGATTACCTCAAACAACACAAACCGGGATGTACCTGGTTCACATCTTTGGCTCGGATCAAACTAAACCGCTTACAGGAAAAGTAATTATCTCCTCATCTAATAACCAATTCTAACATCTATGAAAAAGCTTTTTACATACGC
>DIYD01000051.1 GCA_002428905.1 Bacteroidetes bacterium UBA6063 | reverse complement strand
AGCAACACTTCACCTTCGTTCATGTAGTTGCTCACAATTACTTCGTTAATTAGGGTTTTATCTCCAAACGACTCAATTACACGCTCGGTACGAATAAGCTTATTACTTGATATCGCTTTTTGATGAAGCGATGTATACAAGATCGAAATAAACTGCTTGTTTGTTTTGGTTCGATCCTTAATCAGGCTTTTATCTTCCAGGTCTACCCGGTTCACCTCATAATCGACGATTACATCTTTTTCGCATGACCAGAGGGTACATGCAAAAAACAAGGCTATTATGCCGATCTTTAGTTTAGAAGTTCGCATATTCATCCGTTCTTAAAATTTCCAATTGCAACTGCTTAAAATCTTTGTTTTGCTTTAAGCCATCAAAGTGGTTGACCACTTCCTGGGTGGTTGCGTCTCTACCCAACAAGGTGATATAGGTCCATCGTATCAGACCCTCGTAAAACTCATCTGACTCGGTGAGCAGGGTGCAATACTCTGCCTTGTTGCTCGCAAAGCCGCCAAAGAGACTTCCTACAACATTGTTTTCAACGATATCAAATGCTGTTTCAAATTCTTTTTCAGACGGGAAGCGTGCAAACAGGTCATCGAATGAGGCATTCACGAAATTGAATGTATTCATGTTGATGTTGTCATACACGTTGTTGTTCATCATTCGAGCGAACAGCTCATTGATGGTAATCACCCCATTACGCAAATCATATTTCCCATTTACTACGTTTTGATTTCGTGCAATTATTTCAAGCGCCCGAAACACCCGAATTGAATCACCGTCTAATCGTGCTACTTTTAAGGAAAACGAGGCATTCCCTACATATCTCAGGAATTCGCCATCTTCTGCGCCTTCACACATGCGTGACTTCATAATGTCGTACAGTCGTTGACTATAGGCAATTGCATAACTCGAATCACCTTCTACCTCGGAAGTATCGCTCTGTAGTTTTGTGATTAGGGCTTCTCGTGAAGCCTGACTTAAACCAGCCTCCTTAAGTACAGCGGTTTCCGCAGCCAACTCGCCTTCAAGTGCTGAACGGCCCACCAGATCAATGAACAACCTGTTCACATAACCTTCGATTTTAATGGTTGGAATGCGGTGCGGACTTAGCGGTGTGTTATCGGTAAAATTTTTGTCTTCTGTCTTTTTACAAGAGGTAAAACACATCGACAAAGCGAGAAGCGAAATTAGGGTATATAGTAATCCTTGACTTTTGACCTTCATAGGTAAAAAAGTAATAGTTCAATACCAAATATACGAAAAAATTACCAGAACGGTATCAAAACGGAGCATTATCAACGAACAACGGCCCAAACATGGGCGGTTTTCACTACATAGAAGACAGTTATCCCGACATCTCTAGCGGTTCATTTGGCGCTTCCGGATATTTGTGGTCGGACACCTTCGATTGGTTCCGAATCAGGCCAAAAGCCATGATCAAACTCGTGATAATCACCACATAAAGTACGACGCTTTCTGGAAACAAGTCCGAAGCAAGACTTTGAGGTATGGAGTAGAATAACAATATGGTAATCAACCCTCTGGGAGCTATACTTAATACCGGGCTTCCGAGTTTTTTGGCAAACAAGCGCAGCAACAACCAACGCAATCCAAACAGCAGCGCTACGATGCCTAAACTCATAACCAGCGCCTCCACATCTGCTAATGACGACAAGACCATAGACATACCAAACACAATGAAGAAAAATGTACGTAGCACAAAGGCCGTTTCCCGGGTAATGATGTGAAAGTTATGCTCCATGAGCTTGAGCTCCATTCGACTGATGTGATTCGATAGTGCCCCACGAAATACGAGCTGGCTGTTTTTAAGCAATAGACCAAAAATCAGGATCAGAATTAGTGGGCTCAGGTGCAGTTCTTTTTCTATGGCGTAAAGCCCCATCAAGATAGCCAAAAACAAGAATATTTTAACCTTGGTCTTGATGTATTTGAATAAGAAAATCAAGCCCACACTTGTAATTACGGAGATCACAATGGTGAGAATCAACTTCAATCCGAAATCAGCAAGAGCAGCCCCTTTATTTGGATTTTCGATCAAGCCAATAATGAAGTAAAAAAGCATAATGCCAATGATATCAGAGATACAGCTCTCATAGATCAGAAACTCTTTTTTGTCGTGGTCCAGGCTGTCCACACTCGGAATTACAATAGCACTGCTGATCACAGCAAGTGGAGTGGCATAAAGAAAAGCTGGTCCAAGGTCGATTTTGAACACCACATTGAGCAGAAATCCAATGGCCAGTACAGAAAGTACCAATCCGAAAAATGCCATGGCCGACGATTTACGAATCAATGGTAATTTCTCTTTTGTCAACTCCAAATCGAGGGCTCCCTCAAGCACAATCATAATCAGACCGATAATACCAAGTATTTCTAGTGGCTGTGCAAGCACCTCATTATCAATCGGGTAAAACTGGCCCACCAATACGCCAGTACCAATCAACATGAGTACAGAAGGAATACTTGTACGCTTACTTACTTCTGAAAACAGATAGGATATTATAACGGCTAAGGACCCGGCTATGATTAATTGATATGCTGACATAGGTTCTTTTTTACGGCGGTAATTTACTTATGCATTTTCGATTCGCGCCCTAACTTCTGATATTTTATTGAACATGGTTTTAAAAAACTGATACCGGTGCTTTTCACTTACATCGTTAATCGATGTAGATTTACGAATCAGATTCTGCATCCATACCAGTGTTTCGTCGCAAAACGACGGATCCATGGTACTGATTGAGTTAAATGTGTTGTGACTAATGTACACGGTACGTTTACCTCCTGCCTCAATATAGGTACAATTGTTTCCAATGCGCACCTCACTGTTGTATAACACAAAATTTTTATCGTCTGACAGGTTCTTCGAGCTCTTTTCTGCCTTACGTTGCAGATTCTCCGTCATGAGTTGCATTTCACCCATCACGGCCAATGCGCTTTTTTTGCTTTGGAACTGCCCGGACTCCAGGAAGTACAATATTTGACGTAAAGTAGAATTGATCGACTCCTCGGTCCATATTTCGGTACTATGAATCTCATTGTAAGAAGCAGAAAGCTCAGATGCAGCTTGTAGTACATCCGGGTGAACAAGATCCACATGAAAGGGCTGGCCAACCAATACAGCTTCGTTCATTACAGCTTTTTGCCAGTAGAACAGTTTAAATCCGGCTAACTGTGGGTATTCAAAATGGTGAAATACCGGTACATCTTCAGCGGCCACCATAACTCGTGCATCTTTATCAATGCCGGCATTCACCACTTCCTTCAATTGATTCAGATACTCAATTAGGCCTCCATCTCCGCTAAACAGGCGATTGAAGCGAAACGGGATGGTTTGATACTTGTCGGTAAAGAAATAACTCAGGTCTGCATTAAAGTGATCGCACAACAGCATGGCCTCATCGATAGACATCGGAGTTGAACCTCTGATTCTTCGATAAGCACTGTCTTTTGAGATGCTCAACACCTCTGCTACTTCATCTACGAGAAGTGCGTGCCTGGGTGCATTTTCTTTTAAATATTCGATTAAACGTGTTTGGTATGACATGGTTCAAATTTAATGCAATTTGCAATATATGCAAATTGCACCGACCTTGATCGCAATTTATGTCACTCGAATCCACGAATTCAGCCACCATTCAACACAAATTGCATTCAACTCAAATATTTATGTCAGTATACGCCATTTTACAAGGAGCAACGTACGGCCTGAAATGACCTTTGAAACAAAAAAGTTATGAAACTCAAGAACTATTTTACATCGCTTTTCATTGTTTTCAGTTTGACCGCACATGCGAGCTCAGAACGTGTGGCTGTAGTGAGCTTTGAGACAACAGCCGATCATTTTGATCCTCTTACACTACAAATTCAACTCGAATTACTGGTAGATGATTATTCAGATTACACCATTGTAGATCGGTATGAACTTGCTGAACGCCTCGAACGCACGCATATCGACCCAAAGCTTTGCTTTAGCGAATCGTGTTTGAGAAATGCAGCCAACCATGCAAATGCCGACTGGGCAATATCAGGGCAAATAACCAAACTATCCGACAACATCATACTCATCTTGCGCATGATACCTACTGATTCAACACTAAACATCCGACGTACATCGATGAAGTTCCTCAACTTACCAAAACAAACAGACGGTATGCTTAAACTGACGTTTGAAAAATTGTTGGGACTGGAACAAGACCCTATGGTATTGAAAAGTTTAACAGACCCCACCACTCTGGCCAACTCTACCAATGTGCCGTCGAACTACCTCAATCTTTCCGGACCTCGAATGGGATATACATTTTATACCGGTGAAGCTGCGCGCATTCTTAAAGCCCCTAAACACGAAGGCGGTTACGACATGACTCCAGCAATGTTTATGTTTGGTTATCAAATGGAGCAGGCTTACCTCAAAGGAGATAATATTCAGGGACTATTTGAATTCATTCCTCAGGTTTCTGGTCTTGACCAGGGGAAGTTCTTACCTAACATTACGTTCTTGAACGGGCTACGAGATGCCAAACACGGTTTTGA
>DIYD01000229.1 GCA_002428905.1 Bacteroidetes bacterium UBA6063 | reverse complement strand
AGTCAATAATCACGGCGGGTACGTATCAGGCCCCTTCTATGAAGGTTGCAGAAGCAGCGAAGGTAGTGGAGAACTGCCAGCGCGATCTGAACATCTCCTTTGTGAATGAATTAGCTCTGATCTGCGATCGGGTGGGTATTGACACGAATGACGTCATCGAGGCAGCAGGAACAAAATGGAACTTCCTGAAATATCGACCAGGTCTGGTAGGTGGTCATTGCATTGGTGTTGACCCATATTACATGGTTCATAAGGCGGAGCAACTTGGATACTACCCTGAAGTTATTTTGTCGGGCAGACGTGTTAATGAAAATATCGGTTCGTTTGTTGCCAACAAGGTGATTAAACTTATGATCCAGAAAAATGTACCGATTAAAAACTCGAATGTTCTTGTACTGGGTATCACCTTTAAAGAGAATTGTCCGGATATCCGTAACTCAAGGGTTATTGATATTATTGAGGAATTGAGCGGGTTTGAAATCAACGTAGACACGTACGATCCCTGGGCGGATAAAGTTGAAGTAAAAGAGGAATATGGTGTGGACATTATAACCGAAGTTCCTGGCAAAAAATACGAAGCCATTGTACTGGCTGTATCGCATGCCGACTTTCTTACACTTAATCTCGATGATTTGCGTCAACCAAATGCTGTAATCTTTGATGTGAAGTCTGCACTAGACCGGCAATATGTTGATGGACGTCTCTAATGACGACATTGACTTGTGATTATGTAAATTTGTTCACTACAGGAATTAACACCTTCAAAATCAAAAACAAACAGAGGAAATGAAGTATATATTTTTCATTGCTCTTGCCACGTTGAGCCTGACGTCACCCGTTTTCGCTCAGAACTTGACTCAGAGCCAAATAGCTGCGGCACAAGAAGCACTTGCAGACGCAGGTGTAGATCAAGACGAGGTTGCAAGAAGACTACGAGCCAAAGGAATAGATCTTGAGAATGTGACGGCACAACAGCTTCAAACCCTGGAAGAAGATATTCGTCAGGTTATTGAAGAGATTAAATCCGAGCAAGGAGGAAATGACGACCCTGAGGCTGGATCGGATGGCCCGGTACAAGATTCAAATACCAGCACGAAGGCCACCAACAATAACTTGCCGGAGGAGGCTGAATCAAGTGATGATTCGGATGGATCTCGTTTTACCAAAGACTCAATAGACAATGCTGCCGATAAACGATTAAAGGAGCTTAGTCGGAGATCGGCAGATGAAATACGAGAACGAATGAAGCAAGGCTACACCCTTGACGAAGCGATTTATGGAGAGTTAACCGAGGAAGAACGCCAACACTATGCAGCACGTTCCAGTGTATATGGAATGAATATCTTCTTTAATAACTCGCTTGACCTATTTCCTGGTGTTTCTTCAAGCACAACGCCAGATAGTTACGTTCTGGATGTTGGAGATAAAATTGCCATTAACATATTTGGTGCTTCGCAAGCCGACCTAATGTACGAAATTGAAGAAGATGGTTTTATACGACCATCTAAATCAACACGCATGTCAAAGATTTATTTGAAAGGGGTTACCCTGGGTAAGGCCAAAACGTTGTTGCGAAATCGTTTTGCACAAGCGTATTTATTCAATAGTGATCAATTTGAGGTAAGTCTGCACACCGCAAGAACCATTACGGTAAACATATTTGGTGAGGTACAGGCTCCCGGAAGTTATACGATATCAGCCCTAAATACGGCGTTGAACGCTTTGTTGGCGGCCGGTGGACCTGGTGCAGAAGCGAGCTTGAGAAACATCAAGATTATGTCTTCAAGCGGAGATCGTACGCTGGATGTATATGAATTCATGACCAACCCCGAATCGAAGTACAACTTCTACCTACGAAATAACGATGTGATCTTTATCCCTAAGTATGAAACTAGGGTTTCGATAAATGGTCCTGGCATCCGTCGCAGTGCTACCTATGAGGTAGTTGAAGGTGAAACATATAAAGACCTTGTTGAGTTGGCAGGTGGTTATACTTCCAATATGTACAAAGGATTGGTACAGCACATCTCAACGAAAGACGGACAACAGACGCTGAAAGATTATTCCCTGGATGAAGCAGAAAAAGCGGATATCAAACTGGGCAACGGCGACATGTTGGTGTTTCACAGCTACTTTGAGGCATACGAGAATTATGTATCTATTTCTGGGGCAGTAAAGCATGCAGGGCGATTCGAATTGTTGGATAACATGAAAATCTCGGATCTGTTAGATAAGGCTGTACTGGAAGAAGAGGCTTTCGCCGATATCGCGTATCTAACACGTAGAAACCTCAATGGTACCTTCCAACTTAAACGCGTTTATGTGAACGAGATACTGCAAAACCCTGATAGTGATAAGAACTTCGAACTGCAGGATCAGGACCGTATCAATTTATTCTCCATAGTTACATTTACCGATAAATACCAGTTCAGTATCACAGGCGCTGTTCGAAGTCCTGGTCTTCATTTCTGGGATCCGGATAAATCAATTACGCTATACGATGCGATCATGTTATCGCAGGGTTTGAAAGGACTGGCCACTGATTTTGGCTACATCATCAGCACACCACCGAATCAACCGTTAAACAGAGAATACCAGGTTGTTGATGTGCGCACTGCATTTGAGAACCCAAATTCTGCAGCCAACATCACGATTAAGCCAAACGATCGAATCGTTATTCCGAAGACAACGGACTACATGGATCAATTCTTTGTAAATGTGAGTGGTGCTGTGCGCAAGCCAGGTCAGTTTATTTATGACCCTTCCCTATCGTTTAAAGATGTGTTGGTTATGGCAGGCGGACTTAAGCGCGAAGCAGCAAGTAATAAAATCGATATCTTCCGATTAAAAGTAGAGAACAACGAACCGACCGTTACGTACGCCACTACGATTGAAATTGACCATGATTTACAACCATTGAATGACAATATCGATTTTGAGTTTCAACCGTTTGACCACATTGTGGTTCGAACGACACCAGACTTTGAACCGATCCAGTACGTTAACGTAAATGGCGAAGTAAAGTACCCAGGGTTATATGCACTGATGGAGCCGAACGAGCGCATAAGTAGCTTGATCGAACGTGCAGGTGGATTCACGGATGAGGCCTTCCCTGAAGCAGGTACTCTGAACCGGTCTGAAGACAACATCGGATTAATTGTGACTCGAATGGACCTGATCACAAATCGAAAGTACACGTCGAAGTATAACCTGGTGCTCAAGAACGGTGATGCGCTCACCATACCTAAGATCAAGGAAGTGGTAACCATCAATCATGTGGGTACCAATGC
>DIYD01000266.1 GCA_002428905.1 Bacteroidetes bacterium UBA6063 | reverse complement strand
ATTGGATGAAGAGTGATGAGGATCTTATAGAAGGATGTATTCGTGAAGATCGCCAGATGCAGGGGATGTTGTATAAAAAGTATGCCGACAAAATGTTTGCGGTGTGTTTGCGATATTCCAACAGCAGGCAGGAGGCGGAAGATGTGTTGCAGGAAGCTTTTATAAAGATCTTCGACAAGATATCAAAGTTCAGAAGAGAAGGAAGCTTTGAAGGTTGGATGCGCCGAATAATGGTTAACACGGCTCTACGGAGTTGGGAAAAACGGGCAAATAAATTCGAGCCAGGAGATTTAGAAAATGTACAGGAACCGATGACTTCGGTGAGTGTATTGGATGGAATAGGGGCAAAGGAAATCATGGCGATGATAGATACGTTGCCAGAAGGATATAAAGTGGTATTTAATCTCTTCGCAATTGAAGGATATAGCCATAAAGAAATTGGTGAACTACTAAACATTAATGAGAGTACTTCTCGCTCGCAATATGCGCGGGCGAGAAGAAATCTTAAGCAGATGATTGAAAAATTGAAAGTAAAGTAATGAAACAACAAAGTTTTGAAGATAAGGTAAGAGACCTGGTCTACCACCACGAGGAGGCAGCTCCTAATGTGATGGATAAGGTTTTTGAAAAACGTACTCCATGGTACGTCCTTAGAAATAAGTTGTCGTTATATAAGTATCGAATTGCCGCTGCTGTTGCAGTTATAGCAGGTATTTTGATGCTGATAAACCCATTTGGAAAACCAACTACCAGTGAGAACGTAAACACACCTGTGGTTGCGGAACAACCAATCAACCAAACGACAACATCAACGAATGAGAATTCAACTCAAGGTGAGGTGACAACCAATAATGAACAAATTGATGACCACCTTACAGATGACAATACGGTTAATAATGTAGCAACCGGAGATGCGCAGGAGGTTGACGACAATTCTGTAGTGATCGTTGAAAATCAGCCAAACAATACACCACAAACAATTGGAAGTGAAGCGGAAGGATCTTCTCCTTCGAATCCGGCAGAAACAAACCCTGCACAGGATGAAAATCCAACTCCGGAAGTTGTAACTACAAACAGTGGTGACGATGGAAGTACTGAGCCTGGAAGTGATACAGATCAACCAGGTGTAGAGGACGACCAATCCAATGATGCCGATAATACGGAAATCGCGCAAAAGGACGGTGATAATCAAGACAAGGCTCCGGAAACGGAAGACGATCAGCAAAATGCTGACGCAGATATAGCGCAGGCAGACGATACGAAGAGTGATCAGGCTAACGATGTAAATGACGATCAGGATATGATGGGTACTGCACCAGCTACCCCGGTTCGTAAATGGTCTGTTGCAATGAGTTACGGTCCGTCTACAGGTAACCGAAGATTCGACAATGTTGGAGAATCGAGTTTGATTAATGCACGTAATGATGCAGAAAAGGCATTGTACTCGAATACGGCCGAAGTGACGTTAAATTACAGTATCTCGCCAAATATTGATGCATATCTTGGAGTGAATTACTTCAACAGACGTGAGCGTATGAACTATGTTGAAATGCATACAACCAGTTCTACCGAAGTAACATCACGTCAGGTAATAGAGTATCACCCGGTATATGGCCCACGCACGATTACGGTGTATGACACAGTGACCAACCACGTAACTGTAGAAAATAATGTTACGTCGCTCAATAACTACAATCACTTTGTTGTGCCGTTAGGTTTTAGATATACATTATACCTGAATAAGAACTTGGGTATCTTTATAAACGGAAGCGCCGGACTTGAATTTATGACTCGAGCAAATGGACAAGTGCTTGGAGCAAATAATCAATTAACCGATTTATCTGGTTTTGGAAGAACACAATTTGGTGCATCGCTAAGTGGTGGGGCAGGAGCAGCAGTTCGATTGAATGATCGCATGACTGCATTGTTCGAACCGCGTGCTACTTTCTACTTGTCGCCAACAAATAATCAGGATTATACGTTAAACCAATGGGATCAGGGCTACGGCTTTATGATTGGTCTAAAGTATGGCTTGTAATCTAAAACGTTCAGGAATTCACATTTTAGTAGCGCTAATTATAGGCGCAGTACACGGATATTCTCAAGTAGATTCTGGCATTGTTCGTAATCAGTCGTTTGAAGCGCTGGTTCAACCAAATGGTCAGCTTTTTACAACAAAATCAGGAGAACCCTGGTCGCAATACACCAATCAACTGGGGAAACATTTCTTTAAATACTCGGCCAGTTGGTTATTAGGTAAGGTAGACAATGACATATACGCCAACCGAAATATTATGGCTTCGGAACCTCAATGGTGGTCTGGACCTATCGACACGGTAACCCGATTACCAAAAGATGAGTTGAGTTGGGCGAAAGTTTGGCACGTTTCCCGGGAAGAAGTTGAACTTCATGTGCGCAAATTCAACACAACGGGTTACGAAATACCCGCCTCAATCAAGGAATGGCCAGCCAATCACAATGAGTCGAATGTAAATGCCTATTTAGCACCGTTTATCGATTACAATGGTAATGGGAAATACGATCCGGAAAACGGAGATTACCCCAGTTTTTTGGGTGACAATGCTGCGTATTTCATTGCAAATGATTTATACGGAGAAAATGTGTTGCCTCAATCGAATAAACTAGGTGTCGAGGTGCAGGGTTTGCTTTATTCCTACGATGCACCTCAAATCGAGCATGTGGTGTTTGCCCGGTATTACGTAGTTAACCGATCAGATCGGGATTACGCCCCATTTTATTTCGGGCAATATGTTGATTATCAGCTAGGTAATCATGCAGATAATGTGGTGTCAACGGATGTAAATCGTAATTTGGTTTACGGTTATAATGGTGATGAAAATGACGAAACAGCTAAGGGGTTCGGTACAGAAATACCAGCCGCCGGATGCTTGTTTTTAAACAAGTCGCTACACGCGTCTTCGGCATTTTTTCGCCTGGAT
>DIYD01000106.1 GCA_002428905.1 Bacteroidetes bacterium UBA6063 | reverse complement strand
TACAGCCCAATAATTAACCCGAATCGACCAAACCAGTTTACGGGCAGGTTGGACGAGGCCATAGACTCTGCTCCTGCAATGTCTAATTGTAAGCCGGAAGTATCACCCATAGGCAACTCCAATCCAAGACGTAGTGCGTAGCCGCCGAAACCACCGAGCCGGGCTCCAATTTTCCATAGCGCTTGTGATTGTCCGATGCGTTGAAGGTACAAGCCCTCAAATTGCGGCATGTATCCAGGGAAATGAAGATAACTCAGTGATGCTTCGATCGCATTTTGGCTGGATAAGGTATGTTGATATCCGATTTCGAGTCGGGCAGGAAACGGAACAATTCTGGAACCGGAATCCTGTGTAATAAACTGATCCTCAACAGAATCTTGAAGGTTTATTTCGTCACCTGTTCGAATAGGCGTTGTAACGTCGAAGCCTTCAAAGGAGGTGGTAGACACCAGGTCATAAGACCTTATATCGTAACGAATAAAGCCCAGGTTTTCGGCTTTAATGCTCAGTAGCGAAGACGTATTAACCTCTTTTGTCATCGCATAGCTCAACGTGAAACCATATCCGGAAAGCCCATCGTTGGTATTACTGGCTAAGGAGATGTCCGAGTCGGTTAGACTGATTCGTCCACCACTGCTATCTGTTTGCAATGATCCTCCGTCTGCGGCGAAATTGAGATAGTTTAACCCACCGACCAACGAAAGTGTGATGGATTGTTTTCTTCTTTTAACCGCATCATAATCATTGAAGCCGAAGTCAAACGAAACGGTATTCCAGAGCTCGTAACGGTGCGGATTGGAAAAGTCTATACTTCGATTGGGTTTGTTGCCTTCCAGCACGGTTTTTATAAAGGCGTCGGAAGCGGTAACCCCAATTAGAGACATGTAACCAATTCCGAACGATTTACGCCACTTCGCTGCCGTATCAACGCCTGTATGAAATTGAATAGAGGATCGATTATACGCACCAAAGCGATTGGTAGAATTCAGTTGATTCACCTGGCTTTCAATTAGCTCCGACGACCAAAAATCGTTGAAAACCAAATCCCTGTTCAGGAAGTTAGATCCAATACCAAGTTCAGATTTCGCCAATAAGAAGCTTCCTTGTTGGTTCTGAAGATTATTGAAGGAAGGAAAGGAGTCTAATTGTGCGTATACTGGCATCCAGGCAACAGCCAGGAATAACACCAGGCTAAATCGCTTGTTCATAGATAAAGTCAGCAATGAGTTTTGTTTTTAGTTTGTAATCGCTAAATATTTTGGTTGATCGGCCCTCCGGGCTATCCAGTGTGGCACGAATCCTGATTTTTACTGCATCGCGAAGCAAATCCATGGTGGCTTCGTCAATTTGAGCAACCAGATACGAATTACGCCCACCTGTAGTTTTGCCCGTACCTGGGTCCACATCTGCGGCTTCTACTTTCTGACCATCACCAAAGAGTTGAACCAACACCGAGTCGTCTTCCGTAAGGAATTCCATTTGTAGTGACAGGTCGTACGGGAAATCGTTTTCAACCTCCAGTTTAAACTCACCGCTTTTAATCCGATCGGATTGTGCGAGTGCATTAAAATCGAAGCGTTGTTTTTGCACCAGACTCAGATTGGTGGCTGAGAATTGTACGGGAACATCGAGTGATAGGCTGGCCCTTAGGTAGCTTTCGTCTTTCACGAAATCGGTGTAATCCTGACTGCCGTTTGGTCGGCTAATCAATTGCATATCGGTTTCAATCTTATCGGGTAAGATGTTGAAGAACGACTTAATATTTGATGTTGACTCATCAAAGAAGAATGGATAGGTGCGCGCACTCAAGGGTGGGTTACTTGCCCGACGAATAAGCACATCGTTACCGATAAGGGTTGGATGCGTGAGAGATACCTCAGCATTGCTTCTCGTATTTATGCCCCTAATGTGGTTGACTGTTGTGAGCGCCTCAATACCAAAAGCATTTTCAATGGTCAATACCATTTGAACATCTTCGAAGTTCACATCACCCCGAATATTTTTAAATATTGGAATGTCTCTGGATTCTGAGACGTTGAATTTTTTGTAACCAAAGTCGCCAAAAGCATATTCTGGTTTCACTTCAACCAGGCCAAATTCAATTTCAACAAAGTCATCGAGCGACAAATTTCGAACCTCTCCTGAATAAACCGTCCGTGCTACAAGTTCACTGTAAACCGTGTTGAAGAAGGGGGGCTCGCTCGGATCCTTACCTTTATACTGCATTACAAAGCCATCGATCGGGAAATCGCCCTCAATGACCTGAACTTGCCCGGGTTTTGCAGGAGGTACTCGATATTGTCGAATGAATGGCTTATTAAAATCACCACCTTCACCGCTGTGTGGGAACGAATAATCGATGATGATTTCTTCCTCAATGGTGCTGGAAATTTTCATGCGCACAAGACCACTGCGCGCCTTGATCTCTGTAATTTGAGGACCACCAAACCGGTAAACTACTTCTTGTTTGTCCTCCACCAGTGTTTGTTCTGGAAAGATTGCTGTAGCGAATTCCGGTTCCAGATCACGCACTGCCAACTCGAGCCGCACTCCTTTATCCGCATCAATTAATACAGGCCCATTACTTGCACGGGTTTCAACAAGCAGGATGCTTCCAACCATAACACCATCCACCGTTTTACCGGCCAGATCAATCGCCTTTTGAGCGGAAGAATTCGGAGCAATATCGCTGAACGTGTCTTGAGCAACAACCTCTCCATTGGCCTTGTTTGCCAACTTAAAAATGATGTTCTCTACATAAACAGGTAGGTCGTTATGGATGGTTAAGTCCAGAAAACCTTTATTAAATTTTGCCGTTTGGAAGAACTCCTCACTCACATCAATCTCCTGTTCACCTTGTGGGTTTTCAATGCGCTGCGCTTCGAAAGGCAACGTCAACCCGTCCAATAGTCCGGTGGTCGGATCCATTTGGCGCAAGGTAAAGGTGTCGATGTAGGTCTTATCGGCCAACACCAGCTTGTCTAGTGTAATACGTACCTTATCTAAGGTATCCGGAACATCGAGGTAGTTTCCTACACTATCAATATCGTAAATGTAATTGTAATTAAGGTGGTAGCTTTTATCGGTATTGGTGATTAAAAGGCTGTCATCTAGTAAGTCGTCCAAACCCAAATTGGCTTGAAAGACCGGTGTTAGTATGTTGGTTTCCCATTGCTTTTGGTCGCGTTTACACGAAGCAAAAAGGATTACACACAATGATAATATGAATGTTGAACGCATCTTGTAGTTTTGCGCACCACAGTTAAGGTAATGCCTAACAAATAAAAGGCATTCATTAGAGAAAGTTGTAATTACCAGGTAAAGAATGTCTTCACACCATTTTGTACGAGATAAACAGGAGCCAGCGCTGATAATTGCCAATGGCGATGAGTGCAGTAACGACTTATTAAATCAGTTATTGGAATGGAACCCGTTTGTTTTAGTACTCGATGGGGCACTGGACCGGGTACTGATGAAAGGTATAAAGGTGGATGCCGTATTGGGCGACTTTGACAGTCTGAACGTCAACCGCCTAAGTGTTGATGAAGAGCAACATATTGATTGGGTGTATTCGGAGGATCAGGAGATGACGGATCTGGAAAAAGGCATACGTTACCTCATTGACCAGGGCCATAAGGCGGCAAATATTGTATGGGCCACAGGCAAACGCATGGATCACACTCATAATAATATTATCACCATGGCCAAGTATCATAGTCAGTTACCGCTTTGTATGCTTGACGACTATTCACGTGCATTTTGTTTGCAGGCAGGTGGAGAGGGATATAGCAAGTTTTATCCGAAAGGCAGTGTGCTTTCATTGTTGCCCTTAACGGATGTGATGGGGCTTAGTACATCTGGATTACGCTATAATCTGAATGCTGCCGATTTTATTCTGCCGGAAAGAACCGGAAGCAGCAATGAAGTAGACGAAGAAGGCATCGTCGAAATAAAATTTCAATCTGGCATTCTGTTGCTCATGGAGTGCTGGGATTAACCCAATAATTTCTTAAAAACAGCACATTTATCGATGGAAATGTCATTTTTATAGTACTTTGTATTGCATAGTACCATATTAAGCATATATATTTGCATTACCAATTTGATTTCGAATACAATGAAATTAGAAAATATACAGTCACAGATGCGAAAGGGAATCCTGGAGTATTGCATAATGGCTATTATTAGCAAGGAGGAGATTTACGCCTCCGACATTATCAGCAATCTCAAGGAGGCCAAGTTGCTCATTGTGGAAGGAACGCTATATCCGTTACTAACACGATTAAAGAATGCGGGATTTCTTACCTACAACTGGAAAGAGTCAGTTCAGGGGCCACCGCGTAAATATTATACCATAACTGAAGAAGGTAAGAAGTTTCTTGCCGAGCTCGATAAAACGTGGGGCGACCTCAGTTTTTCGGTTAAACAATTAACAAGCCTATAGTTTAAAAATGAATAAGATAGTTACCATTAACATTGGCGGAATTGCCATTACGATCGAGGAGGACGCGTATGACGCACTTCGCGATTATCTGAAGAACATCAATGAACATTTTGCAAACACCGAAAATGGTGAAGAAATTGTAAATGACATTGAACTGCGCATTGCGGAAATGCTTCAGTCCAAGCTTACTTCTGGAAAAGTATCCATCAATACGGATGACGTTAAGGAAGTAGCTCAAAACATGGGGTATCCATCGGATTTCGAGGAGTTTGAAGAAGAAACAACAGAAACGCAAGAGCCAAAAGCCCAGCAAGCAAATCGCGCAAAAGGCCGTCGTAGATTGTTTCGAGACGGGGAAAACAAAAGAGTAGGTGGTGTTTGTGGCGGTCTGGCCCGCTACTTCGACATTGATGCTACGATTCTGAGAATCCTTTGGTTTGTCTCTCTAGCGGTATTCGGGTTTGGTTTCTGGTTGTACATCATCCTTTGGGCGGTGTTACCAGAGGCCAAAACGACGGCCGAAAAACTAGAAATGATGGGCGAAGCCCCTACGATCGAGAATATAAAAAACACGATACACAAAGAAGCAACTTCGGCCTACAACCGAATCGCGACACCGGAGAATCGTCGTACCGTAAGTAACTTTTTTGAAAAGATTATCGATTTCCTGAGACATATTTTTGGAGCGTTCTTCAAGCTTTTTGCCGTGCTATTCTTTGTAGGTATAATCATGGCACTTGTTGCAACATTTATTGGCTTCCTGTTCGATGGAATTCCATTCCACATCAACAACAATATGCACATTGATGGGCAAACCCTGCACATGGTGTTTACAGATTCAGGTGCGCTGGTATTCAAAATTGCGGCCTACTTGATTTTCGCCATTCCTTTGGTATACCTTGCCATGAAAATCTTGCCTGAAATCTTCCCGGTTCCTAAACCGACCAAGGTGGTAAAACAGGGCGTTTTATCCGCCTGGTTACTAGCCATTGTGATCGCTATAGTAGGGTTCTTCTATAATGCCAATCAATATAGAATAACGGGTACAGACAAAACCACGAAAGATCTATACATCGATAGTGATACCTTAGTAATTCGAGTAAATGACTTAATCGATGCGAATTACAAAGATGGTAGAAGTGATGTACGACTTGATGTGGTGGAGAGTGTTGGAGATGAGATTCAGTTGCAGGTGATCAAATCAGCGCGCGGCCGAAATGAAATCCAGGCAAAAGAAGCAGCATCAAATATATCAAACTCGTACAAGTTGGATGGGAATACGTTAATGGTGAGTGAGCGTGCGCGACTGATCAAAGACGGGAACACACGAATTCCTCGTCTGAAATTAGTGGTGATGTTACCTGTGGGTAAGTCGGTGATTTTCCACAACAATACAAAACGCATTATTGACGATATCAAGAATTTACAGGATATCTACGATCCGCATATGGCCGGGCATACATTTGAAATGACGGTAGCAGGTCTTTCCTGTGTAGATTGCACCGGCGGAGAATCAACCATTTCCGGAACACCCTACGAAAACAACGCGTCACGCGGTTTCAATAAGGTCGATGTCTCTGGAGCATTGCGTGTAAATATCATTGAAGGTAGACCCAGCAATATTTCTATTCCCAGCGAAGGAGATTTTGAGGATCTGGTTGAAGTAAACATCAATAACAATAAATTGAGGTTATCGCTCAAACCAGGCACGCAATTGAAAAGTGATCAAAACAAAACCATTAAGGTATATATGCCTAACCTTAAGTCGCTCGAAGTAGGTGGCGCAAGCAAGGTAAAATGCTCATCGGGTGACAAAAAGAAGGACTACCTGGATGTTTCGGTAGAAGGTGCTTCCGAACTGCGCCTGGAAGACGTTACAGCCGAAAAGATATCCTTGAATCTCGAAGGAGCATCCAAATCGTTTGTTACCGGAAATGTAGATCTCATGCTTGTCGAAATGAGTGGAGTGTCTAAACTACACGCAGATGAGGTTATTGCAGACAATATCAATGTTGATATGAGCGGTGCAAGTAAGGCTGAGGTTTATGCCTTAAATGAATTGAAAGGAGACATGGAAGGTGTTTCCAGTCTAAAGTATAAAGGAGACCCACAAAATTTGAGTGTAAAAAGAAGCACAGCTGCAAAGCTGGCGACCTTAGATTAGCCGTAAAACAAGCCTCGTTCTTCTTCGGTAGGAAGCCTACACGTTTCCTTTTTACCAAACCAGGCGTATCTGTTTTTAGAGATTTTCCGATAAGCCCAGTTGCGAATAAAGCGAGGTACGATAAAAAAAATACCGGCTAAACAATAGGGAAGGCCTAGTCCCGTAAGTACACGAAGTGCTGCCGTGGATTGGGTCTTTTGTTTTTGGTTGATGTATAATACAAAGCTGGAAGGATCATCCAGTGCAATTGGCCCATCACCGATCAGATGTTTTGCTGCTTCAGATTGGAGTGAGGCAAATCGGAATTTGCGTTTCCGATCGTGGCGCACAATAAAGTCAACACTGGAGTTACACAGGTTGCAATATCCGTCAAAGAAAATCACCGGATGTTTGTCACTGTTTTGCGCTATTTCCTCGTAGTTGTAAGACATCGGTATTAAGACAACAATAGAGACTGATCTTTGTTGAGAAAAATACGGGTAAAATCGTACTTTTGCACCACTCAAAGTCGGCAGAATTGGCCAACAAATAGAGTGGTTTTTTTCAACAGTTTCAAATCAATTTTACATGAGTCAAGTGGCGGAGAAACGAAATTTAAGTAAGTCGGAATTTAGGGAGGAAGTCTTAAATGATTATCGCGTAGCCTTTGAAAGCCGTCAGGCCAGCCTAATTGGTCGGAAGGAAGTACTTACCGGTAAGGCGAAATTCGGAATTTTTGGCGATGGTAAAGAAGTGGCACAGTTGGCTATGGCCAAGGTGTTCAAACAAGGTGACTTCCGTTCAGGTTACTATCGCGATCAGACGTTTATGTTTGCCAAAGGCATGAGCAATGTGCGTGAATTCTTTGCTCAGTTGTACGCAATTACCGATGTTGAAGCTGAACCAGCCAGTGCCGGAAGAAGTATGAACGGCCACTTTGGAACACGTTTATTGAACGAAGACGGCAGCTGGAAAAAACAGACAGACTCTTTCAACTCATCTTCAGATATTAGTCCTACCGCCGGACAAATGAGCCGATTGGTTGGTTTGGCCTGGGCTTCAAAACTGTACCGTGAAAATGAACTGTTGAGCGATATGGATGATTTCTCCATCAATGGGAATGAAATCGCTTTTGGAACCATTGGAAATGCCAGTACAAGTGAAGGACCTTTCTGGGAGAGTATAAATGCCGCAGGTGTACTTCAGATACCAATGCTGGTATCTATTTGGGATGACGACTACGGTATTTCAGTACCGGCTAAATATCAGACAACAAAGGAAAACCTGAGCTCGATTCTTAAAGGGTTTAAAACCGATAAGGATGGTAAGGGCTTTGATTTATACACGGTAAAAGGATGGGATTATGCCGAGTTGTTGAAGACGTATGCGAAAGCAGCCGACAAATGCAGAAAGACACATTCACCAGCGATTATCCATGTAACAGAGGTGACTCAGCCTCAAGGGCATTCGACATCAGGTTCGCACGAACGTTACAAGTCGAAAGACCGTTTGGCCTGGGAAGCTGAATATGACTGTATTGCTCAAATGCGTCAATGGATTGTTAAATCTGGATTGGCGAATGAGGAGGAACTGGATAGCCTGGAGGCCGATGCGTTACAGGGAGTAAAGGATGCAAAGTCAGAGGCTTGGAATGCATATTTGAATCCGTTAAAATCCGAAAAAGCGGAATTGGTGTCGGTGCTAACAGAATTAACCGGTAATACACAACAAGGAGGTGTTCAGGAACTGCTTAACGCGTTAAACGCAAATCGAGAGCCTATTCGTAAAGATTTGGGTGTTGCTGCAGTAAAGGCCATACGGTTGACAGCAGGTGAATCTTCGGATGCACGTCAGGCACTGTTGAACTGGTACGACGCGTACAAAGCGCTGAATTTCGAGCGTTATAGCAGTCATTTACATAGCCAGTCGCAATGGAGATCGTTGAATGTCAACGAAATACCAGCAGCGTATAGCGATGATAGTCCGGAAATGAATGGTTTCGAAATCTTACAGAACTGTTTTGATTTGGCCTTAACCAGAGATCCTCGTGTAATGGCATTCGGTGAAGACGTGGGGCATATTGGAGATGTGAATCAAGGTTTTGCCGGCCTTCAGGAGAAACATGGAGCGAATCGGGTGATGGATACCGGTATTCGCGAAAACACCATCATCGGTCAGGCCGTGGGAGCTGCAATACGTGGTTTACGACCAATTGCCGAGATTCAGTACCTGGATTACCTAATCTATGCCATCCAAATCATGAGTGACGATATCGCTACGTTGCAGTATCGTACCAAAGGGGGGCAAAAGAATCCTGTTATTATTCGAACACGTGGGCACCGGTTGGAAGGCATCTGGCATAGTGGATCACCTATGGCGATGATCATAAATGCAGTGCGAGGGATGCACGTATTGGTTCCAAGAAACATGGTTAAAGCTGCAGGTTTTTATAATACCTTATTGCAAAGCGACGAGCCTGCACTTGTGGTGGAATGCCTTAACGGTTACCGACTAAAAGAAAGACTGCCCGACAACCTGAGTTCTTACACAATGCCCCTGGGCGAGGTTGAGGTGATGGAAGAAGGCACAGATGTAACGCTGGTTACGTACGGGTCTTGTGTACGCATTGCTCAGGATGCCATGAAGCAGCTAGAGGAACATGGTATTTCCGTGGAATTGATTGACGTGCAGTCGTTGTTGCCTTTTGATTTGAATAAAGACATTGTTAAGTCGTTAGAAAAAACCAATCGGGTTGTATTCCTGGACGAAGACGTACCAGGTGGAACCACAGCTTATATGTTGCAACAGGTATTGGAAAAGCAAAACGGTTATATCCATTTAGATTCTGCACCAAAGACGATTTCGTCACGGGCACACAGGCCTGCTTATGGTACGGATGGGGACTATTTCTCTAAGCCCAACGCCGAGGATATCTTCATTGCTATTTACAACATGATGCATGAAGCCGATCCTGCAGAGTACCCAGAATTGATGTAGTATAGTTAACAGGCTGGGAATAACCCGTAATAGTTTAGACCAGTGCTATTTCCTGTTCTTATTGATGCCTTATATAGGAGGTAGAATACATGTAAATCGTATTTTTGTTCAGTTGTAAACCTACGTGGAAAGCCAGTCGTACTCATATCGTCACGTGGAACCCTCCAGAGACCTTGGGGATATGATCCATTCGTTTTGGGAACACTATAATGCATCTGGTAAAACTCAACAGATGACTATTCTTCCCGATAGTTATTTCAAAGTGATCATGTATTTGGAAAGTACGGAGCTCAAAGCCCTTTTTTTGACTGGTATTTGGGTGAATCAGATTGAGGTGAAAATACCACCTGGTGTAACCGTATATGGCACCCGATTCAAAATTCTTGCGCCCGAATATGTATTTGGGCGATCGATCGGTCACCTTTCTCAGGGTCGCGAAGTGTTACCGGAGGATTTTTGGGGAATAAACACGTTTACCTTCGGGAAATTCGATGATACCGTTCAGCATATAGAATGGCAGGTAAGAAAAGCCCTAAGTTCCGGAGATGATATCGTAGAGAAGAAAGTCCATTTGTCGCGATACCTTGACCAGGCTCGTGGTAAAGCAACGGTTAAGGAAATTGAATCGAGTATTGGTTGGAGTTCACGGCAGATTAATCGGTATTTAAACAAATATATTGGGGTTTCATTAAAGCAATACCTTGATATTCAACGATGTTACGACTCGTATCCGGAGATCACCAACGGTAAATTGTACCCAGACGAAGGCTTCTACGATCAGGCTCACTTCATTAAACAAATCAGAAAACACACCAATGTCTCTCCTGGGGATTTATATCGAGAACGACATGACCGATTTGTACAATTAAAGGAGATCAAAAGAAAATAGGTTTGCTGCCAAAAGTGTAGCATGAAGTTTCTTAAACAGGAAATCTATTTTCCAATTATTGTCCTAATTCACCTTGGTTTTTGGGCCATTGACCTCTATATGTATGACGGTTCGTTTGTAGAGGTTTCTTCCAGTACCTTATTCTTTGGAGAACTCAACCAGGTCAAGTGGAGTAACATTCATCGAATTCTAGGTGAAATCTTTTCATCGTGGGTAGTAACCGTTTTTGCTTTTAACTTTTTGATGGCTACCCGAGCCAGATGGGTGGAGCGAATCTTTGGCGGGTTGGATAAAATGTACCTCATTCATCGTCGATCAGGTGTAATCGCCGTAACACTGCTGATTGCCCATTTTATTACCGTACCTCGAGACTTGACTGAATTCACTCTGGGTAAACCACTGGGCTTCTATGCCTTCGTACTCATATTAATAGGTGTGGTACTTTCCGCAGCGCCGGTTTTCAAGAAAAAGTTACCCTATCACAAGTGGATCAATATCCATCGTTTGATGGGTATATTTTATGTAATGGGCGTTGTACATGGACTCATGGTCAACAGTTTGATAAGGGAACTGCCTATTACGCGGATCTATGTATTCGGTATGTCAGCAGTAGGTATCGTAGCCTGGGTGTATCGCGCATTTCTATTTCGAATCGTTAACCCTACCATGGAATATGTGGTTACCGGGAATGTGGCTAAGGGCAATGGTATAACAGAAATTGAATTACAAAGTCAGGGATCAGGGATGAAGTATCATGCAGGGCAGTTTGCTTTTTTTAAGTTTCCGGATTTAAACAAAAAAGAGCAACATCCATTCACCATAAGTAGCCATCCAGATGCTGAAACAATACGCGTAACAGTCAAGGATTTAGGTGACTACACAAATAAGATGGCCGACAGCATTTCCGTTGGGGACAAGGCGCTGGTAGAAGGTCCTTATGGTCAGTTTTCCTCTGAGTTTATCACAGAAGAAAGTCAGGTATGGGTAGCCGGTGGTATAGGTATAACACCATTTCTAGCACTTCTGCACGAGCTTGGCGACAAACAAGTTCATTTATTCTGGTGTGTTTCAAACCAAACAGAAGCGGTTTACACACATGAAATTCAAGAATATGCCGATCGGCACAAAAACTTTACATACACAGTCTGGAGTTCGAGCGAACGCGGATTTATTAGTGCACAAGACATTTACAAACCTCAAACGAAAAGCGCTTATATGTTATGTGGTCCAGCGGCACTTAAGACATCAATCCGGAAAGGCTTAATTAAACTTGGGGTAAGCAAGGGGTTGATTTACGAAGAAGAGTTTGCATTTAGATAAGCAGTACCTGTGTTAACAACAAACAAGTTTTATCCAACGGGCAAGAAGACATCTTATCTTCGCCCATTGTGGTGGGCAATATACGGAACCGTGGTTGTTTACCTGGCCAAGTCCAATATGCTCCAACTCAATATGCCCCTGACGGTGGCGTCAATTCTTGGAACGGCGATTTCGTTGTTTTTAGGCTTTAGAACGAACTCCGCTTACCAACGTTGGTGGGAAGCGCGAAAGGTATGGGGTGAGATTGTGAACGAATCGAGAAACTTAAGCCGACAAATTATGTGCTACGGATCGGAGTCTGAGGTTGAAATGCGTACACGGATTTTGAGAAGACATATAGCATGGTGCTGGGCCCTGACTTCGCATTTGAGAAAAACACCACAGGAAGAGGCGCTGAGAACCTATTTGGTTCCACAAGACTACGACCGTTTGGTTCAAAAGGAGAACCAGGTCAATGACCTATTGCTCCTTCAGGAATCTGACGCGAAGGCGCTTTTGGTCAATAAATCGATAGACGATTTTTACTACCGTAAGATCAGCTCAACGTTACAACGCCTGTGCAACGCACAGGGGAAATGTGAGCGAATTAAGAATACGGTATTTCCAACGCAGTATGCACTATTCACATTGGTTTTTATCAATCTGTTTTTACTGGTTTTGCCATGGTGTTTGGTTGGCGCATTGGGATATACCGCCGTTGTTGTGCACGTGAGTGTAGGTTTTACGTTTGGCATGATCCAAAATATCGCGGAATCTATTCAAGACCCATTTGAGAACGCTGCCAATGATATTCCAATTTCGGCTCTGAGCAGAACCATCGAACGCGACATTTTGGAGTCTATGGGTGAAGTATCGTTACCCGACAGGATCCAAGACGAAAACGACATACTTATGTAATTAACGATCGACTGTCTTGGAGAAGACGTTCAGATTCAGGACTTTCGCAGTTGTAAAATGATAACAAACAATTGTCATAGCTGCGTTTCACTGCAATATTTACCGTCAAGCGGTATGTATAGGTGTTGGTGCTATGTCCAATTTTAAGACGTAAAAGAATATAAAAGGAGAGGCGCTCAACACAGTTGAGCGCTTTTTTTTTGAAAATTTTTTAGAAAAAAGTTAAGACCACATACCATTAAGACAAACGGCAACGAATTGGGAGACAGACAGTTAGAAGGCACGTCATAATCTGCTAAAAGCGGGGTAGAATCGTATTGTCCAAAAAATATTTAAGTTGCTGATTATCAGCCAAATAAAATTTGTTTTTTGAAAAACGCGTTTCATCTTTGCATTGTCAAACTACAAAAAGAAAGACATGAATATGTATACACATAAAGCACATATGCCCCAGAGCCTATCGCTCTGTCTGCAATCATTATGTTATTCGCCGTCGTATGAAATCGAAGCGGAGAGGTTGTTATGCATGTAATCGGATTAGAACAGAAATTTTGATTAAAGCATCTCCTCTCCGAGATGCTTTTTTTATGCGCATTTTTTTGGAAGAACAAGCCAATTGGTGGTGGCCACAGTCTTGAAAACTGTTCGGAGTTAATGGCTCGTGGGGGTTCGATTCCCTCTTCTTCCGCACGAACTGGAGAGTAGGCAAATATTGGTTTGTTGCGCTCGCCTGCTAAGCGAGTTCACGTTTTCGTGGTAAAGGTTCGATTCCTTTATTCTCCGCAACGACAAGGTGGCTGAATGGTTAAAGCAACGGATTGCAAACCCGTTTTATGAGAGTTCGAATCTCTTCCTTGTCTCGAAAGCTAAAGGAGATTTTAGCATAGGATTACGGATATATTGAAATACCCTGCTGGCCAAAATGGAAAAGGCTGTGGTTTTAGGCACCATGATTTCCCGGTTCGAATCCGGGGTGGGGTACTTATTGAGAGTGAGGGTGAGTGAAGAGCAAGGGCGTGCGCTTCGAGTATGAGTCGTTGAAATTGAGTTTACATGCCTTACTGGCCAAAATGGAAAAGGCTGCCGTCTCAAACACGGTGATTTCCTGGTTCGAATCCAGGGTAAGGTACTTATTGAGAGTGAGGGTGAGAGTGAGTGAAGAGCAAGAGCGTGAGTTTTGAGCAAGGGTGTGAATACTGAGCATGTTACGAGCCGTTTATTGGGTTTAAGCTTAGAAAGGAAATGTTGAGCAATTGGTAGCTCGCCTGACTGTAAATCAGGTCTCTATGGAGTATGTAGGTTCGAGCCCTACCATTTCCACAACAGCACTGCGGCATTGGGCCGGGTTTCGACTGTCTCTCGGAACCTTCGAATGGTAGAGCAGTGTTGCATCTGGAAAGATAACGGTGGTTGTTTACCCGCCTTGGACGCGGGAGGTCGCAGGTTCGAATCCTGCTTTCCAGACAACGAGTAATGTAAGCGAGCGCAGTTTTAATGCGGTAATCACATTGCGGTTGAACGTAAGAATGCCCTGTGGTGTAATTGGCAACACGTTAGATTTTGGTTCTAGAGTTACAGGTTCGAATCCTGTCGGGGCAACGGAGTGGGCATGAGCATGAGCAAGAGCACGTATTGTGACTATGGATTGCTGTGCATGATAAGATAATATACCCTGCTGGCCAAAATGGGAAAGGCAGCCGTCTTAAACGCGGTGACGTCCCGGTTCGAATCCGGGGTGGGGTACTTATTGAGTGTGAGGGTGAGTGAAGAGCAAGAGCGCGTATGAGCTTTGAGTAAGAGCTGTGAGCATGGGTTATTGAAACCGATAGTGTGCCGCAGTTCGGTTTTGACTTGAGTTCGAGTCGCCTGCGTGTTGTTCAATTTGAATTACGTTGACAATGCTCCCGGTGTTGTCTTTAAAATTAAACTGGTGTCTTTAGTTTATGTGGTAAAACGCCTCGTTGTGGCTGAGGTGAAGAGGGTTCGAATCCCCAGGACACCCAATTCCATCTTTATACGTACGAGTTTCAAAGACTGTATGTGCATGGAAGCAGAAAAAATAGCGACTGATTACCAATCGTTTATACAATGAAAACTACATTGTTGAAATCACTTTCTTGTTTAGCTCATCAATATATCGCAATATTGCGATGAGCAAATGGGAGTTACACGAACAGATTTATTTACAGAGGAGCAAAATCAGCTCGCTTCCCTGGCCCGGGTACTGGCACATCCGGCCCGTATTGCTATTGTACAACACCTGGTGAATGCCAATGCATGCATCAACAGCGACCTCGTACAGGAGCTTGGTCTGGCCCAGGCAACCATCAGCCAACACCTACGCGAGTTGAAGGAGGTTGGAATCATTCAGGGAACAATAGAAGGTGTATCGGTTAGTTATTGCATTAATCCGGAAATATGGAACCAGGTGAAGGCTGCATTTAATCAATTGTTCAATTCCTATATAGACAAACAAAATTGCTGTTAAATACACACTACAATGAAGTTATCAGAAGTTAAAAACCATCTCGATTATGTCGGCCAGGTGCGATTTAGATTACCCGACGGAACATACGTTCCTGAGCACTTTCATGTTACTGAAGTCGGATCGGTGTCTAAACATTTTATTGACTGCGGAGGTACAGTTCGAACCGAAAATGTAGCAAATTTTCAATTGTGGCAGGCCACAGATTATGACCATCGATTATCTCCGCAAAAACTTAAAGGCATAATCGAACTTTCCGAGCGTATCTTACATATGGAAGACCAGGAAGTAGAGGTAGAATACCAGGCAGGAACCATTGGTAAGTTTGGACTTGAATTCCAAAACGGTGATTTCATACTTACCAATACGTATACGGACTGTCTTGCTAAGGACAATTGCGGTATTCCAACGCAAAAGAAGAAGCTAAGTTTGGCTGAAATCGGTACCCAAGAAAAGGAGAGCTGCATACCTGGTTCAGGCTGTTGCTAAATCTAATAATGAAAGCGCATTATTACCCCGGTGTGCTGGCCGTGATTGAAGCAGCCGACACCCATTCGATTTCCGCTGAACGTAAGAAAGAACTTGAAGTGTTAATTCAATATGTGTCGGATAAAATAGTTAATAATCAACAGGTTAGTTTAAATTTCATCTGCACGCATAATTCACGCAGAAGCCAGTTGGCTCAAGTTTGGGCGGATGTAATGGCCCATTACAAAGACGTTCCGATCCGTAGTTATTCTGGTGGTGTAGAGGTGACCGCTTGTAACGAACGAACGATAACAGCCCTACAAAAATCTGGGTTTGAGATAGAAGCCGGTGAAGGTGAAAACCCGGTGTATAAGGTCTCCTACGGTGAATCGAAAAATGTCCGTTTGTTTTCAAAGCTTTTTGATGACTCGGAAAATGATGCTGAGCAATTTGCAGCGGTTATGACCTGCAGTCATGCCGATGAGAACTGTCCGTTTATTCCGGGAACGGAACAGCGGATATCGCTACGTTATGAAGACCCCAAAGTGTATGATGGGACAGATCAGGAGGCCAAGATGTATATGGAACGGTCCAACCAAATAGCGACTGAACTACTTTATGTGTTTAAACAGGTAAAAAGCAATAGAAATGGCTAGCACAAAGAAACTGGGCTTCTTAGATCGTTATTTAACCCTCTGGATATTCCTTGCAATGGCAATAGGTGTCGGGCTTGGATACGTTTTTCCCTCAATTGCCGATGCCATTAACGGCATGAGTTCAGGAACCACGAACGTTCCTATTGCAATTGGCCTTATTGTGATGATGTATCCGCCCCTGGCGAAGGTCGACTATAAGTTGTTACCTAAAGTGTTTGGCAATGTTAAGATTCTTTCCATTTCACTTCTGCTAAACTGGATTATTGGTCCTGTTTTGATGTTCATTCTTGCAGTTACATTTTTACAGGACTACCCAGAGTATATGGTTGGTCTTATCCTTATTGGACTGGCGCGGTGCATTGCTATGGTGTTGGTTTGGAACGATTTAGCAGAAGGAAGCAGCGAGTATGGTGCGGGATTGGTTGCACTAAATAGTGTGTTTCAGGTTTTTGGTTACAGTTTTTACGCCTGGCTGTTTATTACCAGGCTTCTTCCCTTTTTTGGTTTTGAAGGGGCAGTAGTTGATATTTCGATTGCTACTATAGCAGAAAGTGTAGCCATTTATTTGGGTATACCATTCCTTGCAGGTATGCTAACTCGAATTGTATTGGTGAGAAGTAAAGGAGAAGAGTGGTACAAAAAGTCATTTATTCCTCGAATTTCTCCATTAACGTTAATTGCCTTATTGTTTACCATTGTTGTGATGTTCTCCTTAAAAGGCGAGCACATAGTCAAACTGCCTAAGGATGTATTGTTAATTGCGATCCCCTTGTTAATTTACTTTGTGCTTATGTTCCTGGTAGGTTTCGCATTGAGTAAAATTCTGGGCGCTGATTACGATAAAAACGCGTCTATTGCGTTTACCGCTGCCGGCAACAATTTTGAGTTGGCGATAGCCGTGGCCATAGGGGTATTCGGACTGAACTCGGGGCAGGCATTTGCTGGGGTCATTGGTCCATTGGTAGAGGTGCCAGCTTTAATACTATTGGTTCGTGTGGCCTTTTGGTTAAAGAAGAAATACTACCCATCGGTTTAAACATAATGTCATACGTTGTGTTATGTAATGTGTGACACAGCCCACAGCAGTATTTTGGTTCAGGCGAGATCTTCGTTTGGAAGACAACGTAGCCCTTTATCATGCACAAATATCGGGTCTACCGGTTCTGCCCGTTTTCATTTTTGATGATGATATTCTGGAAGATTTGGATCGTGACGATGCCCGTGTCGGTTTCATTCATGAGACGCTGGAAGGCATTCATCGCAAGCTAAAGGATTGGAATTCTGGTATACGAGTTTATGTAGGAAGACCAGTAGAGGTTTGGAACGATATTCTGTCTGAATATGAGGTACATGCGATCTACAGTAATGAAGATTATGAGCCGTACGGTATCAAGCGCGATAAACAAATACAGAATCTGGCGAAAGAGCAGGGAGTTGCATTCTTGCAGTTTAAAGATCATGTCGTTCAAGACATTGGGAGCGTGGTAAAAGCGGATGGTTTGCCCTATACTGTTTATACACCGTATAAAAATCAGTGGTTGAGTAGACTTACTTCAGACATGCTGGCGAATCATACTCCGCGCGAATGGAATTGGTTCCCGTTAAGCAAAAGTGAGTTTCCAGATCTGAACTCCATAGGCTTCAAGAAATCTGAAATTGGTGTTAAACCGTACCAACTTTCCGGTTTGGAGAACTACGAAGATGAACGGGATTACCCTGGAATCGATGGGACAAGCAATTTGAGTCCGCATTTGCGATTTGGCACCATTAGCGTGCGAACAGTGGTGAACACATTTAGGAACAATGCCGTGTTGTTGTCAGAAGTTATATGGCGCGAGTTTTTCATGCAGATTCTTTGGCATTTTCCAGATGTGGTTACGCGAAACTTCAAATCAAAATATAACGGAGTACAATGGAGAAACAACAACGAAGAGTTTGATGCCTGGTGTACAGGTATGACCGGATACCCGATGGTTGATGCGGGTATGCGCGAACTTAATGCTACGGGTTATATGCATAACCGGGTACGTATGATAACGGCTGGTTTCTTGTGCAAGCACCTACTGATCGATTGGAGATGGGGTGAAGCCTATTTTGCCAAAAAGTTGCTCGATTATGAGCTTTCCTCCAACAATGGAAACTGGCAATGGTCGGCAGGAACTGGTTGCGATGCCGCGCCATATTTCCGCATATTTAATCCCGATACTCAGGTGAAAAAATTTGATGCGGAACAAAAGTACATACGGAAATGGCTTCCCGATTGGGGCACGTTAACATACCCCCGGCCAATCGTGGATCATAAAATGGCACGAGAACGGGCGTTGAAGACTTATCGAGACGGCATTAGTGAGTAAATGCTCATTTCTTGCTTTTTTCTTGGTCGTAACCTTCTTTTATCTTTACCTTTGTGAGTGAATACTCATTTAAGCATGACTGAAAAACAACAACGAATTGTAGAGGCGGCCTTAGAGCTTTTTGCGAACAGAGGATACGATGCCGTTCCAACCAGTGCCATTGCCAAAAAAGCGGGTGTTTCTGAAGGGTTGATTTTTCGACATTTTGAAAACAAGTTGGGATTGTTGAAGAGCATCATGGAAATGGGTAAGGATAAGATTTATAAGGAATTAGAGCACCTGAGATCAATCCAGGATCCGAGTGAGTTGATTCTAACCTTGTTGGAATTGCCATTTACTCTAGACGAGTCGGAATATACGTTTTGGCGGTTGGTCTATGGGTTAAAGTGGCAAACGCAGTACTACGACGATTCCATGTCGAAACCGATTTATGATCTGATTGCAAATGCACTTCGAGAGTTGAATTTCGAAGAGATTGATGCAGAAACCCAATTGATCTTAAGTTATATGGATGGCTTTGTGATGGCAGTGATATTACGAGGAGACAATATCGATAAGAAGACCATGTTGAAAGTGCTGCGCAAAAAATACATACGTCAATAAAAAATTTTACAAACAAAATAAGTAAGTAATCACTTAATACTAGTACAATGAAAAAGAAGAACGTTATTCTAATCACCGGAGCGAGCTCAGGAATTGGAAAAAAGACCGCTTTAGACTTAATCAAACAAGGCCATGAGGTGTATGGTGTAGCTCGAAGAGTTGAAAAGATGCAGGATCTGGTCAGTGCAGGTGGGAACGCCTTAAAAATGGATATCACTAATTCGGATGATATCCAAAACGTAGTGAAGACAATCATTGAGACACATGGGAAAATTGATGTATTGATCAATAATGCGGGATACGCTGTTTATGGTGCGGTAGAAGACACCGACTTAGCCGACGTTCGTAGGCAATTTGACGTCAATTTCTTTGGCCTGGTAGATCTAACTCAACGCGTGTTGCCTCACATGCGTTCTCAACGCAGCGGAAAGATCATCAACATATCTTCTATGGGCGGAAAAATGTATACCCCGCTTGGAGCCTTCTACCATGCTACAAAGCATGCACTGGAAGGTTGGAGCGACTGTTTGCGACTGGAACTCAAACCATTTGGCATTGACGTGGTTGTGATAGAGCCTGGTGCGATTGAAACTGAATTTGGAAATGTAATGTACCAACCCATGGTTGACCGGTCTATTGGCGGTGCTTACGAAGATATCTCAAAGCAACTGGCAAAAGCAACGCAAGAAGGATATAATAAGCCGGGTTCATTCTCCCCACCTTCGGTTATTTCGAACGTTATCGTAAAAGCTATTGATTCAAATAGACCCAAGACCAGATATGTTGCTGGTAAATATGCAAAGCCCATGTTGTGGATCAGAAAGTATCTGGGAGATCGGGTATTCGACCGTGTGATCATGACACAAGTTAAATAATTCACTAGATTGCATGTCGCGTTTGTTGACAGCCTAAATACAAGATATGTCGAAACAATTTGGAGGCAAGGTAACTCCGGCCTTAAAACAACGATACAGTAAATCTCCTCAATGGAAGAATGATCGTTTCATGAACATTGAAGAAACCAAAATGGAATTGAATTTCCATACCTTACCTAAATTACTGTACAAGCAGTTTTTCGAAACAGAAGGCCGGGAACCGAAGGATGCTTTGCCAATACAATCATTTGATAATGAACGATTCACGTCTTCGACTGAACCACAATTTATTTGGTATGGTCATTCCGTACTACTCATGCGGCTAAACGGGTTAAATATCCTTATAGACCCGATGCTTGGGCCGAACGCCGCTCCTATTTCACCAGTTCCGAATAAACGCTTTTCCAAGAACTCACTGGACGTTATTGATCAACTTCCAGCGATCGATTTGATTTTGCTTACCCATGATCACTATGATCACCTGGATATGGCGAGCATCAACAAATTGAAAGCAAAAACGAAACAATACTGGGTCGCCCTTGGTGCCGAAAGACATTTGGAGAAATGGGGTGTAAACCCGAATTCAGTTCGGGAATTTGACTGGTGGGACAGCAAAGAACTAGAGGGAATTCAAATTACCTTCACACCTACGCGCCATTTTTCGGGAAGAGGTTTACGTGATAACTCGAAATCACTTTGGGGTGGTTGGGTGTTCATTACCGAACAACACCGCATATATTTTAGCGGAGATGGCGGGTATGGTGATCATTTTAAAGAAGTGGGTAAACGCTTAGGACCATTCGATATAGCTTTTATGGAATGCGGTCAATACAATGAGAATTGGCACCAGATTCACATGTATCCTGAGGAAAGCGTTAAAGCGGCGAATGATGTTGGTGCGGAAAGAACAGTTGCCGTACACTGGGCTGGATTTTCGTTGGCGCAACACACCTGGAAAGAACCGATTGAACGATATACCGCAGAGGCATTAAAACAAAACTTACTTGTACTAACACCACGAATTGGAGAGCAATTCAATCACTTAGACTTTAAGGGAGAACGCTGGTGGGAGGCTTATACTTAAATACATAAAATGAAAACAATATTGTTTACCGGAGCCACGGGTATGGTTGGGCATGAAGCGTTAACCTATTGCCTGGAATCCAATGACGTTAAAAACGTGATTTCATTAGTGCGAAGAAAGGGGTCAGTGCATCATCCTAAACTAACCGAAGTGGTTGTAGAGGATTTTATGAATTACCAAAACCATTTATCGCATTTTGAAAACGTGGATTCGGCGGTTTTTTGTGTTGGTGTTTATACCAACGCGGTGCCAGATGAGCAATTCCGTCAAATAACTGTCGACTATGTACAGGTGTTTGCGGATGCACTGCGCACATGCAGCCCAGACGCTACATTCTGTTTGCTGTCGGGTGCAGGTGCTGATCAAACCGAAAAGAGTAGAATGGCTTTTGCCCGGTATAAGGGAATGGCGGAGAATTACCTGATGAACGTTGGTTTTTCTGCAGTCCACTTATTCCGCCCAGCATATATCTATCCGGTTAAGCCCCGTAAAGAACCTAATTTCATGTATACGTTTTCTCGTGCGTTATATCCGCTGCTTAAACTATTTGGAAAAGGTTCAAGCATCACATCTGTACAACTGGGAAGAGCTATGGCCCAAACAGCGATTCATGGTACGGATAAAACCATTCTGGAAAACATCGATATCCACAAAATTCTTGAACAAGCATAGGATCGAAATGGCCATGGAATGACCTCTTGGCTTAATAGATTTTTATATATTGCGTTGCATGACCAAAAGTAACGTGATATCCCCATTGGTTTCGATGCTAAGAAGCTGTTTACTGGGCTTGCTCACCTTATTGGTTGTTGAGCCGGTTTTTGCCATTGATCCACCAATACATGTTGCACCATTTGAAGAGGAAAAAGACCTAAATCCGAATGAGGTTTACCTACACATGAACTACCCCGTAGGAGGTAAAGAAATGCGCTATCAGGTCGATACTTCGCCCAACTTTGACTCTCCTCAACTAAGGGATTCGTTCATTCGGTACTTTGGTCTGACTGGGTTAAAGCTGAATCAAACCTATTATTGGCGGGCGAAGGTATATACCTATCAACGCAACGATTCATCAACATGGTCTAACACATACACGTTTACCACAATCAAGCAGCTAGACGTAGTTTATGCGGATACCATAACTGTTCAAACCACTGGGCCAACACTGGTCGGGAAACGATATTTTGATCTGCACTTCCAAATTCAGGTTGATCGGTCCCCTGATATGAACTCGCAGTTTGCCGAGATATTTGACAAAAACGCACGCTTTTCGAAAGACGAAACGCAATATTATTACAGAAGCAGAACCATTTACCATGGTGATACAAGCACATGGTCGGAAGTTAAATCCGTATGGACTAAGTTTTGGTTTCGTAACAGTGTGAATGGAGGCTGCTGGGATGGAAAAATACAAATAAGACAGACGGTTACCACGGGCTTAGACGGCACGTCGCGATTGCATTTCTATATCTATGACGATGGGCTCTACCAAAATCCGATCTTTGACTCGTTGGTTATTGGAAACCGAGTGCTGCAGTATGACCCTGATCGATGCGGTGACTTTTATCTTAAAGTACTGGCATACGGCTCTGATACCTTAGAGCATCGAACCAAATTCAATCCATGCAACGACATTCCTGAAGCACGACTAAGTGTGCTTTTTAATGAAGACTCGGTGTGGACCTGGCAAATGGCATGTGCAAATACCATTCAATTTCAAATTGATACATCGGCCAATTTCAACAGTCCGTTGCTCTATGAGCGGATTGAAGACGTGACCCAACGTCCGGGTATAAATGAATTCCCACTATCGCTATCGTTGGATCCGGTTCTATATAAAGCCAGAATACGACAACGCGTAGGAAGCCATTGGATGCCATGGGTAACCTATGACAACATCGTTTGGTGTTCCATTCGCTGGCCAACTTCTGTAGATCCGGAGGATTCCAGTGATCACAGAATACAAATATTCGTTACTGGTTCGCCCGCAAAGAATTACGAATATGCGCAGGAGTTTTGGTACGATACCACACCCGGTTTTAATTCGCCCGAACTCAAAAAACGAGTCATTCCTACCGCTACGGCATATTACAATGAAGGTTTTATCTATCAGTCTACCAACTACATAAAAATGAGGTATGTGAGCGACGCCGGAACGGGAGGTTGGTCTAATGTTTTGGAAAAGCGAATAACCAAACGCCCGAAGTTTACCAGTAAGACGTATAACCTGGTTTACCCTGCGTATTACAACCCTCCGGTAAGAACACGAGACGAATCGGGCTACATGTATTATGAGTTTTGTCTAGACAGTAATTTCAATACGGACATCATAACTAACACATCCAGTAGCCGGTTGCCACCGGACATTGAAAGCGGTGAGATCTATTATGTTCGGACACAAGGAGTAAACCCAATCGACACATCGGAATGGTCAGAAACTGCAACGTGCACAACGAGTAATCCGGATTACGTGAGACATCCTGTGCTTATTTATCCGCCTGACTCAAGTTACGGTGTCGAATCCGATTCAACCGAGTTTCGTTGGCGGATAAGACAAGAAGACCATGCTGAAGAGTACTATTTGCTCATTTATCAGGATACGGTCGAAAGTGCCCAAATCGTTTTCTTTGATAAAGTGCAAAGTCAAACTAAACTTCAGGTGAACGGGCTTAAGAATAACACAACATATAAGTGGTCTATAGTAGCCATTGGCCCCAAAAGAAATAGAGACCCTGAACGGTTTTTTACGTTTTATACCGGGGATATGCTATCGAATTCGGAATCAGAAGTTTCACCGAAGCGTGTATCAGTGGTTCCGAACCCTGCCACAGACAACATACGCTTAATAGCCCCTTATAATGCAGGGATTAAAAAGGTTCGAATTATCAATTTACAAGGGGTTTGTGTGCGCACATTTGATGGCATTCATTCTGGGGACGAGTTGGACATTTCGCAATTACCGGTGGGGATTTATGTGGTTGATATGGAGACGTATAACGGTCAAACAATACAGAGTAAACTGAACAAAATCTAAGGAGTTGATCGCGTTAAAAAAGACAAAATACGGCATTATAATAAGTCTGTTGGTCGCATTGTTCGCCCCACGCTTGTCTGTCGCTCAGGATTTGTACCAACCCCTGGAGTGTCAGGGGCCGGTGCCTTCGGAGTTTTTAAAGTATACGGAGGACATTATTAACGAATCGATGGCCAACGGTGAAACCAAAGATTTTGGTGTTAATGCACGTTTAAACATCAAAGACCTGCTTCAGAGTGGGACCGTTCTATTCGGCGACAGCGTCAGTGCCTATATTAGTTCTATAGCGAAGGAGATACTGAATAAGAACAACATTGAAGACAACATTGGATTTTACGTACTGCGTTCACCCATATTTAATGCGTTTTCAACAGATCAGGGTTTTATATTCATTACAACAGGTGCAATAGCACAGTCGAACAACCGTGAAGAACTCGCCTTTATTCTTTGCCATGAATTAGCGCATTACATACGCAAACACAACTACCTGGCTTACAAGAAAAGACAAGATTTGTCGGAAAAGGTGCGCGGTAAAAATGCCAGCATAGATACCAAACTTGAATCCTATTACAAGTACAGTCGAGCGAATGAACTTGAAGCGGATAGTCTAGGGGCTATCCTGTATTTAAAATGCGGATTCAGTAAGGAGAATATGTATCGGGGATTGGCCAATTTGGCACCAGAATCCAGATGGGTTAGAGGCTATCAATGGAATCCGGAATACCTCGAAGATGACAAATTCCATTTCCCGGAGATCTATCTGGAATTTGATGCCACACGAGAAGAACGCTATCAGAATTTCTATGATTCCAAGCCCTGGTGGTACACGGTAAATTCTACAGAGTCGGAGGAACAAGATGAATCGGATATAGACCGGAGTACACATCCCGATTGGGAAGAAAGATTGGATAAAATCGTGGCTTCTGATGTCACCAGCAAAGAATTGAAGAACATTCTGGATAGTAAAACACAGGCAAGTGAACCGTTTATGTCAATGAAGAAGTTGTGTTACATGGAAATGCTATTTAGCCTCTTTTCTTCAGCACAATATGCCAGAGCCCATTATTTAACGCTTGAGCTTGAACACGTTTATGGTAGTAGTGATCAGTTGAATTACTATCGATGGTTAAGCCTGAACAACCTGTTTTACAAATATTTCTACAACAAGTACAGGTTTGCGGAGAATACCAGGATCGTTTCACTGGGTAGCGATGGTTGGAACATCTCACATATGATTCGATTTTTTACCTTACTGAGTGCAGAAGAGTGGTATGTTGTACTAACCCGCGAGAGCATGAAACTCAAGATGCAGTATGGTCAAAATACCACGATTGATCATTATCTGGGATTGGCCATGGCCAACCTTAAAGAGGAGGTAAATTCTTCCTTAACACATTTTAGCAGTGGGGTGCTGTTTGAAGACGAGGAAATGGAGGAGGTACCGTCTAAGAAAGAAGTAAAAAGGCTTAGAAAGGCGTATATACAGACGGCGCTTAAAACAGTTGCGGATGCACACAGACAGGAGGTGAGCGACCTATTTGAGGAAGAATATACAATACCCGAATCCGGCACAAACTACTATACCAAGACCTACTGGTGGGGTAAAGATCAGATGGTCGAAACTTCGAAGAAACCCAGTAAGAATGCGGATACGATTCTCTTTGGTAAACCCAGGGTCCATTCGTTTCATATTGAGCCCCGGTCTGCTATTCCCACACTTTGGAAGGATGAAGTTCATCAAGAGAATATTGCTTCGTGGATCAATTCAGCCGCGGTAAAAAACGGGGTGTATCTCGTAGATCTCGACAAGACAAATAAGGATACCACGTCTTCTGTATTGTGGAACGACAACTATATTCTCGATGCCTGGGTTAAGGAACGGGTTTTGTCTTCGTCGCAACTCATACTGCCTGTATACAGTTCGTATACCGACCAACTTAGGTCGAGATACAACGGTCAATACTACTTGTTTTCGTCTACCGTAATTTTCGATAACGGGTATACAGATTCTCCTTATTTAACCTGGTTAAAACCTATTGTATTTCCGTATCTCGCTCTTCGAAGAGTGGGGATTCCTGATTCGGAGGTTCAATTCACGTTTATCCTGGTCAACCTTAACCGGAACGAGGTGACGCATGTTCAGACCGAACGGATCAAGCACCAGTTTACCGATGACCTGGGGAAAAGCCAATATTACGATTCAATGTACGAGATTAAGAAAAGCCTGGGTAATGAGTAGGTGCGCTTTGTTCATAATGGGTTTTATGCTGCTTGTCGGCCAGTCTGAGGCACAGAACGTTGGCTATACAGGTAAGAAGTATGTTTTAGGCTTGGGCGTTTTGGTAACCAATACAACACTAACTCGCCCTACATTACAATTAAATATAGAACATAGTGTATCTAAGCATCGGAGTATAAGCCTGGCGTTGTCGAGCCGAAGATTCGACTGGGCCTATCAAAATGATATTTTCATTACGTCGTTAAATGATATCTATAATGGACCGATTAGAAGGAACAATATCAGATTCAATGAACCGATTACAGGAAACGTAAAAGGCCACGTTGAAACGGTGGATTTGGGCTTGAGAACATACAGCTTTAAGCGTGGTAGTATTGCGCCCTTTGGACTATTCGTTGAGACGGGTGTGCGGATTAGTAGCATCCGATTATCAGAATCTCAGGTACAAACAGTGGGTAGTTATTTCGATAATGAGCAGGTAGTCGTTCAGCTCAATTACGATCCAGAAAATGCGGTCAGTTATGACCTTGGAGTTTATGTGGCTATGGGTGAAAAGAGATACCTTCCAAACGAAACGTATTTGGAGTACCGGATTTACGCTGATGTAAATGGCCTGGGTGGACGCCCGGGAGACTATCAATCGCATATGAAAGCAGCGCATGCAATGACGAAGAATTATGTGTTGGCACGATCATTAATTGGATTAAGTTTTTCATATGGACTTGGTTTTTAGGACATATCTATTTTTCCTCTCAACGGTGATTCTCATGTCTTGCTCGTTGGATAACATGGAAGACGTAGGTCTACAAGAAGAGGATATCACCGTGATCTCTGCTCTGGAAACAGCCGATATCGACTGTGGTGCCGACTTGAGAAAGAATGTAATGGTTTCGGAGTTCTTGAATTTTGACGGGATAACCTGGGATACGCGTACACGGAAAGACAATACTTTTTTTGCTACCCATTTAAGTCAGCTGGGCACAGACTCCCTGGTTATCGAATTCCCATTCATTCTGGACGGCGTCAAAACAAAATACCTCGTGGATGTGCGGGGTGTGGCCAATAATTCTTCTGAAGAAAAGGTACCCATTCGTCCATCCAGAGAATGGAGTGTAATTGCCATTGCCGATGCCACTTCAGATAGTATTCGGGTCACGCTCTGCAACGTTGGTTCAATGCACTCCGTGGCGAATAAAACAGTACAGTATTACTTCGACGCCAACCTTACCTTTCCGCGTTGATTTGTAGGTGTAATGTCCGACAAAGAATACACAAAAGTCATATTACAGTACCAAGTTTGTCATACACCTGTACGACGGCTATTTTTGACGCTATGCAAAAAACTCTACGATTTCTCGCTGTTTTAACCATGTTTTTCGGTTCAGTATTGCTGGTAAAAGCCCAAACCAAGGCCTACAAGTACATGATGAACGATTTAAGTTACAACTTTTACGAAGTGGTCGACTCTGCAGAAGCGTATTTTGCGGCGCATGGAACAGGTAAAGGAAGCGGTTGGAAAGGATATCAGCGCTGGAAAAACGAAAATGAAAGCAAGTATTACCCTGATGGTATTCGCTCCAATGTAGACCACCTGGTTGCAGTCAATAGTTTTACCCGACTTTCTACAGAATACCGTCTTCAACACGGCAAGAAACAGGCCGAATCGTGGGTAGAGCTGGGCCCCTGGGACGCAAATAACGTAACGTCGCATTATTCTCCTGGAATCGGACGAATAGAAACGTTTTGGGTAAACCCAAACAACACCAAAGAGATTTATCTGGGTTCAAGAAGTGGCGGTTTCTGGCGCACAAGCGATGAAGGCAAGACCTGGGAAAACACTACCGATACATTGCCGGCTAGCGGTGTATTTGCGATTGCCGTAAACCCAGACGATAAAAACGATGTTCTGATTGCGGTGCAGCAGGGGGGCAATAACAACTCGCATGGAATCTATCGATCAAGCGATGGAGGCACCACATGGGTAGAAACGAAGTTCGGGCCAACTGGATTCAACTTTGGAGGCTTGGGTAACAACCGCCGTATTTACAAAATAGCCTTCCACCCGCTTGTAAAGAATAGAATATATGTTGCAACATCAATTGGCCTGTACTGGTCGAATGATAATCTCGACTCCTGGACTCGGAGTAATATTACCTCAGCTACTACCGATGTTGAATTTCACCCAACCGACCCTAAAGTGGTGTATTGCTTCAATAATTCAGGGAATAACCGCAACTATCTAAAACATAGCCGGGATACAGGCCAGAGTTTTAATAACTCAGCGGAGTTACAAAACAACAACAATGCGAAATGTGTCATTGCTGTTTCACCGGCACAACCAAAGTACGTTTACGTAGCATCAAACAATGGAATCTGGCGCTCGCAAAACGAAGGACAATTCTTCACGTTTGTCAAAAACCCCGAAGAAAGTTGCCAGGGATTCGCGGTATCGGATAAGGACGTAAACAACATGCTTTATGGCTACGTAGATATTGAAGCCAGTACCGATGCAGGAAGCAATTTTCAACAGGTTACTCAGTGGGCTGTTCAGAATGCGGCCTATGTACACGCCGATGTTCGGGCGTTGGAATGTATGGACGGTGTTTTCTACACCGGAACCGATGGGTATCTGGCAAAAAGCACAGACAATGGTAAAACCTGGACCTTGTTGAATGATGGAACTGCTGTTCGCGAGTTTTATGCCGTTGGGGTTAGTCAGTCTGACTACAACGTACATATGGCCGGTTCGCAGGATAATGGTACCAGTATTCTTAAAGAAAGTGGTTGGGTAGAATGGAACGGAGGCGATGGAATGGAGGCCATTGTTCAACCGCTAAACGCCAATTGGATGATCGGCAGCTGGCAATATGGAAGCCGGAATTATACGCGCAACGGAGGTATGTCCAGAACGCGGGCGAATAATCCAAAAGGTGGATCTGGGAATGCGGAATGGGAAGCCCCTATGTTGCTTGACCATCTCGACAACATGACCATCTATCACATGAGCGACAGCATCTTTGTTTCACATGATTTTGGTCGTACCTGGGATTTTTGGTCGTTCCCGAACATTGGAAGACTTCGTGAGGCCGATATGGCCTATAACAATTCTGATATCATGGCAGTTTCACGTGGATCGTCGATTCGATTAACCACAGATGGCGGAAAAACATGGAGCAACATCCGAAGCAACCTGCCAAACTACTCATTTACGGATATTGCATTTGACCCAAACAACGATAGCACCATTCTAATAACGTACAACCGGTATCAAAAAGACGACAGAAAGGTCTTTGTGAGCCATAATCTTGGCGCTTCCTGGGAGAACATCACGTATAATTTGGGCAATATGCCGCTGCGAACTGTTACCGTCGACCATTCCGACTCATCCTATATCTATGTTGGAGGGGAAATAGGCGTATACTACAAAAGCATGAACGGCTTGGAATGGAAGCTTTATAATGAGGACTTGCCAAACGTCACTGTTAAGGATTTAGAGATTAACTATGGAAGTAATTCGCTGTTTGCCGCAAGCTGGGGAAGGGGATTATGGCGTGCCGGTCTTATTGGCCGAGAAGACTATCCTGATATTACACACGTTTCGATTAGTAATTCTCCGACTGAAACCAAGCCATCAGCTAAGGTAGACCAGTTTGTTACGGCTACAATTGAATCCACGGTAAACGTGTCTGAAGTATATGTATTGTGGTCCACCGACCCAGTAAATCTCAGTAACAAGATTACCATGCAAAACATTGGAGGGAAGCAATGGAAGTCAACGGAAGCAATTGGCATGCAAGCGCTTGACAGCAATGTGTACTTTACTGTTAATGCAGTAAATGCAAATGGTTCAAAATCAACTACATATCGTTACCAATACGAAATACAACCGTTTGTTTATTGTGATGCCCGTGGTTCAAGTGGTACAGGTTCTGACTACATTGTTGAGGTTGGAATTGATGGAGTCACAAAGACATCCGGAAAAGAGTTCTATGGAGACTTCACCGACTTTGCATTCCACTTAAAACAATACAAATCGGCCAACTTAAGTGTAACCCTAAACACACATTTTCCTCCCGATACAATACTGGCATGGATCGACTACAACCATGATGCGGAGTTCAGCAGTGATGAGGGAATTGAGATGAGCAAGTTAGACGGTTCACACAATTCATATGCGCAATTCGTAGTACCTGGTGAAAGTAATACCAACGACTCGTTGCGAATGCGTGTTCGTTGCGTATACGGAAGTTTCAATTTAGACCCTTGTGGCAATGCTGCAGGAGAGGTGGAAGATTATTCTATAATCATCAAGGAAGGTTGGCCAGCATCAATACAAGAGGTAGAGTCAAACGCGATTCAGATTAATCCGAACCCCAACTCAGGTCGTTTTGAGGTGCAATTACTTAATCCAATACAGTCTGGTATGATGAAAATACATACATTAGACGGTAAGCTAATGCTTCAACAGAACTTCGATCGCGGTGATAAAATTACCGTTGCGTCTAACCTTGCTTCCGGTATTTATTTGTTGGAGGTAACTGGTGATCAATCCGTGTGGCGAAAGAAATTTATCGTGGAATAGCTTTGTCGGAAACGAAACACCAATATTTTTGTTGCTATTGAATTCAAAGACAACAAAATTGACTGCTTTACACAATTGTTATTTTCTGGTGCACGGTAATCGTGTGTAACCCGAGGTAGAATTTGTCTGGCATCGAACGTTTTAATTACCTAGATATATATGTACATACGTAAGAATTTTACCTTCAAGGGTTTAATGCGCTTTTCCGGTGTCCACCTTATATGGCTTTCTGTGTGGGCAACGGTTGTACCTCTTTTCATAGAATACCTTCATTCCAAAGGCATATTTGCATTTAAGGTACCGTGGTTACCCGTTTCGGTAATCGGTACTGCGGTAGCATTTTACATCGGTTTCAAGAACAACAGTGCGTATGACCGTTTGTGGGAAGCTCGGAAAATATGGGGCGCGATTGTTAACTCAAGTCGTTCCTGGGGTGCGGCTGTTCGAGGATTTGTAACAAATCATTTCCGCGAAGATCCGGTAACCGAAGGTCAAATCAAGTTGTTCAGAAGTCGTTTAATTTATCGTCACATTGGCTGGTTGTATTCATTACGCAGTCAGTTGCTTATCCCTACTGAATGGGAGCATGTGAATCAAAGTAATATCATGCGCCGTTACATCGAGCGACGACAAAAGCAATATGGTATAGGTTTGTATTCCGACGACGTGACACAGGTTGAACTACCCAAATGCTTGCCGGCCGACGAAATTGATGAGCTCATTAATGCTCAAAATACGGCAACACAGATCATTGACCGACAGGCGCAGGATTTGCACATGCTACGCGAGCTCGATTTGATCGATGATTTCCGTCACATGGAACTGCAAAACCTGTTAAACGAATTTTATACCCATCAAGGTAAATGTGAACGAATCAAAAAGTTCCCGTTGCCTCGTCAATATGGCAGTATGAGCTTCTACTTTGTGGCCATATTTATTTTCTTGCTGCCGTTTGGGTTGGTACAGGAGTTTCACGATTTGAGCGATTGGGGTGCATGGTTGTCTATTCCGTTCACTATAATCGTAGGATGGGTATTTCTAATGATGGAGCTTGTGGGTGATTATTCTGAAAACCCATTCGAAGGCCTAGGAAACGATATCCCAATGCTCGCATTGTGCAGAACCATCGAAATCGATCTAAAGGAAATGATGGGAGAAACAAACCTTCCTCCAGGCATTAAACCGGTCAATGACGTCTTGATGTAAGCGTTTAAAACCCGATCCAATCGTTGCTAGCTTGCCCCTATTATAGAGATAGGAAACTTTCTGGACATAGGGAGTAGGTACTATCGCATCAAATGAACGGTTCCAGTGATCCAATATCTGCGACCATCGCCATCGGTGTAACCAATACGGAAGAGATAAACGCCTTTTGGTAAGAGTTTACCATCCTGCTTTCCATCCCAACCTTGTTTCAAATCATGCCCTAAAAAGACACGGTTTCCCCAACGGTTGTATACCATAATATCAAAATCGGAGACGGGCTTATTGAAGTCGTTAACGACAAACAGGGTATAAAAATTGAGGACATCGTTAATACCGTCGTTGTTCGGCGAGAAGCTATTCGGTGCTAAGAAAACGGGTTTACCACTCACACGTGAAATGTTGGAGTAACTGGTGTCTCCCTGTTCATTTACTGCATAAACGCGATAGGGGTAAAAACCATCTACATCCTCATAAAACGAAGCGTCGGTGTAGCTATAAGTCGCAGGAGAAACCTGATCTACCTGAATACTGCCTCCGGGGCGAACAAATTCAATGTTATGACTAATCACTGGCGATCTCCATTGTTCATAGGCCGACCAGTTTAAAACGGGGTTTTGTTCATCAAATCGCGCTTTTAATAATATTGTTTTACCATATTGACCCGCAGTACCTATGTTCAAACACCGATCGATCTCCTTTACCGTATACATATAAGAATAGAGATCGGATTGAACATCGTTATCAACGTAGTGGGTATCCTTTACTTCAATTTCACCAAGCACGTTATCCATGGTACTTTCATATTTGGTTAGAAGATAGTGAGGTGATTGCAGAACAGGGCTGCCTGACCACCGAACTTCAATATCCTGATTTAGTAACACGCTTACATTATCAATATTTGGTTCAGTGAAGTTCAGGATGTACTCGGGTTCAATGAGCTCCGTATTGCTGTATGAAACCAATGTGTCGCCCTCCTTTACAGCAGCTATTTTATAGGCGTATTCCCGGTTGCAAAGGCCGGCGCTATCAATATAGGTTCTTTGGGTATTAAAGACCTGACCAATTTTTTTAAACGCGCTGTCTTTTTCACGTCTATAAATCTCATAGTGCTCAACGCGATCCCATCCAACATAATAGGTCCAGTTGAGCTCTACTTGTTCCGCTTGAGGACTATTAACATCTAACAGTACCGGACAATGAACCCTGCTTTTCGGGCCTTCCACACCACATTTGTCTGACACAGATAAACTATAACATGCGCGAGTACGGGTAGTCAGACTTGAATCGGTGAGTTGAGAATTAGGGGTTTGAGACGCTTTCTTTAAGAGGCTACCATCTCGTTGGATATTGAAAAAGTCGAAGTAGTCAAAGTCGAAATCGGGGTATTGAATTATAACCCGATTGTTGGAATCATATCCGGCATAATCCGGTTCGATTACCGGGACGTTTTTTGAGTCGAACACCTCAATACGGATGGTATCGGGAATAGCACAGCCATTCGGGAGCTCGGCAGTGACTTTAATCGTTTTAGGGCCGGGGCTGAGATAGCTAATCGAAGCAGACGAATCGGCGGTTATCTGAATATTATTTGGGTTACCGGGTTCACCAAAGTCCCAACGATAAGCGGACGGGGCTGTTTTATTATCCAAACTTAAACCAACCGTAAACGGCACTTTTTCACAAAGAAAATCAGGCAGTTTAAAGTTGATTTTGGCAGACTCGCTGGCCCAAATCGATTGCTCAGCGGTATCCGAACAATGCGGATTGGTTACAACAAGACGCAGTATGTTTTCACCTTCGATCGTCGCGGTAATTGTGTCTAACAAACTTGTGGATACCATCTGGTTGTTCAGGAACCAGTTCCAACGATAGCCGAACTCACCGGTATCGGTAACGACCAAATTCTCACGATGGCACACAATGGTGTCTGGCAGAATGTGAAGCTTGATTTCAGGGAGTTTAAATACAGCAATACTGTCTTCCAGTGTATAGGTGGCTGAGCACCCACCCTTATCAATTACGGTCATGGAGGGTTGATAATATACCACACTGGATGAAGCGGTATTAGAATAGGTATAATCCGATACCGTGTTTGTGTCGATTTCTAAGCCGATACCGTAAGAAAAGTACGAAGTATCATAGTGTTTGCTTTGATTCGTAATTGAAACCTCAAGCGGCTCGCAGCCTTTTGTGTTTTGTACATCAAATGCGGCTATTGGCCCTTTTAACTTAACCAGGTCGTTTCGAATAAATGTATCCGCACATCCAAAGTTACTTTTGGCGATAAGCATAATATCAAAACCACTGGAATCGCTGTTCACCAGGTATTGGTGATGGGTCGAGTCCTGACCACCGACACGTGTAGTCTGATCATCTCCAAAAAACCACTCCAGAACATCTGCATTTCTCGACTGGTTTATGAACCAAACATCTGCCGGAGCACAACTCAAGATGGAATCACTGACAGTAAATTTTGCAGACAACTCGGTGGTAGAAATATCATAACTAACCGTATCACTACACAAACCGTTTTTCGTTGCGATTAGAGATACATTATAAGATCCACTATCCTGCAATACCAGATCTCTTCGGTTAGAATCGATACGATCGATCGTATACGAACTGGTACTTTGAATATTCCAAATGACCGAAGATGGCGTGTTGGTTGATGTATTGGTTAAGTGGATGGTATCACCAACACATGCCTCCAATTGACTTACCATTAGCTGGGCCTTTACTCCAGTGGCAATCGTATCAGAAACGAGGTAGTTTACGCACCCTGAACTATTATTGACGTACAAGGCAATGCGGTATTCCAGGTCTTCATTTAGCGTTATGATCGGGGTAGCCGTGGTTCCCCCCTTAATGGTAACACCCGTTCGGGGCAAAACCGTCCAGTAATAGTTTAAACTGGTATCGCTAAAACCCTTATGTACATTGTAGTCAACCACAAAACGCGGTCGAACTTGTAGTGGAGAACAACCTGTTTGCGTGTCTAAGGCAATACGCCCTTTTAATCCGTTTACCCAAAAACTGTTCACCAACGAATCGTCACACCCACCGGAAATTGTATAGTGATAAACCACTTCATATTCGCCTATATCAGATAAAATACCAGGCACGGTATCTCCAGAGAATGAAGTGGTCTGGCCAGTCAGTTTATGCCTAAACGTATATGCATTGATAAACTGTGGGTTTACAGGTGTACTGCGCCCAATTAGATCAAAAAACTCGTTGGAACATGTAATGCTGTCTTCCCAGTTGTAGTCGATTGATGGTGAAACCACCTGCACTGCGCTATCCAGCATATATTTTTCCTGACACCCTAATGGGTTAGCGGCGGTTAACTGAACGTGGTAATATCCGGTGTCGCTATACACGAATTTAGGTGAGGTGCTTCCTGAAGAACCAAGTACAGACGATTTGTCCTTGTTGTAAAAGTCCCAGGAAAAAAGATCAAGTCCGTAATACGAGCCCGAAGGGGTTTGGTTAATAAAGGTAAAGTCCTGACCAACACACCCAATATTGGGTTTTGCAAAGAAGTCGAATTGATACGATTCTACCTGTATGAATTCCGACTTAACCGTTGTGTCGCTGCAACCGGATGCGGCCGTCGTGATAAGTTCGACATCGTATATTGCCGGACTTTCTTTTATCGTGATGTCGAAGTCTTTCGAAGTGGAAGTTGCTACGATCGTATTGTCCAGGGCATTAATGACTCGCCATTGAAACCCGGAAATTTTCCCACTTGAGGTATCCGAGATATTGATTAATTCTACTGTATGTGGTGTATCGCAATGCCAGGCATTGTCACTGATAAAATCGGATTTGAGTCCCTGAATTTTAATCAGGTCGGATTTCACAAGAGAAGAAATACAGTTATTGTGGTCGTACGTTAGATTTAAGGTGTATGTACCGGTATCTTTAAAGGTTATCGTTGCCTGATTCTTAGTTGGGTGGTCAAATGTAGCGGCGGCTATTCCCCAGGTGAATGTACCCGGCAAACCCGCTGTGGTTTGCGTGAGGTAGATTTTTTCACTCAGGCAGGCGCCTGACTTATTGGTGGTTACGCCTAACGTTGCAGTATCACCAAGCGTAATATAGCTTCGCTTTTCATAGGTATATACACAACCTTCGCGGGTTGATACCTTCAACCGGGTGTCGTACACACCAACACTATTGTATTGTACACGAGTAACGTGCTCCGTGTTGACTATTGTAGAATTAGAGCCGGGAAGGTTCCATTCATAATCAGTGACGGTTTGAATGCCCGGATTAATGATTGACGTATAGTCGGTTGTAATCGGATAACAATTGGAGTTATTAGATTTGACGAAGTCCAGCGGGATACCGGGATAGGCGCGAATGGCATTTTTTACGGTTTTAGAACCCCGACAACCGTTTTGGTCTTCGGCGACCAACGTAATATCGTAACTCCCAGCTTTGGCAATAGGTTGGGAAGTGATTTTTGGGGTGTTTTCTAGCGTCTCTTGATTAATCACCCAGTTTCTGCGAACCGAAGTTGGTGTTTGATCGACCAGGATGACTTCCTCCCTCAACGTACAAAATAGTTGTTCGGATGTGGTGAAGTCCGCTACAGGCAGATCGTGAATTTGGGCAACATCGGCTTCACTATACACACAAGATTCGCCCGTTGCAAGGGTAAGCCTAAGGTTGGCGGTTAACATTCCAGGTGTTGCTGCAGATCCCCAGTGATGGGCTTCGGTGGTATCCCACCCCAATCCCAAATCCCATTCTACAGTGGCTGAAAGTGGAACGTTACTGGCTTTTAGTTCAACAAAGTCGGATATACAGTATGCGGTTTTTTCGGATGTTATGGATACAGTGGGACACTGAGATCGAGCGCATAATGCGGTCAATAGTAGAACGTAACCAGTGAGCAGCTTCCGTAACATCGTATTTGGTTAATAGTATTTTTCGTCTTTGCTAGTGCAGTCCGGCTGCCGCCGAAATAGCCCACTAAGATACGACTTGAAGGGCTTTTAATGACGGATTGATCCGAAATCTTACTGAATTCTTGCCGAATTAGGGTGTTTCTGTCCCATTAGTCGGTATTCAGCTGCCGTTACTTACGCTCCAGCCACTTCTTTCATTAATTGACGCACCCAATGTGCCGATTTCTTCGGGTTTCTTTCCAGGGTGTCAAAGTCTACGTGAAACAACCCAAAAGGAGAGTTGAAACCCTCTGCCCACTCGAAATTGTCCATTAAACTCCAAAAGAAAAGTCCTTTTACGTCACCTGAAGCCACGTGTTTACGAATGGAGTTAAGTACCTGAGTGTAATACAGTACCCGGTAGTGATCTTTAACCGGATGTTTAATCAATTTCTCAGGTTGACTGATGCCACATTCGGTAACGTATATGGGTATTTTCTTATCCGATGTATGTGGTATTAACCAGTTAAGGATCTCCAACAAAGCCATTGGGTATACTTCCTGCCCGAGACTGGTAACATAGGCGCCGCGTTGTTCAGCTGTGACCACTTTGGCACGCAAATAGGGCATAAACCAGCTGTTTCGAATCACTTCACGCGTATACACCTGGACACCCAGAAAGTCGGGTGTGCTATGCATCCTGTTCAGGTCCTCAGCCTGCATAAACCGATCGATCTTCCGCAAAAAGGGTAGATGTTCCAACGGATAACCCTTACCAATCACCGGATCAAGAAACAGGTGATTCACAAGGTTGTGAAAGCGCTTTTGTGCGTTGATATGCGTTGTGGTTTTGCTTAATGGGTGGACACTCGCGAAGGAAAATGAACTTCCCACTTTTGCTTGCGTATTGTTTTGCAGGTAGTTGATTCCTAACGCGTTGGCTAAGTTTACATGGTGCGTTGCCGGTAAGAAATTTCGCAGGCCTATTTCACCAGGAGCGTGTATGCCAAGAAAATAACCCGCACCTACAAAAACAAAAGGTTCATTGAAGACAATCCAGTTGTTAACACGGTCGCCAAAGTGCTTCTCTAATACAGCCAAATAATCCAAAAAGTGGTATACCGTGTCACGGTTGACCCAACCTCCTTTTTCCTGCAATGCTTGTGGAAGATCCCAGTGATATGCCACCATCCATGGGTTGATTTTCTTACTCAATAACTCATCGATTAAACGGTCGTAGAATCCTACACCTTTCGGGTTAACTTGCCCTTTGCCTTCGGGTAGAATTCTAGACCAGCTAATGGATGTTTTAAAATTGCGCATACCCAGCCATCGGGCTAAGGCAATATCGTTCACATAGTTCTCGTAGAAGTTGCAACTCCTGCCGGCACCAAAACCACCTTTGATTTTCGAAGGGGGAAACACATCCCAGATACTGGGCCCCCTGCCATCATTCTCTTGAAGTCCTTCTGTTTGGTAGGCCGATATACCAACACCCCACTCAAAATCCTTCGGTGGATGAAAGTTGAGTAAGTAGTTGTTTGTGTAACGAAGCTGGTCTCTATGCAGTGGTTTCAACGTGTGATATATAGTCCGTTAGTATCTTCTGTACAATTGATCGTTTTTCATCTCGAAAATGAACTTCCGGAATTGTGTCCTCTGCTAACCAGTCACCAATACGTTCTAGATTAGAGTGATTTAATGAGCGAATAGATGGTACACCAAATTGTTCCAATGCGTGCGCATTGCACAATTGTTCGTACTGACTTTTCATGGGTATAACCAGAAGTTTTTTCTTGAGATAGAGGGCTTCGGAAGTAGTACCGAATCCGGCACTGCAAAGTACACCTTTGCAATGTTCGATGGCTTTTAGGAAGGTTTTGTCCGATATAGGGCGAACATCCACATTGCCATATATCTTACGCGTCGTTGCATGCTTAGAAAACACCTTCCAGGTGGTGTTTGAAAAGGTGCCAAGTATTTCCACAATACGATCGTCACCATAAAAGGGGAGGTATACCACGTAGTAATCGCCTGAAGTCGGCGTTAAATCCTTGACTTCTTTTCGAATTGGTGGGTAAAACAACGAACTGTCGAACTTAGAGTAGAAAAGGCCGTATTTGGCATTGGACGGACAGAACGATTTAATGATCCATTTAGAAATTGGGTTGACCGTTTTGGGTTTGGGTACCTTGGGATGAACCAGCGAAGCCTGATTGCTCAACGCTACGCTGTACACCTTTTTTTTTCGTGCCGACCAGGAACTGATTGGTTCAAAATCTGAAATAACGAGATTGTACTCTTCAATGGGCAAGTCGTTTACTTCTTTCATAAACCGAAAGAAGTTGTTGCTGAATAGGGTTCGAACCACGTCGAAACTACCGTTTCGACCGAAGTAGTACGCGAGACCTTTAAGCGGGTATTTTATGCCAAAGGGGAGGGATACTTCAGAATGTGTCCCGCTTGTTAATACATCTACCTGAGCGTATTTTTTTAACTCGTTTACGAGGTCAATCGACCGTGTTATATGGCCATTTCCAGTGCACTGTATGCCATATAGGATTTTCATCGATCGATTGTTTCAATTTGAAACTCCTTCAACATTTGTTGGAACAGCATTTTGTGATCCATGTCGGCAGAATCTTCTTCTTGCGGCTGAGCATCGGTCGATTCATCATGATAATAAATCGTCCATTGCTTTTTATCGTATTCCAGTGCAGAGAGATTCTCAATCCAATCGCCACTGTTCAAGTACAAAACGTTGCCCTTGCGCGTTTCTATTTCGCGAATTTCCGGCTGATGAATGTGACCGCAAACAACGTAGTCGTATTCCTTGTGTATTGCAATGTCGGCACAGATTTCCTCAAACTGGTTGATGTATTTCACCGCGCTCTTCACTCCATTTTTTACCTTCTTTGAAAAGGAAATTCGCTCTTTACCTAAAAATTCCAAGAACTGATTAACGCGATAGTTCATCCAGATAAGGAGGTCATAACTAACAGATCCGAGCTTTGTTAACCAACGGGAGTGTTGCATGGTTACATCGAAGACATCGCCGTGGAAGAACCATGCTTTTTTACCATCAAGATTCAGAATTACCTTGTTTTCAATGCTAATGTTGCCCAGTTTATATCCCACAAATCTTCTGAACACTTCGTCGTGATTACCGGGTAAGAAGTGAATCTGACTTCCTTTGGATGCCAGATTAAGTACTTCTTTCAATACCTTGGTATGCGAGCTTGGCCAGTATTTCTTCTTAAACTGCCATACATCAATGATGTCACCGTTGAGAATCAACGTTTTAGGTTTGATACTCTTTAAGTATTGCAATACTTCCTTCGCCCGGCTTCCGTAGGTGCCCAGATGAATATCGGAGAGTACCACAAGTTCTACCTTACGTCGCTTCATTTTCGAATAAGGTGGTAATAGCTCTGAAATAAGAACCGTATGAATAATCGCATCAACATAACAACAAAGGTCAGACCACCAGTTTATGTCGAGATAACGGAAGGATTACGAATTCCTCAAGGCAAGTCTATAAAATTGCTAAGCTTTGGTTAATTAAATGTTAAAACACCTAGTTCAGACTATGTTCTAATGCTTCCATAAACTGTTGGAGTTGAGTCAGTTCCAGATCATTTAGGTTTAGGCTATCACCAGCTAATGTTTGGTTGGGTACATGCAGTCCATGACCAAGGCCCCCACCATTGTTGTAGAACTCCAGCACTTCTTCGAGCTCTGTAAATACACCGTTGTGCATATAGGGAGCGGTTTGAGAAGCATTACGAACTGTAGTGGTTTTGAATGAATTCTGGTAAAAACCGACAAGTTCTTTGGGTTTTTGTTTTGTATATCGACCTGGATCCTGGTCAATGACCTTGTAATCCCTGGTAGCCGGAACACCCAATACTTCCGTTTCGGAATCATCGTAAAACGGAGGTACTAAACCCGAAAATGTCGGTAGGAAGTGACATGTTGCACATGCGGCTTTGCCTGTAAACAGATTATATCCGGCGATAACCGACGAGTCAATGGCGATGTCTTCATTACGCATGTACCGATCAAATTCGGAGTTAAAGTCGCTTAAGGATGCGATGTAAGAGGACAATGCCACCTTGAAAGTATATGGGTTAACCGGATTTCTGGCATGACCCGGAAATGCGTCTGTAAACAGCTGGCGGTATTTCGTCTCCTTTAGCTGGTCGAGTATACCAACAAACGACGTATTGAATTCATCCTCACTGAATATGACATGCTCAAATTGTTGAGAGAGATGTTCAGCACGCAAATCGTAGAAGAAACCTTTGGCGTACAAACTGTTTACCAGCCCGGGTGAATTACGCAAGACAGTACCTTCGCCAGAAATCGTAGTACTCTTAGCCAGCCCATCACTGAAACCTTTAGAAGGTTGGTGACAGGTAGCACACGCCATTTTTCCATTCGCCGATAATTTTGGGTCAAAAAATAAGGCCTTGCCCAGGGCGACGGTTTTTGGCCGCAGGTCTTGCTCATTAAAGTCCAAAAAGGCTTGTCGGTTGAACCAGTCGTCGCTAAAAAGATGTTCAGCCGTGGCATTTACTTCAACAGGTTTAACATGGGATTGGTTCCAGTTTCGAACCTGATTTAGTTCGTATAATTTAAGAACTTCACGGTATAACGGCTGCCAATACAGCTTGTAGTATTCAGCCCGATCAAAGGCCTCGAAGTCTGTATGTCTACCAAGATAAATGATGTTTTTCTCAAAAAGGGATTGAACCGATTTGGTTGATTTTAGGTCGGACAATGCCAGGTAGTCATGTAGCCCTTGTATACTGTAGTAGGCATCGGAAACACCTTGTAAACTCCCTGGTGTATCAAACCCGGTAAGCCCCAGGGTGTAAATTCTTATCAGTTGATATTGAACGGCTTGTAATAGAATCTCGTTCGTATGATTCATGCTCGAATGCATGGTTTTCCATTGGTTAAGCTTGGTGCTCAATCGGCTGATTTCCGATTTGAGTAATTTAATTTCTTCGGTAGATGTTGCGCCACTTAATTCATCTATAACCTGAAAACCATGGGGTTCGATAATGCGAATATCCGGTACATTTTTTTCAAGTTTAGGCAACGGTGCGCCATTAATATGCTTGGCATAAAACGATCGATCTAAATGGGCCAAAAGAAACTCCAGACGCTTAAACGCTTTACGACATTCGGTATAGTTAGTTTCGAAATTCGGAATATCGTTTTGCAACTGGTTTAGTTGATTGATCAGTTGATCAATCTGACCGTAATACTTCGTGTTGAAATCAGTATTGGTGGTTAATTTAGGTGTAAATGCAACCATACATGCAATGACTGCGGCAAAGAATAGGATAGAAAACCTGCGTTTCATGTTGATGAATTAAAAAGGAAAAGCCAGGGCATACTGCCCTGGCTGAAAAAACTTATACGTAAACAAGATGCGATTAGTTCAGAATAACTTTCTTGGTGGCTCCTTCCGCATTACGGATGTAGTAAACACCTTTAGCTTCGTTTGATAAATCAACTTGCATTACTTGCTCGTAAACGTTGATCAAACGACCATCGTTTCCATAGATCGCTACGTCCTGAACCTTGTCAAGGCTGATAATGCCTTTGGTTGGGTTAGGGTAAACGGTAAAGGCTTCGTTTTTCTTCTGAAGTTCGTGTGCCGAAACCAGTTTCTCCAAATCCCAACCCGTTAAGGCATAAGTCAATGAGTAGTTATACGGGAAAGGGTTTGTAGAACTTGGGTGCTGAGAGTTAACCAATAGCGTCTTGCCATCAGGTGTAGGGCATGCGCCAGTGATTTCTGCACCTACTGGTCCAACACTGATGCGGATTAGATCCTTGTTTGTTGGCTTAGCAATAGTTAAGTCCAATAGGTATAACTCACAAGCACGGTTGCTGATACCGGCTGGCACACGACCGTTAGACGTACCGTTCAGGTCTTCACAGATAACCAGGTATGGACGTCCGTGAATAGTGATGTTTGATAAACCGTCTGGGTTTGATAAGTGGTTTTCTGGGTATTGAGAAATCGAAGGAGAGCTTGCTGAATATGGTCCACCTTCAATTTGAACAGTTACGTCTTCTGTAGCAGGATCGTACTTCAATACACGACCGTAGTAATCCCAGTAGTCTGAGCTGTTTGGCGTTGTACCTTGCTCCTGAGCACGAGCTAGTGTATGTGGAGCGTGAACTGCACCTTTGGCGTTTTCATCTGCCCAACGTCCACCAGGGTTGTCTCTTCCTGTTTCAGTCAAATAAACAGCTTTTGTTTCCTTGTCGTATGTTACCCATTCCAAACGGTTGAACATGGTAGCACCAACATTAACTGCCTCATGGTGGTAGTTCAACATTTTGTTCATGTCTGTATTGTTGATTTCAACCCATTTCTTACCGTCGAAACCAGTAATGCCGTACGCACTTACCGAACCGCCGTAGCTGCCAAATGCTTCGTTTGTAGAGATTAAGTAAGGCGTACCGTTTGTAGATTGATTTGCATCAACTACCAATAGGCCTTCTGGGCTCAAATCGTATTCGTTTTTGTTGTAGTACTGAACGAATTTAGCATTCGCAGGATCGGTGATATCGTATACCATTACACCAGTTGCGCGCTCAAGACCGATGAACGCAAATACCTTACCATCGATTGTAGCTGTAGTTACAGACTCAGGCTCACTTGCTTTGTCATCATCACGGCTAGAAGCGTAATTGTCTGGGAATTGTGCTGCAAGGATGCGTCCAAATTCATTTTCGCTGTCGAAGATGATGTTACCATCTGTATCCCAAATCGTGAACGAACGTGCACCATACGAGTAGATTTGATCGTAATCACCGTCACCGTCAATATCACCAAGTGTAGTTGTAGTCTTAAGACGTCCTAAGTTTTCTTCTTTTTGAAGTTCAGCCGCGTTCGGGAATGCAGTTGGGTCAAGTGTTAGATCATCTACACGAACTTCTTCAGAGAAACCGTCGTAGTCACGAGCATCACCTTCGTTTGCAGTAATGATGTATACCTTACCACCGATTTCAACAACGTCGATTGCGTCTGGCTGATACATACCAAATACATTGGCATACGCATTGAAGTTTCCGATTGAGTCGTCTTTATCACTTGCATCAATCGCGTTTTTAGCAAGGCTGTAGTCTTTGAAACCTAAGGCAATCACTTTCGTGATTTTAGCTGTTGCGATGTCTACTACCGCAATAGCATTGTTTTCCTGACACGCAACATAAGCCGTTTTTGAATCTGGGCTAACACCAACGTATTCTGGCTCCATATCTTGCTGAGGTGTGTGCATCACATTGAAGTTATGCATGCCAAGGTTTGTCCAGTCTTCATTGTTCTTCACCATCCACTCGCTGTTTTCAGTTGTTGTTCCAGCAGCAGCAGTCCAGTCAGAATTACCGTTTGCGCTACCCTTACGAACAAGTGTATGATCTTTGGTCGCTTCCGCAACACCTGCTACATCCCATCCTGCTCCAGGATCGCCATTCCAGTCGCCAATACAATCAAGTTTTGTGAAACCGGTCATCTCACCCGCGTCAATACGTTGGTCATTATCGGCATCATTCCAGGTACCACCTTTAACCAGGCAGAATCCGTCGTCGCCATTGCTCAAAAATGTGAATGTGTGGTTTGCTTTCGCTAAGATGCTTGCATCAGCAGATTGATGTGCAATAATGTATGTTTCACCATTGGCAACTTTTGCACCAGCTGGGAACGTGTTCCAGAACTCATATTCACCTACAACCGTAGGAGCATTACCAACATTTGGGAAGGCGTATGTACTAAGGTCAATTTCAGCACCTGTTCCGTTGTAAATTTCAAGGTATTTGTTGTTTGAACTACCTTCTGCATACTCAGAGAAGAATAAATCAGTTGCCGTATTCTCATGCTGACCAAAGATTCGAACATCAGCAGGGATCGAAACACCATCAAAAGTGGCGTTGGAAACTGTAGCGTTCGCTACGCCGTTTGAAACGTCGATGATTGAAACAGAACCTTCAGGGTCTGTTTTGTAATCGTCTGAAGGCTCAGCCTCATTCGCTGTAATTACATATTTGCCGTCTGGTGTAAACGTAACCATGTCTGGTAAAACACCTACAGTAACTTCTTTAAGCTTTGTGTAGTCTTTGTCGTAGAACACAACTACACCGTTTGCGGCAACAGAAGTACCTGGGATAGCAACAGCTAAAATTCCGTTGTTCGCCGATACAGACGTTGGAGCCTCACCATAAGAGCTCAAATCAATGAAACCGATGCTGTCTACCATACCATCGATAAAGGAATAAACATTAACGCCTTCGTTTTCTGAGTTTGTGGAGTAAATTCTATTGTTTACATCGTCGAAAGCTGAGATCTCTGCGTACGCATTTAATTTTGAAGAGTAGTGGTTTAAGCGTAGTTGCTGATCATCGTGACGATAAACATACGTAGTACCTTTTGTGAAGTCACCAGGAACATCTGCAACGAACTTGCTAAAGAAACCAGGTGTATTGTCTACGCCAAGGTAAGCTGTTTTGTTATCTTCCATGATCACACCACCTTCGAATGCCTGACGACCCCAGTTGTACTGCTTGCGTATTGCAACAGCTTCACGTGGGTCGATCTCCGTCATATAGTTATAGTTTTGGTATTTCTTGATTTTCTCCCCATTAAAACCTGGGAAACCAGAGGTAGCAATTTGTCCGTTAACGGTTCCTTGTCCGATGATGAAATCACTTGTATCACGGTCAGCGATGTCGCGGTTGCTGTAACGCATCCACTCTTCCGCAGTCCAGATACGACCATCTGCTAGTGAGATGATACCACCACAGTTCATTCCTGTTTCGCCTGTATAATTCACGAAGTCAACGTTAAAGAAGTCACCTTTACGACCATCTTTAAGCGTTTGCTCCATAACAATCAATGTATCGCTATTTGGGTCGCGTTTTACACGGAAAACGGTCATTCCACCACCGTCACCCAATTTATCATTGGCTACAACGCGCTCGTGGTTAATCGATACCCATCCCAGGCTTTGTCCAGTTGTATCCGGAGTAAATCCGATAAAATCGTTCCAGCTTTTAGATACTGAACTGCCTGCGGCATTACCATAAGTTGCAGTAGATTGTACCATGTCGTATCCACCAATGAACAGGATCTGGTACTTAAGAGGTTCTCCCGGTACCATTACGGTATCGGCAACAAAATTGACATCAATTTTAGGGTCAAACTTGATTTGTGCCTGAGCCGAATACAGCCCAAATACACACGCAATCAAAAGAAGTGCTTTACGTTTCATTATTAATAGTTATTTCAAAGCACAAAGCAGTAAAAGTCAGGTTATCGTTAGATGCTCAGAATGTTATAGGATTTAAATGTTTGAGTTAAGGCAATTTAAACTGCCCGATCTGGAGTTTTGTGTGCATTGTAAACCACCAAAAGTGATAAGGTGCTGATACTAAGTTTTTTCCCTCTACCTGTCAGGCAAGAAACTGTGGTTTCGACCAAAAAGTCGTAGTAACGTAAACGTTAACTGCGTTAAGATAACCTATGAAGTACACAGCTATAGATCAACAACTACATGTGCTAAGCCAACCGATTGCAAAGGTGAATCGAACCTTTGTTCCCAAACAAGAAGACGATAGCCACACGAATTTGCAATTTGATGCCATGGGAAAACGCCTCTCCGGGCGCTGGGTCGAAACGCCGGATGGCAAGATTATGTGCAGTCTTAATCTCCAAACGTTTGATATGGAATGGTTGAACGATGCGCAAGAAGTATTCCATAAAACACCAACTGTAGGAAAGATAATCGTTGAAGTGGAACAGGAAATGATACCCATATTACAAGCCTTTAAACTTGAAACAAAAGACTTCGATCGAGCCTTGCATTTCAAGATTCCGGAATACAGCTTTTCTAAAGAACGGATTGTAAAGCCGGATCATGACGCCTTGCAGCAGTGGATTCAATACCGCAAACTGGCAAACGATTGGTGTAATGCAGTGTTGCTTTATTGCAAATCGTCAAGTGAAATACGCATCTGGCCGCACCATTTCGATACAGGTGTCTATACCCGACCCAATGAAAACATTGGAATTGGATTTGGCCTCGCTATGGAAGATCAAATGGTAAAGTGTCCGTATTTCTATTTGGCTGGGTATCCCACTCGCAATGAATTGAATTATGACTTGAAACCTGAATTGCCGTTTGGCCAATGGGAAATCGGAACGTTTTGGAAAGGTGCGGTATTACCCCTATCAATTTTAGAAGGGTTGATACGCGAAGAACAGGACAAGTTGGTTGAGTCGTTTCTTCGGCCTGCAATCGATTGGTACCTTAAGCCAGAGCTTGTCGTTGAGGCCTAAAACCATTTAATGGCCTATTTTGTTGAATAATGTCAAATAAAAGCCCACTTTCGCCGGCTTATTCAAAACGGCCTCCTTATGGCAGATTTTTTCAAAGAATCGGTTGATTTACATAAAAAGCTTCAGGGAAAGATTGAAGTAGTTGCAAAAACGGAAGTACAGACATCCGATGACCTATCGCGGGTGTACTCCCCCGGTGTGGCAGAACCGTGTAAGGTCATTCACAACGATCCAGATCAGGTATACGACCTAACACTGAAGGGCAACACTGTGGCTGTAATCTCCGATGGCAGCGCTGTACTGGGGCTAGGAAATATTGGAGCCAAAGCTGCTATTCCGGTAATGGAAGGTAAGGCCATGCTTTTCAAAAAATTCGCCAATATCAATGCGTTTCCGATTTGTTTAGATACGCAGGACGTGGAAGAGATTATTAAAACCGTTCGATTGATTGCGCCGGTATTCGGAGGTGTGAACCTAGAAGATATCTCTGCACCAAGAAGTTTTGAAGTGGAAGAGCGCCTGCAGGATATTGGCATACCCGTCTTCCACGACGACCAGCATGGCACTGCAATTGTTACACTGGCCGGATTGATCAATGCCTGTAAAGTGGTGGGCAAAGATTTGTCAGAAGTACGGGTAGTCGTAAATGGCGCTGGTGCTGCAGGGGTAGCAATAACACGTATGTTGCGCTGTGTAAGTCAAAGCCCCGATAAGTGTATCCCCGTGGCAGATATTCTGGTGTGCGATAGCAAAGGAATTATTTCGACCAAACGTGAAGACCTGACGCCTACTAAACGCGAAATACTACAATATTCAAATCGATATGACATCGCCGGTGACCTTAAAGAGGCACTTGTTGATGCCGATGTATTTATAGGTGTGAGTCAGGGCGATTTATTATCGGCCGAGGACATTCAAACCATGGCCAACGATCCGATCGTATTTGCGTTGGCGAACCCAATTCCTGAAATAATGCCTGAAGAGGCATATAGAGGTGGTGCTGCAATTGTGGCCACCGGAAGGAGTGATTATCCAAACCAGGTGAATAACGTGTTGGCTTTCCCCGGTATTTTTAAAGGTGCGTTGCAAGGACGAGCCAAGCGCATTACACCGGAAATGAAATTGGCGGCAGCTTATGCAATTGCAGACCATACGGCGAGCCCTAATCGTGATGAGATTATCACCTCCAGTCTGGATATGGATATTTGTCAGAAAGTGGCAGATGCCGTTTATGCTGCCTGTGAATAACGTCAATAAAAAAGGCACGTTTTTCAACGTGCCTCAACTCTATTTTGTGTAATTCTAATCGATTTCTTCGTAATCGACATAGGAACCTTCATCCAGATTCTTTTTAGGCTTCCGCGAACGATTTACAACATTGATCTCGCCTTCCTGGCGTTGTTGTTTTTGAGCTGCTCTGGCCTGATTCATCATAGCATCGCGTTGGTCAAGGATTGTCCTGCGAACCTTCCATACCCGCGAAACGAGTCGAAACAAGAAGATTACTGCTACAATTAGGAGAATCTGTTTTATTCCCATGTTTTACTTTACTTACTTAGGTACATCGATTTTTCTTTGTACAAGTCTCTGAAATAGGGATCTTTCAGGTCGTCGACAAAGAGGATCGCTTCACCTGTAGACTTCATTTCTGGCCCAAGTTCCTTGTTTACATTTGGGAACTTGTTGAATGAGAATACCGGTTTCTTAATCGCGTATCCTTTTGGTTTCTTAACAATATCGAAGTCTTTTAGTTTGTGTGTACCCAACATTACTTTGGTTGCAATGTTTACGTACGGCACATCGTATGCTTTACAGATGAAAGGAACCGTACGTGAAGCACGTGGGTTGGCTTCAATTACATATACCTTTTCGTCTTTTACGGCAAACTGGATGTTCAGCAGTCCGCGGATGTTCAACGCATGTGCAATTTTCTCGGTGTACTTCTCGATTTGATCCATTACGGTTTGAGAGAAGCTAAACGGAGGCAATACTGCAGAAGAGTCACCAGAGTGGATACCGGCTGGCTCGATGTGTTCCATAATACCCAGGATATGTACGTCTTCGCCGTCACAAATACTATCACTTTCTGCTTCTTCAGCTCGATCCAGGAAGTGGTCGATCAAAATTCGGTTGCCTGGCAGGTCGCCTTGAAGTTCGATTACTGCCTTCTGGAGGTCTTCATCGTTGATAACGATCTTCATGCCCTGCCCGCCTAATACGTAAGAAGGACGAACAAGTACCGGATATCCGACTTTATTCGCTATTTCAATCGCTTCGTAAGCGTTTTCTGCCACACCATAATCTGGATAAGGAATGTCCAACTCCTTCAACAAATCGGAGAACGAACCACGATCTTCGGCCAAATCCATATCAGGGAAGCTTGTACCAATAATCTTGATGCCTTTTTCATGCAGTTTTTCCGCAAGTTTCAAAGCGGTTTGACCACCTAGCTGCACGATTACACCTTCTGGTTTTTCCAGTTCGATGATCTCGTAGAGGTGCTCCCAGAATACCGGTTCGAAGTATAACTTGTTCGCCGTATCGAAGTCTGTAGATACTGTTTCCGGGTTACAGTTTACCATAATGGCCTCATACTCTTCTTCTTTTGAAGCCAATAGCCCGTGAACACATGAGTAATCAAACTCAATACCCTGACCAATTCGGTTCGGTCCGGCACCCAAAACAACGATTTTCTTTTTATCTGTTACAATCGACTCGTTTTCACCATCGAAAGTCGAGTACATATAGTTGGTCGGCGATTCAAACTCGGCAGAACAGGTGTCTACCATTTTGTAGACCCGGTTGATACCAAGTTCTTTTCGTTTTTCATACACGTCGTCCTCATCACAGTCGCCCATAGCGTGCGCGATCTGATAATCTGAGAAGCCTTTTTCCTTTGCCATGCGCAGGATGCCAGGCTCAACGTTTTCTATGGTGTATTTCTTTATTTCTCGTTCAGTTTTTACTAAGTCGTAGATCTGCTCTAAGAACCACCGATCAATTTTAGTCGCTTCCTGAATGGATGTGATTGGCACACCCAGGGTAATTGCATCTTTGATGTGGAAGATGCGATCCCAGCTTGGATTGTTTAAGCTGTGAATTAACTTTTCGAGGTTGCGCTCTTCGTAACCGTCGCATCCAAGCCCCATGCGCTTGAGCTCAAGTCCCTGACAGGCTTTTTGTAAAGCTTCCTGAAAGCTTCGTCCGATTGCCATAACTTCACCTACCGACTTCATTTGTAGCCCTAGGGTTTGCTCAGCACCAGGAAACTTAGAGAAGTTCCAACGTGGAATTTTGATGATGGTATAGTCAATCGAAGGCTCAAAGAATGCCGATGTTGTTTTGGTAACCGGGTTCTTCAATTCATCGAGGTAATAACCAATCGCCAGCTTTGCTGCAATTTTAGCAATTGGGTAACCTGTCGCTTTTGATGCCAATGCAGAGGAACGACTTACACGAGGATTAATCTCAATGGCTATAATCTCTTCGTCATCTGGGTTTACGGAGAATTGTACGTTACATCCTCCGGCGAACGTACCCATGCTTCGCATCATCCTAAATGCCATATCTCGCATGCCCTGGAAACAGGTATCACTCAGTGTCATTGCCGGAGCAACAGTGATGGAGTCTCCGGTATGAATTCCCATAGGGTCAACGTTCTCAATGGTACAGATTACGGTAATATCGTCTTTCGAATCACGTAGCAATTCCAACTCATATTCTTTCCAACCGATCACCGCTTTTTCAACCAGTACTTCATGTGTTGGAGAAGCCTCTAATCCACGCTTAAGTGATGTGTCGAATTCGTCTTTGCTATGCACAAATCCTCCACCGTAACCACCCAGGGTGTAGGAAGGACGAATTACCAGTGGGAAACCGAGTTTTTGCGCAGCCTCTTTTCCTTCCAAAAACGAATTTGCAATTTTAGATGGTGCAACACCAATCCCAATTTCCACCATGAGTTTTCTAAACTCTTCCCGGTTTTCCGTTTTCTCAATGGCGTGAATGTCTACACCAATGATGCGAACATTGTATTTTTCCCATATACCAAGCTCGTCAACTTCTTTGGCCAGGTTTAAGGCTGTTTGGCCACCCATTGTTGGCAACACCGCATCGATGTCGTGTTTTTCTAAAACGTCAACAATGGATTCTGGTGTAAGAGGCAACAAATAAATGTTGTCTGCCATAACCGGATCGGTCATAATGGTGGCAGGGTTTGAGTTAATTAGAGTTACCGAAATTCCTTCTTCCTGAAGTGAACGAGCAGCCTGGCTACCAGAGTAATCGAACTCACAAGCCTGACCGATGATAATAGGTCCGCTACCTATAATTAATACTGATTTTAATGAAGTATCTTTGGGCATTAGATTTTATTTCAAATTGGGCAAAATTAAGGTTTTAAACCTGAAGAAAATCAATTGTGGACAACGTATTTAACTGGCGCGATTCTAAGATAAATTATATCACGTTTGGCACGGGAGACGAAACCCTGATTTGTTTCCATGGGTATGGCCAGAATTGTCAGATTTTCAGTGTTTTAGAGCCAAGCTTGTCTCAAAAGTACACCGTGGTTTCCGTAGATTTACCCTTTCAGGGAAAAACGGTTTGGGGCGAAAAAAGTAAACTGTCGACTGAACTGTTATGTGAATTGATACATCAATTTTTAGCGCATGTGAACGCTTCCTCCAAAATTAGCATCATGGCATATAGCATCGGGGGTAACTATGCCCTTGGATTTGCCAGTGCTTTTCCTGAAAAAATAAACGCCATCTGGTTGATTGCAGCGGATGGTTTGAAGGTCAAACCCATGTTTAACTTTGTAACAAAAACAGCTCTGGGCAGAGCACTTTTTCAAAGTTTTGTACTTTATCCAAGCTGGGTTTTTTACTCCTTAAAGTGGGCCAAACGTCTGCGCATAGCCAGCTCAAAAGTGGTTAAGTTTTATTACTCCACTATGGATTCAAAGCTTAAACGGCAGGCCCTTTTGGATCGGTGGTCGAGTACAGCCCGAATTTCTGTGAACCCATCAAAGGCCATCGAAGCTATCAATGCGCATGGGATCAAAATACGTCTGATTTTTGGCTTACGAGATTCTGTTATCCCGGTAAAAAACGCGGAGCGTTTTGCCATTAAAGTAAATGATGTGGTTCTTAAGAAAGTAGATAGCGGGCATCAGTTACTGAAGCCAGAAACCAATGCAATTATTGAAGATATGCTATCCCAGTAAAACGCTTACTAGTTGAAGGAAAAAGCCCAGTGTAAATAAGATTGCGCCGATGAGTAGTGCAACTCTTCGGGTCTCACTGTTATTGATAATTCGATTGGTAAGGGGTTCGGCCACTTTCTTTTCTAAAAATCGCTTAAGGCGTTTGTAATTGAACATAATTGCCATGTAGACAGCTGTGCAGATACCCATGGACCACATATAGGATTTAACGTTTATAAATGCCTCACCGGTTTCGCGCATGTAGTAGAAGTTATAGGATGCCAGACCAATGAAGGTAAGGCCGTACCCAAAGATAATGCTCAGTATAATTATTAACGGTGCTCGAGCTGCAAACCGTTGAATTCCGGTTTCGAGTCGTTGTAGTGTGGTCACGCCAAGTAACTCCGGAGCGGCAAACCAAAACGCAAAGAATTGAAAAATTAATCCGATGGCAGTTACCCATTTCATGCAACAATGTTACACTTTTGCCAAACAATTGTTGCTTATGCAGAAGGTGATTCAGGCAATTTTTGGCTTTTTGGGGGTGGTATGGCCATGGCTCGGCGGTAAGCTGGCCTATTGGTTTTTCTTTAAACCCATTCGTGTTGGTTTGCGGCCACCAGAGGTAGAAGTGCTCAAGAAAGGCAGGCAGTTTCAAACATTGATTCATGGTAACCAGACCAATTATACGGTTTGGGGAGAAGGACCTACGGTTCTATTTGCGCACGGCTGGAGCAGCAAAGGGATGCACTATCGAAAGTTTGTAGAACCTTTGGTCGATGAAGGATATCGCGTGGTTATCCCTGACTTTCCGGGTCATGTGAAATCAGAAGGCAGTTCAAGCAATGTGTTGCAGTTTCGAGACACACTGCTTTATCTAATGGATCGTTATCCGGATGTACATGCCCTGGTGGGGCATTCGCTGGGTGCTATGGCTTCAATTTTTGCTATGATCGAGCACCAAACTCAGGTGAAACGGTTTGTAATGATCAACTCGGCAATATGGACACGAACCATAATGCGTCGGTTTATGGAGCAGATCAATGGTAATGAAAAAATTGAAAAATGGGTACGACAAAAACTCCTCGATCGGTTCGGTAGCGAGTTTGATTACTTCTCCACAGGTTACCGGATTCTGGATATCAAACAAAGACCTGAAATCCTGGTTGTGGTAGACGATTCTGATATTGAAGTACCGGTAGAAGAGGGTCGGTATATGAGTAGGTTGGTAGAAGGCGAGCTTCTCGTGACATCCGGACTAGGTCACAACAAGGCGTTAAAAGATGACGCATCTGTCCGCCGCATGGTTGAGTTTTTGACCAAATAAAAAACCGTCCGGAGGTCATCCGAACGGTTCAAAAATCTTGATATGTACGCTACGGTTATAACTCGTCTTCGTTAAAGAAGTAGTCTTCCGTAGTCGGATACTCACTCCATACTTCTTCAATAGATTCAAACGGTTCTCCATCGTCTTCAAGCTCTTGCAAATTCTCAACAACTTCCAACGGGGCACCGGAACGAATCGCATAGTCGATAAGCTCATCCTTGCTCGCTGGCCAGGGTGCATCGTCTAGATAAGAGGCTAATTCTAATGTCCAATACATAGTTCTATAATTATTGTACGATTGTCTCGCGAAAATTATTTTTCTATACGAAAAAAACAAGCGAATTATTGTTTGGTTTTAAAAAATTAATGTGGATATGACTCGTTGATAATGAACACTTTACGTGTAATGTGGTCTAAATTAGCTAGTTCTGACAACTAGACACTCCGTTTAAAAACGTTTATAACGACGCCTGATACATGGCCACCGCTCCAGCAACAGACACATTCAGAGAGTCGATTTCTTCGGATATTTCGATGCGATAAGTCTCATCGCAAAGCGAAATATTACTGGATTGAATACCGGTTTCTTCATTACCCAGAACCAGGGCAATTGGTCCGGTTACCTGTAAGCTTCGAATAGAATCCGATGCTTTTTCAGTAATACCCAGTACACTCAATCCAAACGCTTTCATTTCTCGCAGACTGCTTCCTAAATGAGCTACCTTACTTACCGGAAGCTTCATTAATGCGCCAGCAGATGCCTTAACCGCATCCTGATGAATAAGTGCAGATCCTTTGTGCGGTACAACCACCGCATGAAAACCAAAGGCCAGAGCCGACCGGGATAACGCCCCGAAGTTTCGCACATCGGTTACACCATCAAGCACTAAAATCTTTGGATCCTGCCCGGTTTCAAACGTTCGGGTAATAATCTCACCAATACTCACATTGGGTATAAGCGATAAGAACGCTACGGCGCCCTGGTGATTGCCCCGTGTAAGACGATTTAGTTTGTGCACAGGTACCTGGTGCACTGGCAAACGGTTTTCCTTGATGAGGGCAGTTAGCTCATTAAATAATGGACCCTTTTCGCCTTTCTGCACATAGATGCGCTCAAATTCTTTCCCCGATTGTATGGCTTCAATAACCGTATGAAGGCCATAAATCATCTGTTTGTTCGCTTTGTTCGTCTTATTCATACGCCTGTATAAACATAAAACCCCGGTTTGTACACCGGGGTTTATAGGAAAATTAGTGTCTTTATTGTTGTGGTGTTTGCGGTTGAGGCATTAATAGTCTCAAATCGTTCAATGCATTCATTGAAGTAGAATCAGATAAACGCATTGACAAACCAAGCGCCTGATTCAAATCACCATTAAGTCCGGTAAGTTTTGACCGGGCAATACTTCTAAACTGCACATCTTTATGTCGTTGCATTTTTAAGAAGTACTGACTCTCTTCCTTGATGCGTTTTACATTACTCGCAAGTAATTCTTTTGCTTTCTCCGTTTCACCCGTAGTGTTCAGCATTTCAATATAATATGCCTTGATATAGGTGTCCATTGGTAAGATAGACTCCGGAATAACTTCTAAAGATTTCAGAAGTAGGGCTTTTGCTTTTTCGTTATCGCCTTCCGAAACATAACGCTGGGCAACCTGAGCGAATAACACGCGCAGATTACGTGGAACGAGTGTTGCTTTGTGGTCGAGGAACATCGTTCCTTTTTCCATGTTACCCCATACAAAGTCTTCCATAAGGCGTTTGTATAACAGGTCGTTATCGATCAAACCACGTTCTGCATTCCAGTTCGACTTGATCGGAACCAGACGATAAGTCAGTCCTTCGTGTCGGAAGTACGACTCAAGATTTGCATATGTGTCGTCTCCGGTAGTCGTTGTAAAGTAGATAGGGCGTTCCCATCCATTTGCAGCGTTGGTTGCAATAATGTCCAACATCACAATACTACCTTTCATCAATCGATTACCCAGTGTGAACTGAATATAGTCAACAATTCGGCCGGTGTCTTTTTCACTCACTGTACCTGAAGCCATAACAGCTTCTTTGTCCACTTCGATATACACGTTTCTCGCCGGAAGATAGTTTTCAAGCTCTCCCGCTTTAGAGTAATTCGACGAAGCTTTGTGTTGATCCTCGTCACTGGTAACAAACGACAACACCTTCTTTAAACTGTGATATCGGTCTTGTGCGAAGAATCGGTTTTTATCAAAGTACGATACGATATCGCGTTGGCCATCTTGTAACTTCTCTTCTGGAATGATGGACATTGGCAAGGGTTCTGAAGCGTAGTACTTGCGGGTCAGGGCTTGTGCATAATACTCTGTACTCAGTAAGCTCAGGTTGATGATCCGAACATCTGTACGAATACCTTCAACGTTTTGTGCATACCATAATGGATACGTATCATTATCACCATTCGTAAACAGAATGGCATTTTTATCACACGAGTTCAGGTAGTTTCTCGCAAAACTAATACCCAGGTAACGATCAGATCGGTCGTGGTCGTCCCAGTTCTGAGACCCCATTAAATACGGTGCCGGTAGACATAAAACAATACCCAGGGCAGCTGCAGGCATCTGGCCCATAAACTTCTTGAAGAATTCGGCAATGGCAAGAACGGCCAAACCGATCCATATACAGAAGGTTTGATAAGAGCCCACGTTGGTATAGTCACGCTCACGCGGTTCTAGTGGCGGCTGATTCAGATATATTACAATGAAAATACCTGTGAATATGAACAACACCGTAACCGTGGTGGCATCGTATTTATTTCGCGCAAACTGGAAGAAGATACCAATCAACCCGAGTAGGAACGGAATCAGGTAGTATTTGTTTCTTGCCTTATTGGTGGTCATTGATTCCGGCAAATCGTCTTGCGGCCCAAGACGGCCATTATCGATAAAGTTAAGACCACTTAACCAATTACCGTCGAATACGTTTTTATCAACGTTTTGGTTGTCACTTTGTCTTCCTCCGAAGTTCCAGAAGAAATAACGCCAATACATCCAACCCAGCTGATAGTCCATCATAAAGTTAATGTTCTGCTTAAAATCAGGTGTCACCACCTGACCGTCAGAATTCGTGCGTTCATTGTACCAGTACTTGTACCCTTTATTCTTGTCGGTAAGATCACCCATACGAGGTAAGATGGTCTGGTCTTGCTCACGCCACTCGTACTTGATAGCCGTACCCGTAAACTCATATTTCTCTGCACCTTTACGATAGTGGTCGCGACCGTCTTTGTAGTTGATTGGTCGTGAGTTGTAGTAAGGCCCTTTGAATAGGGGACGATCACCATATTGTTCACGCTGAATATAGCTTAGTAAGCTGTAGGCATCTTCCGGATCGTTCATGTCGATTGGAGGTTCGGCCAATGACCGAATAACCACCATAGAATATGAACTGTAACCGATGAGGATATAGGTAAGACATAGGAAAGCAAGGTTTAACAACGGCTTTTGTTTTTTAATACTGTAACGAACCGCGAAAGCCATTACGGCAATTACGAGTGCAACCGTGAATAAGACCCCTGAATTGAATGGTAATCCCATGCCGTTCACAAACATCTTGTCAATAGAGGCAGCGATTTTCGGTAAGCCAGGAATTACTCCCCAGTTAATGAAAACCAGCGAACCAGCTCCTACAGCCAGTGCCTTAATGATGTTGATGTTGTTCACCTTATAACGGTTGAAGAAGTAGTACAATACCACCGCTGGAATAACAAGTAAGTTCAGTAAGTGAAGCCCAATGGACAATCCAATGGTATAGGCGATGAACACCAACCAACGATCTGCCGTTGGTTTACTTTTGTTTGATTCCCACTTAAGGATACCCCAGAACGACAATGCGGTAAACAAAGAAGAAGAAGCATAAACTTCCGCTTCAACGGCACTGAACCAGAACGTATCCATAAACGTAAGTGCAAGTGCACCAACGATTCCAGAGCCGAAAATCCCTACGGCTTGCGACAAAGACACCTCAGGCTTTTCAACGTTGATATTCAACGATTTAAGCGCAAAATGTGTAATAATCCAGAAGGTAAAGCCAACGGTTAATGCACTAGCAACAACCGATAGCATGTTCACGGCCAGCGCTACATTGGCTAGATTGCCCATGGCAAACATGGAGAACAATCGACCGAGTAACAAGAAGAGCGGTGCCCCCGGAGGGTGAACAACTTGTAAACTATATGAGGCTGAAATGAATTCGCCACAATCCCAAAGAGGTACTGATGGTTCAACGGTTAGCGTGTAAACGATCATCGCGATGGCAAAACTGACCCATCCCAGAATGTTGTTCCACAATTTATATTTTATCATATTCAAGCGTGTCTTTGTGCGTCACAAAAATATTTCTTTTTTTTACACCTTAAAGTTATAAAATGCAGATCGGAGAATATAAAGTACTAGACATCGAATACGATGAACTAATGGGCCTTGCGCGTCACTACAAATCGGAATATGGAAGTAATTCTCCGTTCCCTAATATTTACTTTGACGACTTCTTTAACGCGGATTTTTTGTCTGAAGTATTGGCCGAATTCCCAGAGATGGGAGACAAGGGTGATATTCAGTATAAAACACCTAACGAAGTGAAGCTTGCCTCACGTGGTGAAGAGCGGTTTGGAAAGGCCACTAAAGTGTTTATGCACTTTTTGAATTCAGAACCATTTTTAAATTTTCTTTCAGAACTCACTGGTATTGAGAACCTTCTGGGAGATCCGTACTACGAAGGTGGAGGATGTCACCAAATTAAACCGGGTGGATTTTTAAAGGTTCATGCGGATTTTAACAAACATAAATCCACGGGTTTAGACCGTCGATTAAATGTACTCATTTATCTAAATAAGGACTGGGAGGAGTCGTATGGCGGACATTTCGAGCTTTGGAATCAGGATATGACCAAGTGCGAAAAGAAGATATTACCCCTGTTTAATCGCCTCGCTATGTTCTCAACGACCGACTTTTCGTATCATGGCCATCCAGATAAACTTACATGCCCTGAAGACCGAAGTCGAAAATCACTGGCATTGTATTATTACACCAATGGTCGTCCGGCTAGTGAAGTGAATGAAGGGTTGGAAGACCATACTACGCTTTTCGTTGATCGCAAGGGTGTTGAAACGGAAAAAGACATGCGTCGGTACAATGCTGTAGTGAACTTCGCCACCGACTGGATGCCACCTGCAATTTGGCGAGCGATTAAGCGCATGCGAAATAAGTAAACGGGACGATCGCCTCCTTTTGCGTATCTTTAAGGTGATGAACTTCACCCTAATGCATAGACTGACAGTTTGTATGGTCTTGCTCACATCGACACTTACTTGTTTGGGATACCAGGTGCCTAAAGCCAAATGGTCTATATCAAACCTGAATGGTTATCCATACTATTCAGATGCGTATTACAATACGTATTCACTGGGCTTTCGTCAATCCCAATTGGGCTATCTCGCTGGAAGTTGTGGGCAATTCATTCTCTTAAATGTGGGGTTAGTGCCGCAGCCCAGATTTACCTACCACAGCGACTTGTTTGATTATGCGGTTGAGCTTCGATCAATGCCTCAGTTTAATCATAGCCCATTCGGACCCAAAATGCATGAAATAGACTGGGAGTCCTGGTTGCCTCATAGTCGATCAGAATTCGTGTCTAGCTTTCTTGTAGGGAAGCGTTTCTTAAACAAAAAGTGGAAACACAATACAATGATAGGGTATAGTCACCGCTGGGAGATGTATACAAATTGGTGGTTTTCACCGTATCAGGATTTTTTTGGTACAGCTACGTACATGACTCATGATCCCGGACTAATCCTTAAATACGAATTAACGCGCCCCGTTGGGCAATCACTGCGATGGGAGATCGGTGTTGGAATAAATCATGCACGTTATCGCTCCGGAATTCATGTGACCAATTTAGGTTTGGTATTTTCTAGAAAAATGGGAAGACTATATGGTCGCCATTGGGATACATTCTAACTCAAAAACGAGCGCAACATCCAAACCGTTTTTTCCTGAGCAGATATATACTGCGTCATTAAATCCGAAGTAGCGATGTCGTTACTATCGTCTGCCATATGAAGAATGGTCTTCTGTTTTTCAAGCAACACTTCAAGTTGTTCTCGAATTTGTTCTACCGCTCGTGCACCTTCGAATACATTGCTGTGAATGGGTAGTGTACTGTGCTCAAGGAACTTGTCGAAACTGTGCAAAGGCGTTGCTTCCAGGGTTAAAATGCGCTCGGCAATTTCATCAATCTTTACCTGTGCATCGTTGTAATATTCCTCAAATTTCAAATGCAACTCAAAAAAGTCTTTACCAATAATATTCCAGTGGTACCCTCTGAGGTTTTGGTAAAACACTTGGTAAGACGAAAGCAATTCGTTTAGGGCTGTAACGGTCTTCTCTGCTTGAGATTTCTCGATACCAAATATAGTTGTTTTCATAATCAAAATTTATACTACAAATTTCAACCATAAAAAAACCCTATGCCAATCAATTCTTGACATAGGGCCATCGGTATCGCTTATATAACCGAATGTAGTCTATTGCAAATACGCATTCACGGTTGCAATGCGACTAGTATTATGAGTCTTCATCGTACTCATGGCGGATGTAAATCCTGAAATACCATTTATGTACGAATAGCCAGACTGTTCTTTTTCTGCCGAAGAATATAACAGCGATTCATACGCACTGTAGAAATCCTGAATTCTGGAACTTTCAAAGGAGGTGGTGATAAACTGCTGTAAGTACGATTTGTATATCGCTTCATATTCAGAATCCCCAATGATATAGGGGATTAGAGGCCAATTGGTGTTTACCTCGCTCATCGAGAGTGAAACAGCGCCACCTTGCTTGCCGTTTTGAAATGCCTCGTTGTTGTCCCATACAATCCACTTGATTAGACCATCCTGTGGGTCATGATACAAATAATAGTTGTGTGGCATTAGGCCATACGTATCCCAGTTCTGGATCGTATTATTGGCTGCCAGATACTTCAGAAAACCGTTGACATCGAACACCGATTCCAGACTTGTTTTCCACGCTTCCGGATTAGACGTTCGGTCGGCCGAATGTAAGATGTTGAACAACTCCTGAATATCACTTTTATCTCCTCCAACTTCGTTGGTTTTTAACTCAAAATCGTCGAGGTTGAATATGTTTTGTGCGAATTGTGCGCCATCGTCCTCAGGTTTATAACAATTGCCGGAATTGGTTCCAAAGTAGTCTTCCAACATCGTATCAAAAATCACTTCTACCATGGTGTACACCCCAAAGTAAACAGGGCCATTACCATGATCGATGTAGACTTCATAAAAGGCTGTACGGGCAGCTGGAACCCCAAAATGGCGGAAGATGTCTGCAGCCGCTTTCTCTCGAATCAGCGAAGCATCATTGTAGTTGCTGCTTAGTGAAAGTTCTTCAAAACCATAGAATCGTTGTCCGCGGATATCGGGGAACTCATCCTGGAATTTGTTAAAGTCCAACCGCAATGGGAGTTTATTGCTGTTTGCGCGTAGTGAAGAATTTCCCTTATAGCGAATGCCCACCTCGTACCACTGCTTACCATTGTAGTAAAAATCGCACGGAAAATACTGGGGTGTTTCATCCGAAAATGTTTGTCCGGGACCACCACCTGGTCCACCACCGGGACCTCCGCCTGAACCCTGAATGTCAGCCAAATCATCTTGCATAGCATCCCATTCTTCCGAAGTAAGGACGATGTCTATGCGGTGTACTTTGTCATCGTTGAACACCATGGAGTAGTTGGGTGGAACGTCATTTGAGTGTGATGCGGTTGTCCAATCAGGCAACACAGCTTCTCCTTCGATTTCAATTTCTTTCTTACACCCGGCAAATAGTAGCCCGGCAAGAAGAGGTATTATGTATAAAGTGCGATGCGTTTTCATTTCTTTTTCTTTAGGGTTAACTGATAATTTAGACCAACGATGTGCGTAGTTTTGGGATAGGTGGTATTTAAATCACGTTCAAGCCGATAGAACATTCTGAAGTCACCGAAATCCCATTCATCGTAATTTGTATACAGGGTAAACCGGATTCTTTGAAGTTGGTCGGTTACAACAGAATTACTTGTGTTGTAGAAAATCTCTGCGGCTAAACCGGGATCAAGCTTCCATTTCTTAATGTTGTATTTCCCGTCTACCTTAAACCGGGCAAACGTTCTTGCTTCGTCACCATCTGCTGCACTGATGCCAAGCTCATTTTTATGCTGATAGCGCACGCGGTACTTCAATTTAAAGCGACTGATGTTGTGCTTATATCCGAAATCGGCGTGGAAACGCATGTGGTTTTCGTAACCCTGTATCTTGCCCTGGTTATCGTTGTTGCGGATGTACCGTGCAGATAAACCAAACCAAATGGGCTTGATCGGTTTGTATTTTATTGTGCCCTGAGTAAAGTACTGATCAATGGTAGACGAGTTGTCTTTCAGCCGAAGTTGTTCTTGCACTGCAATGCTCCATTTTTTGTTGAACTTGTATCTTAATCCAATGGAACTCCAGGTTTCCAAATCGCGAACGGTAACGGTTTCCTGTGCAAAAACACTGGAACAAATCAGGCAAAAAAGGCCTAATGTGGCTATAATTCTTTTATTCATATTCATTGTTCTTCTGTTGTATAGGTTATCGTAATTTTAGCTGAGTCGCGGAGGAAGTCAATGTCTCCCACACGAATGCTTTCAATGTTCAACCCTGTTCGCTCTTCTAAATCTGCTTTCAAACGATCGTAATTTTCAGGCTTGATGTTTTCTATCTTTTCGTATTGAATTGTCTTGGAAGACGTGTTTTTAACATGCCAGATACGCTCAAGAACGAAAATGGTTGCTACCACAATGGAATTGCCTATGAGAATTTCGGCGTAGCTCATCTTCTTGTTGGCAAGTGAATTCACAACCGATACACCAATTACCACAAACAAATAGGTCATTTCTTTAATGTCAATTGGGTCTGTTCGATATCGTATGATACCGAATATGGCAAAGAGGCCTAGTGCCATTCCCAAATCCAACTCGAATTTCTTCAGGGTGAAACATAAGATGAACACAATTGTACCGATCAAATAGTAGGTAAAGAGGTAGTCTTTCCGTTTGGTATTGCTGTAATAAAAACCACGGATGATAACAGTTAGAAAGGCAAGGTTAATTGCGAACCTAAACACGAGCTTGTATAAGTCGTCGTCGAAAATTGGGATGCCAAATAGTTCCATAAGCTTTATTGTTCTTTAATTTTTTCTATTGACCTGAAACGGCGTTTAAAATTGTTCTGTTTCACATCGGGAAAATGAGCAGCTACACCAATGCAGTACTTGCTCATACTTTTCGGGTAAACCCGATTTTTCTTTAATATCTGAAATAAGGGCGATTGGCGGGATAATCGTTCCTGTTTCAATTCAACAATAACAAGGTCTTCATCAAACTCCTCCTGATTAAATCGCAGATTAAGATCGATGGTGGCACGCTCTCGCATTTGCCGATCAACCAGTGTAAAGCGATTAAATTCATTCATTAAGATGGGCGCCAGGTTGTAATGTTGCCCAGATGTATCGGCGATAAACTGTAGTTCTTTTGAGCCCAGAGTATCCGTCCAGCTTTCCAATTGCACCCTCGATTTGTTTGTCTTGCCTTTGTTGTTTTTAAGCTTTACCTCCAGAAAGAGAAGGTTCGACTCAATATATTGGCGAATGCGAACCTTGGTTCGCGTCGATCTTTTATTGTGATGACGATGATAGAACGTCATAGATGGCGTATCGTAGTACTGCGTTTTATACGACATCAAGCGCTCATCATTAATCGATAAGATGCGATATTGCTGTGAAGCCTCTTCAAGAATAACAGGCAGTTGTCGTTTGTTCACCAGGAATTTGGTGTCTGTCCTTTTCATTAACGACACTCCGTTCATTTCTTCCAGTGATACGGGGTCAAAAAGATCCAAATAGGGCGAAGCCAACAACGTGTTATTCATAAGCGATACATGTAAAAGCCTGCAGTTTGCCTACAGGATTTAGGGTTAGACCAACACAATTAGGAAACGATTCCTTAACATATGAAATGAAACGAATCGTTATAATCGACTGATCTTCATATGCTTAGTCTGTCCAGTTTTAAAAAGGTAGCATTAAGATAACATTTCTTGACACAGTTAAGACAAAAAAGGCGGTTTAACCCCATTTCGCTATGATCAGGACACAAAAAAACCCTGTGTCAATGTTCATTGACACAGGGTTTATCTATTTCTTGTAGGTGTTGCCTACCAGTCGTCTTCTTCTTCGATCGGAGAAGTTTGACAGATTTTCTGAAGTTCATCCATCATTGCTGTAATCTTCTTATCTGCAGCAATCAATACCTTGTCTCCACCTTGTACATTATCCTCGCTCTTCATGAGGTATTCGAAGTACGTACGTTCACCCTCTTTTTCGCCTGGGCGAGGTTCTGCAACGTGAACCAGGTTCTTTACCGTGTAACGGTAACGACCGTCTCGCACACGAATCTCCATGTCGTATTCAACGTGTCCGTTTTTCACCTTAGTAAATTCATTGGGTTCAACTTCGCACACGAATGTTCCGTGAATTTTAATCTTGTATTCCATCTCACCGGCATTGTTATTAATGCCATCTGAGGTGAGGAATTTCTTTAGGTTTTTACCAAACTCAGCTTCTAGCCACTGATGTGTGCGCCAATTAATCGTGTCGATTTCAACTTCATATCCTTCTCGATCTTTAACCTCGATTACGGCCTTATAAAGCACTAATTCTCGAATTGAATCGTACGGTGGTACAAAACGTACATATGGTTTGCGAACGATTTTCTTTGGTACAAATTTTTCGGTTCCACTTGAACTTGATCCGTAGCTTCCGTAGTCTCCATAATCATCGCTTTCTGAATAATCATCGGAGTAGTCATCGGAGTAGGTTGAGTCCGGGTTGTCGTAGTCATCATATCCATCGCTGCTATATCCATCATCTGAGTAGTCATACCCATCGCTCGAATAGTCATCATAACTATCCTCGTCCTGCGCATAACTCGTAAAAGCCAAGCCTATAACCAACGAACCCAGCAAAGTAAACTTCGCAAGAGCACTGCCGATCATAGTAAGTGAGTGATTTGATTTCTTATCCATGTCTTAACAAGTTGTGCAAAATTATACATTAAGTTCACTTTGCATAATTAAATTTCTGTTTACGCAGTGAACGTTATAAACACTGTTTTATTGTCGGCTTACTATATTTGACCCCTTTTATTCTATAGTCCACATGTTATTAATGAATTACAAAACAAAATTTGCCTTAATCACAAGCCTGTTATTCACATTTATCAGTTGCAATAACAATACCGAAAATGACAAAGAGGTAAATGGCGAAGAGACATCCGAAAAGGTAACATTGGCCAATGACGCTCATTCGTTCAGTAACCCGAATGACGTGGCTGTAAAGCATATGCACCTTGACTTAGCCGTTGATTTTGAGCGACGTACCTTATCGGGTTCTGTGCGGCTAGATCTGGATAACAAAACCAATGCAGAGGTGTTGCATCTCGATAGCAGACAACTGAACATCGACAAAATAGTACTCGACAATGGAGAGGAAGCCTCGTATGAGTTGGCTGAGGATGTAGAATATTTTGGACAAGACCTTGCGGTAAACATCACACCAGAGACGAAGTCGATAAACATTTACTATCAGACCAGTCCCGAGGCAGAAGCCTTGCAATGGTTGAAACCAGAGCAGACTGCTTACGGTAAAAACCCGTTCTTATTCAGTCAGTCACAAGCAATTTTGGCCAGAACATGGATACCATGTCAGGATAGCCCTGGGGTAAAATTCACCTATAGCGCAACGGTAAAAACCAACCCCGAGTTAATTGCACTTATGAGTGCTGAAAACGGCAATACGAAAACCGGAGATGGCGTATATCACTTCGAAATGAAACAGCCTATCTCGTCGTACCTGCTGGCATTAACAGTAGGCGACCTCGAGTTTAAATCGCTGGGTAGAAACTGTGGTGTATTTGCGGAGCCCAATATGCTGGAGAAATGTGCCTGGGAGTTTGCCGATATGCAGAGCATGATTGACAGTGCAGAAGCTCTTTATGGTGCTTATGCCTGGGGACAATACGACGTGGTTGTGCTTCCACCTAGTTTCCCATTTGGAGGTATGGAAAATCCACGTTTGACATTTGCTACACCAACAATCATTGCAGGAGATCGAAGTTTGGTAGCTTTGATTGCTCATGAACTGGCACATTCCTGGTCGGGTAATTTGGTCACAAACGAGACCTGGAACGACTTCTGGTTAAACGAAGGTTTTACCGTATATTTTGAGCAACGTATTATGGAGAAAATCTTTGGTACACCGTATGAAGAAATGGAAACGAAGCTGGGTATGGGTGGTTTAAAACAAACTATTGAACGCCTTAACAAAGACGGTCAAATTGACGATACGCATCTCTACCTCGATTTGGATGGTAGAAATCCGGACGATGGTTTGACGGATATTGCCTACGAAAAGGGAAGGTTCTTTTTGCAAACGGTGGAAAAGGCTGTTGGTCGCGAGAAATTCGACGCATTCTTGAAGCAGTATTTTACGGAGAATGCCTTCAAACCTATGAATACCAAACGTTTCGAGGCCTACCTCGATGAACATCTGTTGAAAGGGGACTCGGCATTGTACGCTGCGATTCAGCCTAAGGCGTGGATCTATGGTCCAGGACTACCGGAAACATGTCCAACTCCGGAATCAGAAGAATTGGACAAGGTAACGACGCAGATTGAGCGTTTTACAACGGGTACATCAGCGTCGGAATTAGAAGTAGAAGGCTGGACAACACATCACTGGTTGTATTTCCTGCGAGGATTAAAAGGTCAGGTAAACACTGCTCAACTGGCTGATATGGACAAGGCCTTTGGTTTTACCAACAGTGGGAATAATGAGATTTTGTGCGATTGGTTCCAACACTGTATCGCGCTGGAGTACAAAGATGCTTACCCCAGTATGGACAGATTCCTAACGACAGTCGGTCGACGCAAATTCTTAACGCCGTTGTATGAGCCGTTAGCAGCTACCGAAGACGGAAAGGCCTGGGCAAAAGACGTCTACGAACGTGCTAAGCCGGGTTACCATGCGGTTTCTAAAAATACGATCGAGGGGATTCTGTACGCTTCAGAGTAATCGCTTGACAAACACTCGAGTAGGACAACACAGATCTAGACTCCGTCTATAAATCGACGCTGGCCAAAGAACATCTGTACACGTTTTTTGTAACTCACACCAATTGGAACAATGCGTTCCTTTAGGTGTAACTCTGAAGAAGTTATGCGCTCTACATATCTGGAGTTTACAATGAATGAGCGGTGAACACGGATAAAGCTGTCTTTGGGGAGAATTGATTCAAGTGACTTCATAGTTCGGTGCATCACATAGACCTCGGTTTCAGTTACAACCCGAATGTAGTTTTGCATGGCCTTTGCCCACCTGATCTGGCCAAGCTGAATCTGTACTTTACCATTTACCGTTTGAATAAAAATAGACCGCGACTCTTTATGCGGTGCATGGTGCTTTGTGCGCAAATAGCGGTCGATGGATTTATTGAAGCGCTCTTCGGTTATCGGTTTAAGCAAATAGTCCAGGGCATTAATTTCATAACTTTCGACGGCATATTGTGAGTATGCGGATGTTATAACGAATTCAGGTCTGTCTTTGAGGCTTTTAATTAAATCAATACCGGATAACACCGGCATCTTTATGTCGAGAAATAATAGATCAATTTTTTGGTTGCATAGTTTGGAATAGGCGTCCAAAGCATTGGAACATTCACCACAGAGTTCAAGAATGGGTGAGGTCTCGATATAATCCAACAAAACACGTCTTGCCAGGGGCTCATCGTCAACCACAAGACACCGAATGAGATTCATAATTCTATTGTAATCTTAGATTGAAATTGGTCTACCTTGTCTTCAATGGATAAAGCGGCACGGTCTCCATAAATCAGCCTTAACCTTTTTCTAATATTTTCAAGCCCGATGCCCTGTTGCTCCGTTACCTTAACCGTTGGTTTACTGTTAATGCACTGGAACGATAGCTGGTCATTGTGTACCCCAATCTGAATATCTAAACTTGTTTTCTGGGTCAACTCATTGATCCCATGTTTGAACGCATTTTCAATCAGGGGTAAGAGTATCAAGGGCGGAATTTCATATCCACGTATATCTCCGGAAATGTCTAAATTGATTTGAAACGTAGAGTCTTTTCTCAGGCTCATAAAATCCAGGTAGTTTCGAAGAAAAGCAATCTCGTTTTCGAGCGGCATAAACCTCGTCTGACTGTCATAAATGACGTAACGAAGAATAGAAGATAAGTCAGAAACTGCGCTAGGCGTTTTGGGATCCATATGACGTGAAAGGCTAAATATGGTATTCAACGCATTGAACAAGAAGTGCGGGTCTATTTGATTTCGAAGACTATCCAGTTCACTCTGCAGCTTTTCTTTCTCTAATACTTCAAGTTTCCGCTGCCGAACAAAACTGTCGGTAGAAAACCTGGCCATTGAAAACAAAATCATCAGACTTCCAAGATGGGTGAATTGCGAGGCAAAGGTGTTGGAAGCCAAAGCAAAATCACTGTAATCTTCCGGGAACAATAATTCCATTTGAACATGAACCTGTTGGGCAAAGAATGTTCCGAGTACCCAGATAGAAATAAACACCAGTGCGTACAATCCCCTTTTAAACCGATACAAAATGCGTGGGATCGCCCAAAGGTTGTTCGTATATATTGGCACTCCGAAAGCAAAAACATACGCTAGGCGAAACAGCGCATTTACCCCATGATTGTTGTTTTTAGCCACCATCTGAAGCCCTACGATAACGCATAATGCCAGCCAAAAAATCAAGTTCCTGATGAATCGTTTGGATAAGTACTTACTCAATCTCTGCAAAAACCTTTAAGCGGTCAAGATACAAGAAAAGCACACGAATCGGTGGATGGCATTTGACCAATGCGTATAATTCTTACACGAATTTGTGCTATACGTAATCTTAATCTCAGGTTTAACAATGGTCACCAGATTTGAAGCCTTGGTCAAAGACATTGCGCAAGTTGCTCTTCCCGCTCAGAACTTGCTGCTTTTAAGAAAAGACCAGTTATGAGAACACAAAAACGATTTATGGTGCTTGTCGTTGTATTAGCCAACGCATTTTATAGTTTACATTGTGATGCACAAGACTTTGAAATACACAGCATACCAGGTGATTTTGGAACCCGATTCAATTGCATAGCGTCCAATTCAGGCGAGATCTTCATTGGTTCCGATAAAGGCATAATACGCTACGAGAATGGAGTCTGGGATTTAATCGACTCATCCGATGGACTTTCGTCGTCAGAAGTAGTAGCGATTAGTGCACATGAATCAGGGGTAGTATTCAGCACAGATAAAAAAGGGCTGTATCGATTATACAATGGTAAGATTGCACCATTACATCAACCGCTGTCATTAAACTACAATGCGATAACGGCAATATTGATAAGACCGCAGGTAGATACGTTGTATGGAACGGACAACGGCAAACTAATTTACCGAACAAATGGTGGATCGTTTAGTCAATGGAAAGAAATCACACCCAATGGCTCGACCGCGCGTATCAATAATATTCACTCCGAACGCATAGGGAGTAATCCTGATTTCCTTGTGTCCGCTACTGGGAACGGAAACATACTCTGGGTTCCGCAAGCCAATCAGATAACCACCTTTAACCAAAGCAATTCTCCAATACCAAGCAACATTGTGTTAAGTAGTGCCAATTGGGGTGATTTGTCTTATTATGGAACCGACAAAGGTCTTTACATTACTGATTTGACGGGCTTTCCGGGTCAGCAGATAAAAACGAAAGTAATGAACGAAACCAATAGTGGTCTTCCTTCAGACCAGATTACTTCAATTGAATTGGTTGGTCAGGATTCGTACTGGTTGGGAACCGATAAAGGCTTAGTACGGGGGGCTTCAGGAAATCTAACCATTTACGATAGTCAGAAATCCAATTTGCCTTCAAACGAAGTGCTGGGGTTAACGAAGCAGAACGACTCTACGCTATGGGTTCTCACCGCAGATGGTAGTTTAAGCAAGTTAGAACTTGCCACGTTGAATGTTGACGATAAGGCGCTGCAGATTGATCCGGTGGGGTTAATGCTTTATCCTAACCCTGCTGCGGGAAGTGTAACGCTGGAGTTTGAAGATGTGTTGGATAACATACGTGTTCTGGTCCGCGACCTGGAGGGCAAACGAATAAGTATTCAAGAATACGAGCAAGCCGATCAGGTTGTGCTGGAAATAAATGCTAAACCAGGGCTTTATTTTTTAACCATAGAAGCATCGGGATACAAGCCTACTATGCGTAAGCTGTCCGTGATTAAGCATTAAGGCTATGAAGAAGGGTGCCATTCTCACAATCATCTGCCTGATTTCGTTGTTTTCATATGGCCAGGATTGGAGTACGTATGAGACGAGCAAAATGGTTGCTCAAGATCGTTCTGCAGGAGATCGATTTGGTCATCGTGTTGCAATCAGTGGCGATCATTCCATAGTATCTACTCCATTTCAAGACACGGACGCAGATGGACAGAATGCTGCGGAAAACGCAGGTGCAGCATATATCTATGAGCGAGATGAAAACGGCATCTGGGTATTGTCCAATAAGCTCGTTGCTTCGGACCGTACTCAAAATGATGCGTTTGGGACTGCTTGCATGATTTATGGTGATATAGCAGTTGTAGGTGCCTGGACAGAAGGTGAGGATGAAAATCAACAAAATACCCTAAACAATGCGGGTTCCGTTTATGTCTTTATTCGGAATAATGATGGGAATTGGGTAGAATCACAAAAACTAACTCCTTCCGATCGGTCTATTTCCGACTTTTTTGGAGGCTCAGTGTCGATTAGTTCTGATCACATTGTTATTGGAGCTACGGGTGAAGATCATGACGAAAGTGGTCAAGATGCTGTATCCAATGCCGGATCGGTTTATGTGTTTAGTAGAGACGGTAACGGGAACTGGGTAGAGACACAAAAGTTAGTTGCTTCCGATCGTGGAGAGGATGATTTCTTTGGCGCCGAAACATCAATTTCTGGTGACTTTATTTTTGTTTCAGCAGCACAAGAGGATGAAGATGATAACGGTCAAAACTTCAAACCCAATTCGGGTTCTGTCTACGTATTTAAAAAGAACTCTTTGGGTACCTGGGTTCAAACACAGAAGCTCGTTGCATCCGATCGTTCAAATCAAGACTTATTCGGTACATCCGTTTCTGTGAACAATCGTTATGCGGTGATCGGAGCCTCAGGTGAAACAGAAGATGAATCAGGGCAAAACACTTTGCGTTTTGCGGGCTCTGCATATGTCTTTGAACGTGACGACCAGGACCACTGGGTTGAAGTCCAGAAACTCGTCCCGTCTGATCGGGAGGCCAACGATGTTTTTGCACAATCTGTACGCGTAAAGGGACGTCGCATAGTTATTGGGTCAACATTCGAAGATCAGGATGAAACCGGAGGCAACTTCATTGAAGGTGCAGGCTCTGTATATGTCTTTGAGCGCGATGCCGCTGGTGATTGGTTGGAAGTTGTTAAGCTTGTGGCACCAGATCGCAAAACCAGAGAGGCCAACTTCGGACGATCTGTAGACTTTAACGGCAACACAATAATAACAGGAGCACCGGGGGAGTCATTCGATTTAGTAGGTGCCAATCTACAGAATAGTTCCGGAGCCGTTTATTGGATTGTGAACCCAGCTCTTCTGAGCCAGGGGGCGTTGGTTAAAGACGACTTCTGGCATATCTATCCAAACCCAGCATATGAACATCTCACACTAACACTGGAAACGGTGGTTAATGAACGTACAATTACCATAGATGTTTTAACACTTAATGGAGAATCCGTATTGCACACACAGCAGGATCCTGTTGATACTAGCTATTCTCTCCGACTTAGTGATCTAGACCCAGGCATTTACGTAGTCCGTATCCACACAAGCAACCAAATTGTGAGTCGAAGAGTCGTTAAACTGTAGTGACCGTCTACCCCATAGAATGAAAAGGAAAGGTCCAAAATACCATCTTTTGCACCTGGCAGGGGTGTTTCCCCTTCTTTTTTTATTGGGATTTGGTCCTGTTTGTAGTTGCGCACAAGACTCAATATCGATTTGGACGAGACAAGATGTCGTAAATAGTATAGAGCGTCAATATCCCGGCATTGACCATAACACCTGGTGCCGGTTTACAGAAGTAAATAATGACACAATATTAGCTATTGGTTATGTAGAAAACAGAACGAACCGACATTGGATTCCCCATCTATTTAAAACCTTAAATGGAGGAGAAAACTGGTCTTCTGAAGAATTTTCAGAACATAATACCGCGATGATATATGATCTGGATAATGACGCTAACGGTAGAGTATGGATGGTGGCTTCAAACAACAGAATCTACTATTCGCCGGATTTAGGAGTATCCTGGGTGGCTATTAACTCTCCTTTTGACGTGGCTTCAAAGATCACTACTATTTCTATGCGAGACTCATTGCATGGTGTAGCAGGGGGAATGCATAATACACTTGCAATAACCGATGATAATTGGAGTACATATCGCGTGTTGCCCACGCCATACGATCAGGGCATTTTCAGCATAGATAATCCGAAAAAGCCCTATGGGTTGATGATCAACCAGGTTGCATGTGCAGATACGGTAATTCTGATAAACCAAACAGGTCACATCTGTGTATCGTATTTAGGTGAAATTGAGTGGGAACAGTTCAATTTACCAGTGAAATCATTTCAATTCCATCGAAGTACAGAGAAGTGGTATCTAGAGGGAATCAGAAACCGTTATTTTGTCCTTTCAGAATCTCTTGCCCTCGTGAGGGAGTTTGAAAAACAGGAGGCTAGAACTCCGGTGAGACGACCTACGGGTAAGCTAACACAGGAGCATATCGATTCATTTCTGGTTTATCCGGTTGGTACCATTTTAGTGGATTCCAGAACGTATGATCGAATTGGATGGGGGCCGTGGGCTACATCCAGTGCGTATGAGGGGGATTTCAATACGTACGTTATAACTCCAGCGCGTGCAAAAGAGCTACAACTGGACAATGGGACCAAAATCTTCCATCAAGATACGCTAAAGGATCTATTGACTTCTTTCCACTTGAATCAGGATGAGGTATTTCGAAAGTATCCATTGCGTTTCGACGATGAGGACTACGCTAATTTTGAAACACTTTTAAGCAGCGAGAGACGGCGTTTTCGCGACAGGAAGTTCAGAGGGTACGACAAAAGTTCTGATATAAATTTAGCTCATCACTATTTTACGAATTACAAAAAGACGCTTGAGCATTTGGACTCAAGCTTTGTGCACAGGGTAATGAAGAGTATACGAGTCCAGGAAGGAAGTCCAAGGTATTTCGACAGTCTTCAATGTACATTGATAAACACCAACAACGATAGTATGCAGTTGACACTTCTGATTGGTGACGTTGGTTACTACCATGGCAAACTACCATGTTGGCAATTGACTTCACAGGGGGATACGGCGTATACGTGCGACCCTCATGTAATTGCCTATGTCAGGTCTTTATTAATCCGCGATTTAAGGGAACGACATTATTTGCCTTTGGGCGAGTTCATCTATGCACTAATAACCGAGAAAATTATAGAGGAACAGACGTACGAAAACCCATTTTCAAATGAGTAAATACTTGCACGCCTGGAGTGAACATAAAGATTATCGGAGCAGTACTACCCTGGTTTGGTATCGTTCAAACCTTCTCTTTTCATAGTCATAGTAGTGGATTAACACGGTATAAGTGCCCATGGGGCAGTCAATACCCTGGTAGGTTCCATCCCAACCAGTACCTGTATCTGTGTTTGAAAACAATCGCTCACCCCAGCGATTGAAGATCTCCATTTGATATTGATCCACGTTTTGAACGTACCTTGGTCGGAAAACATCATTGAGTCCGTCATTATTTGGGCTGAAGGCGGTTGGCACGTAGAAGCTTGAAATGCAATCTCGCGTAAATTCTATGAAGTCGGTTGCCGTACAGCCGTCCTCATTGGTTACCTCAACATGGTATTTCTGCTGTTTGTTGGCATAAATGATCTGAGAGCGTTCCCCTGTAGGGTGCCATAAATAGTGCATTCCGGGATTTCCGGCGTCCAGTTCATACTGGAATTTACCGCAAAGTGCGGTGTCTTTGTCAAGTGAGACGATTGGTGATTTTGAAATCTTTACCCTTGTGCTATCTATGATTGAACCGCAACCATTTGATATTTTTACCCAATAGCTCTGAATTTCGTCAATCGCTACGGAATGAGACGTATCTCCGGTCGACCACAGGTATACTTCATCGTTGTTTTTCTGTCCAACTTTTATCTCGGTAGGGGTAATAGAGTCACAAAAGGTCAGTATTTGTGGCAGTGATGATCTTGGTGATGACCTAAACCGCACGGTAGAATGTGCATGTAGTGATTGGCAGTAATTACGGATGAGCACAGAATATAGTCCATCCGTTCTTACTTCAATGGAAGCTGCACTATCTCCAGTATTCCATTCGTAAGCATTGTGATTTCCGGGTATCGAAGCATCGAGCCACAGCGACTTTTTATCGCAGAGTATTGTATCTCTGGGAAGAAGCGGTTTTGCCGTATGATGAAGTCTGATCGTTATGGTGTCCATGTCGGTACCACATGTATTGGACGCCCTTACCCAATACGTTCCTGGTTGCGTAATATTGATGGTAGAACTTGTGTGAGACGTAGACCATTGGTAGTTTTCGTTATTGGTAGAATCTCCTACTTGTAGTACAACACTTAAACTGTCGCACGAATCTATATCGGGGCCAAGTTGGACTGAAGGAATATCGATTTCACGTACATTTAGCGTATCTCTGTAAGCCCCACAATAATTCTCAATATGATAAGTATAAACACCACTGGATGTTATCGATACGGAATCTGAATCGGCAATATTCAAACCATTGTGGTACCAGCGAATGGTGCTAAAAGAATCCAGTTGTACACCAATCATGTGATTCAAGGGCGTGCAAAGCGCAGTATCTGGTATATCGTTGGTGAGCGGAGTGCGAACCAATTGAAGTTGCATACGAGCAGAGTCAATTCCACACAGATTAAATGCGTTAACCTGATAAACACCTGGCTCGTCAACAAATAGATTTGGAGTTGAATCTCCAGTATTCCAATAATAACCGAGGGAGTCGCCTTGAACATTTGGTTTTAGCGTGAACAATACGGTGTCACAGAAAATTGAATCGAGGCTCGACTCAAAGGAAACTTCCGGTTTTTTCAGAAGACGGATGAAAACGGAGTCAGAGGTTATCCCACACCCATTCCAGGCGTATACTTTGTAGAGGCCGGTGCCATCAAATAACCTACTTGAGTCTGTACTGTGGTCATGCCAGCCATACGATGCCTTGCCACCTGTGTTTTCAACAGTTAAGAAACTGTCTTGTGGAAGTGAGTCGCAAAACTGTCTGTTGTCACCTAAACGTATTTCGGGAGCCCTGGAGACGAAAGATACTTGTACCGTGTCAAGACCTACACATCCAAACTCATTTGAAACCTTTAGAACGTACTCCCCTGAGGTATCGGTGTGAATGAATGGATCGTTAGAACCGGTATTCCAGAAATATGTGTCAAAAGGCACATTTAGGTCTCCAACCCTCACCCGGGTAACTACGGAGGAACAATAATTGGAGTCGGGACCAAGATTGGGATGTGCGTCAGGGAACCAACCGATGTGAATAGTGTCTTTCGAAAAACATCTGTTATGATTGTAGCCTGTTAACACAAATGTTCCGGAGTCCGTTGTTTGTACATATGCCGTTGTATCACCGGTACTCCATCGGTAGCGTTTAAACGACTCTTGAGGAATAAGATCAATGGTATCATACGAACACTTATTTAGATCTTCGGCGAGGTGTAATCCATCTGGTATTTCGTCGTTTGGGTAGTCTGTAATACGAATGGTATCCGTATAAAAGCACTTATTTTCCGGGAATAGTCGAATCCAGTATAGACCAGGGCTGTCTACGACGATGTTTTTGCTTGTGTCTCCCGTGCTCCACTGATAGCGCTCAAAAGTCCAATGATCTACATTAAGCTGAAGACTATCTCCTCTACATTTATCCAGGTCGTCTCCTAAAAAGTTACCTGTTGCCAGGTAATCACGAATAACCACATTATTAATTGCGGTATCCGAGTTGTCCTTGAAATGATAAATTGTCTTGATGTCATATATACCGGCTTTCTTATAAACATGACCCTGTATTATGGTATCCAACGCTGTTCGCGTAATGGATGTGGAGTCCCCGAAATGCCAGGTTAGCGAATCGAGTCCTTCGGTCTCAGAGACCATGAACCATGCCGTATCTCCCAGGCAGGTTCCTTTAACATAAAAGAAGGGGTTTATGTAGGTCTGCAGGAAAGTAGGAAAGTTCCGCCAAGCATATCTTGTTAGATTAATGGTATCCGCATACAGAGAGCCACAGTCCGGTACGCGTTCATTTGGATTTGCAAGGTATGATATCCGAGTACAAGAGCCACAATTAAAAGTAAAATAAATTTTACCGTCAGGACCCAGCTGCTTTGTGGAACTATTTGTTGCAGTGGCGTACGGGTGTCCCCGGTGACGCCAATAGTCGTGAAAGATATTCTTTCCAGATTGCATCACCAACTGGGAGTCAAACGTAGAAACATCATATTGAAAACTACCAATGTATAAATAGTTTGAGTTGGGAGAAAATTCTAAACCACCGAAGGAAGACCATAATTTAAGCCTAAAACCTTTAGAGAATTTACCCGTTTTATCATCAAAGTGATGGAGGTTGACACCTCTATTACTACCATGGTATGTCCATAGATGATAGGCCACCAGGCGGTTATCAGAGGTAAATTTCATGTAGCTTGTAGTAAGAGCTCGATATAACAGGTCGTTGAGTGTGCTTATTACAGGGTTGTGTTGGACTCCTTGAGAATTCACCAGAAACGACTTAATCACAGAGTCTTTGTCGAGGTAACACACCCAATAATCACGACGATTGGAATGAGACGTTGCACCAATGGTTCTAAAGCGGTAACCCATCCGACTAATAAGAGGTTGATTTTTGCTTACGATTGAACCATTCCCGTTATTTCTTGAAAGGTCTACTTCGCTGTAATGTGCACCTCGGCCACCAACGGTAAAAATGTAATATCGATTTATGAAGCCCGGCCTTGGCACGATCACTGCAGATTGACCCCAGGTATTGGAATCTCTATAAGCGCCTGATGAACCATATCCATATAAACCGGTACCATTTTCCATAATCTCGTGTCTTTTATCATACACGGTACTGCCGTTTGTATAAAACAACAATTGACCATGGACGTCGGCTATGCTGGCGGAGCCATTGTATGATTTCATTTCACTATTTAACAGGGCTTTAGGTGGGGTATGATTAAAATCAAGGCCAGCCTTATCACCGAAGTACCAAATATTTGCTTGCTTCTGGCCGAACGACTTGGTACAAACGAGAAGAATAAGAATGGTTGCGAACGACCACGTTGAATGGCATAATCGCAGGTTGGGTCTGTTGATCATAATGCTGTTACATTGGTGGGTGGTCCTAACGGAGTAGGAATGTGCGAAGTGTAGCTATCTATCCACGACAGCCATTATTTTTTTGACCAATGCGCATTTTTGTTGATGAATTTCAGAAAATTGGGACGAAGTGGGATTTATGTGAGGTTTGACATGGTAGTTTTAGGCACAAGAACATGCTATTGTACCTGATCGGATGATGAATTCGGCGATTAAACCGCTACACCTCATGGCCAAAAGGTGGCGTCCACTCTTTGGTTTTCATGATGGCTTTGACTTCCTGATACGACAGCGGGTAGAAATTGTGGCAGTCTACACCAATGTCAAACGAGAGGCTGTGTTTATCATCTGGCAAACTCCCGTGACTGTGGCCGTATAAATGCCATGTGCCTCGAAAAGAACTCCGCCATACCTTCATGGCATAGTGAAAAAGAATGATGCGTTGGTTGCCATTCTTGCAATCCGAATCTTTAACCTTTAGTTCGTGGTAATCCTTTACCCATTGAAACTTATGGCGGTTCTTGAGTGCAGAAGATTCGTGGTTACCTACAATCAGATATTTTCTCCCATTAAGGCGATCCAGAATATCCGAAATAAGCTGGTAGTCACGTGTCATACCGAAATCACCAAGGTGATATACTTCGTCGTTTGGTTTTATTTTCTCGTTCCAACGTGCTATTAAGACTTCGTTCATTTCTTCCACGGTCTTAAACGGACGTTCACAAAATTTAATAATGTTGTCATGACCAAAATGATGGTCTGAGGTAAAATAAATCGTACTCATAGTGTAGTTTTATTATTGTTTATAAATTGAAATTATACATGCATGTGCACGTTGCAGTAATGTTTTGAAAAATACGGAGTGATTGGTAGTAGTTGGTTAATAGTACATGCATCACTGTTGTGCGTTGCATTTGTTCAACACAAAGGTACAACTTTGTATAAACAAAAAAACCAGCCCCGATACCGATAATCATCGGGACAGGGCTGGTTTATACCAAATCTTGTTTCTTGCTATTCGGATTTTTTCAGCACCAATTTCACTTTGATGTCGAAGTTGTCCTTAATCGTTGCATCGCCTAAGATGCTGGATTTATAGGTAATTCCATACTTCGTACGGTCGATTGAAATATTGGTTGCGTAAATGCGGTAATTTTCTGTTTTCCCGGTGTTCGTCGCCATAAACGTGATGTCATTCGTTTTTCCAAGGATGGTCATTTTACCGGTAACTTCCAGTTTGCCGTCTTTCATCGCTTTGCTACCTGTGATCACCAATTTGCTTTCGGGGAAAGCCTTAACGTTGAAGAAGTCCTCTCCTTTAATGTGGTTTGTTAACTTCTTGCTTTCGGTATCGGTAGGCTTGATGGTTGTCATATCCATAACCAGTGTTCCTGAAGTTATGATGTCGCCGTCCAGGGTTACATCACCACTTTTCAGTTTAACGATCCCCTCGTGCTCACCTCCTACCTTTCGGCCTGTCCACTCAATCTTTGTTTTCTCTTTTACAGCGGTGAAGTTTTCGGATGTCACCGCAGCAGTAAAACTCATCAAACTTATGGCAGTTAATCCAATTACAGTTAATGATTTCAATGTCTTATTCATACTAAATCTTTTATTACTTGTTTCTTAATTTGTCTAAAATATCATTGGCTGCTTTGGCTTCATCTTCTGGCAAATGATGAAATTGTTTATCGTAATCATTCATTATACCGTCCAGTTCTGCGAGAACATCCAGGCCTTTGGTCGTGATACAAACATCTACCTGACGACCGTCGAACTCACATTTCTTTCGCTCAACTAGTGATTTCTTACGCAATTTCTCTACCAAACGCGATGCATTGCTCATCTTATCAATCATTCGATCGGTTATGTTGTTGATAGACACCGGTTTAGGGTGTTGGCCTCGCAAAATGCGCAGTACATTAAACTGTTGCATAGATAGGTCATACGGCTTGAGTGTACCGGCGAAAATAGTACCCAGATAGGCATTGGTATACGCAATGTTGATGACCAATTTCGAGTACTCCGAACTGAATTTTTCCTGTTTAATATCCGTTTCTAACGACATAATACAAAAATAGATGTATATACAATTAATTGGTAACGGAATAGGTTTGATTTTGTTTTCCTTCGTCGGGTAAAACAAGATTCTGGCAGTGATTTAAAACCATTGTCGGCTCTAATTGTCTTATTTGCATGAAATTTTTACCCACCACGGCATTATGAAGCGGTTACTGATATTTCTTGGCATAGTCTTTTTACTCAACCTGTATGTCTATGGTGGGTACAAGGTATTGCTTCAAAACCTGGAGTCCAGAACGGCCTTAGGTTTAAAAATCCTATACTGGGTGATTGTAGCCTTGTCGTATGGGGCACTTGCTTATTCCATGACGCGTTTTCGGGTAACACCGGTTGCTTTTTGGACGAAGGCAACCATGAGTTTCTTCTTCATCTTTTTTGTTGTCCAAATCCTTTGGGCGTTATTCCTTGGCATTGATGACATCGTTCGCGGTATTCAATGGATAGGATCTGCCATAACCTCGAACAAAGGACCTGAAACTGCCGGAGGTATTTCTCGGAAGTCGTTTCTTGTGAAGACAGGTGCTTTTGCAGCAACTGGTTTTGGTGCTGCTCTTACGTATGGTGTTGTACGCGGTTCGCATCAATACCAGGTGATTAGGCAGAAACTAACGATTGCTAATTTACCAGATGCATTCAAAGGCTTAAAAATTGTTCAGATCAGTGATATTCATAGCGGAAGTTTCTGGAGCAAGAAAGCAGTGCAAAAGGGCATCGATATGATCAATGCTCAACAGGCTGATATGGTGTTCTTTACCGGAGATATCGTAAACAATGAGGCCTCGGAAATGGATGACTACATTGATGTGTTCAAACAGATCAAAGCACCAATGGGGGTCTATTCAATTATGGGCAACCATGACTATGGCGAATATGTGGCTGGTTTTACACCTGAAGATCTGCCGGGTAACATCAAAAAGATCGAGAATGTGCACAAAGCGCTTGGTTGGGATTTACTGTTGAACGAAAATAGAATCCTGGAAAAGGATGGAGAGAAGCTGGCTATTGTCGGAATCGAAAACTGGGGGGCTAAAATGCGCTTTAGTCGGTATGGCGACCTGCCAAAGGCAATTGATGGGGTGGAAGAAAAATGGCCGACCCTGTTATTATCGCACGATCCAAGTCATTGGCGAGCACAGGTGTTAACGGACTTTCCACAGGTGGATGCTACGTTTAGCGGACATACACATGGTATGCAATTCGGTATTGAAACGGCCGGCTTTAAATGGAGTCCTGTGAAATATATGTATCCCGAGTGGGCTGGGTTATATGAAGAGGGCAATCAAAAACTGTATGTAAACCGCGGTTTTGGTTATTTAGGTTTCCCGGGCCGATTTGGGATATGGCCAGAAATCACCCTGTTCGAACTGGCTTAGCAGAACCAATACAGGTTGGCATTTGTGTTGAGTGTCTGCCGCTTAATCTCTTCCTGGCCTTTCGGATCGCTCACCCCAATAATGATATCATGATTTAAGTTGAGGTCAAACGCTTTGCTGTCTTCAAGCACAGTACCATATATTTTATGGCCGATCTTTTTCGGGTTGTCGGTGATCCATTGAAAGGCGATGCTACGCTCGGCTAGTTTCCGTGCGATATTCTTGGCTTTTTTACCTGCTCCCCAAAGCACCAATTTACGCTCGGGATTATAATCTACTTCAAGAAAGTAATGCACCTTTAGATGCAGAAAGCGGTTGTCCAAATAGTGTTCCGAAGTGCGTGTGGTTCGTGTTGCATAATCACGCCAAAGATGTATAATATGCTGATTTCCAACGATTCTAAGTCCGGATTGATAAAACCGAAAGCAGAGATCATAGTCTTCCGGGTACAAGTCCGAATCAAAGGCTCCTGCTTTCATAAAATCGTGTCGGTAAGCCAGCCAACAAGGTGACGGCACTACGCATTCTTTGTATACCCATTCAAAATTGATGGAAGCCGCAGTTAGGGCGTTCAGCCATCTTCCATAGTTTGCATAACCTTCACCCAGTCCATCTTCTCTAAAATACTCTACCTTGCCAACAGCCAGATATCCGGGAGCAACGATTTGCCGAAGCTCTTCCAGATTGTCCGGTGTTTTGATGTCATCTCCGTCCATACGGGTTATGAGGCTGCCGGTGGAATGTTTAAACGCGGTTTGAAGTGCATTGATTACACCGCTACCTTCATTCTTGAAATACCGAATTCGAGCATCTTTTTGTGCAAAACGGTTGACCATTTGGGGGCTTGCATCCGTGCTATGATCATCCACAATGACCAATTCCCAATGCGGGTCGGTTTGACTTATTATGGACTGTATGCATGCTTCGATATAGGCCTCTTCATCCTTGAACGGGAGCAGAATGCTAATAACTTCATGTTTGCCCTTAAGATTGACCATTTTCAGACGCAAAAATAGGTGGAATTACGTGTTGAAATTGCGAAAAATACTACCTTTGACTCAGGGCGTTGAGAATAATTGAAAAATTCAACACTTATACTTTACCGGCTTAACCGATCTGTCAAAACCAGGCCCTATTCATTTCGATGAAAGAGGCTTGCCGAACGGGGGAAGGTTGCGATAGCGTTGGGGGCCAAATCCTATTATTTTAGGAATTTTTCAACTTTCACGCCCTTTTTTCTCCTATTTAATTTCACTCAGTTTCTTAACAATCGTCCGATCCGAAATGTCGTATTGGAATACGCCGTTATTACCATAGACAAGGACATTGTTTTCACCAAACAACATACCAAGTCGTGCATGTACATTATTGGACTCTCCGGAGTTGTCTATGTAGTCAGACAACAAGATACGGTCTTGAACACCAAATATGCGGAATCCTTCAAATCCATTACACAGGAGCACCCGGTTGTTATGATAATGCATGTAATACGGCTGACTGTATCCGGTAACTCTTGAAATCGGTCGACGGGTGACCACATCTACCACACTAATCATGGGGTTTGAAAAGCAGAAGCTTTCATCTTCCTGTAGATCATTAAACATGGGAGCAAAAGTCAACGAGTCCCATATAGCTATAGGGTTACAGCCACCGGCAGGGAAGAAACCACCTGTGTTTACAGGTGAAGCCGGGTTGGTTGTTATGTCCAGTGCCATAAGACCTGATCCGGTTCCAAAGAGCAATATGGAATCAAGTAAAATGTATAATCGTGCATCTGGGATATTGTTAAACGCCGCCATTCTGCTCGTAAAACCCGGGGCGGCACTTCCGTTTAAAGCCAACGTTACAACGGATTGATTGTCTGCTGTATAGATATGATCCTTATGTACAGTTATTTGTCCGTGTGGTGTTGAAATGGCTCCACGAATAACCTCATCTTCGGGGAAGATAAACTGATCAGAACATGAAAAATCGTTGAGCACTTTAACTACCTCCTGTTGTTCATACCCTACAACGAAGGAATCGCCTTTGGCAAAATCACTATTGTATAAATCATTTACTCGGTGTTTCACCACAGGATTTCGTACATCGCTTAGATCAAATACCACCAGGTCGGTGCCCTGAATTACATAGAGTTGATCATCATTGGTTTCCATTGCAAAACATGGAACAATCTTGATGTATGCGTGGTTATCCGGATTTGAAGGATCAGTATTGTCAATCACATGAATACCGTCTGTACCGTTTCGAAGAAACAGGGTCTCCTTATAGCTTAACATTTCGGCAACAGAATCCACAGCGAGGCTAGTCTCAACGGTTACTGCATCGCGAATACTTGCCTTTGACGCATAAACCGGAACATTAGCCGTGTAGTACAGTGTTTGTTTGCATTCCGAGCGACAACCAATTAGCACGGCGATTAACCCCAAAAATATTACACCATTAAGAAGAAGCTTTTTCATAATTTCGGCGAAAGAATAATCAAATCTAATAAAGTTGATGTCTTCCATACCGTTTCAACGATCAGGTTTCCTTCATATTATTGTCTTTGTACTCATTTGCAGTGCTCATTTCAACGCGTTTGGTCAAACCAAGAACCATTTTGTACAGGTGGAGTTGAAGTCTGGCCCAACGATCAAGGGCGAGTTGTTGGAAATGGTTTACGAGGAAAAGGTAGAGCTGCTTTTACCTATAGGCGACACCATGGTCATCTTATGGGAAGATATATTGGAGTTAAATTTTATCAACGCTCAGGTCAAACAAACCTATAAAGACGAACGGGTAAAATACAAGCGAAAACCAGTAGCATATAGCGACTCTGGTATTTTCGCATCGCTTGATATAAGCCCTCCGTTTGGACGCGATTACTGGGGAGATCCGGTAATGGGTTTCTCAACTCAATTTGCCTTGAACAAACCGTTGCGCAATGGCCACTCCATAGGAGCCATTACCGGCTTTGACGTATACTTATGGCCCGACATTGGCTTTCTACCGTTGGGTATAGAATGGCGCTATCGGTTGAAACCTATTGGTCGGTCGGCTGTCTTTAGTTTTAATACAGGTTATAGCATGATTGCTTTCTCCGAGTACAGTTGGATTACGCCAACGCCGGAAGTGAAAGGCGGTTTGTTTTTCAGTCCTGCAGTGGGTATAACCAATAAAAAACATGCCAGAAGAAGCTGGTATTTACGTGGTGGATACAAGATGCAAGAGGCTTCAACGAGATATGAAGGAAACGTACATACGGGTGGTATCTCGGTTCCCGGAATCATCGAGGAACAAATCATCTATCACCGAATCGAAATACGCTTCGGTGTGGTTTGGAATTAGGATGCGATTACTCCGCTGCCAATAAGCTCATCATCGATGTACCATGCAGCAAACTGACCTGCCGCAACGGCCTTCTGAGGCTCATCAAACAGAATGAACAAACCTTGTTCGGTTTTCGTTAGGGTCGCCTTTTGTAGTGGTTGACGGTATCGAATACGACACTTACAGGTCATTTGTTCACCATTTGCCAGAACAAGATCTGGCCTAACCCAATGAATATCATCCGGTTCAATGCGCAAGCCATGACGTTTCAAACCAGGGTGGTTATCACCCATACCCACGTAAATCGAGTTCGTATCAACGTCTGTAGCAATGACGAATAATGGTTCTAGTTTTCCGCCAACTCCAAGGCCTTTCCGTTGACCAATGGTGTAGAAATGGGCCCCCTGATGCTGACCTACTACTTCACCCTGTTGTTCACTGTAAATAACCGGTTCAAACTCTTCAATTCCATTGTTATAAATCGTTGAATTTGAGGCTATTTCAATAATTTTTCCTGCTTTAGGTTTCAATTGCTGCTGCAAGAAATCGGGTAGTCGCACTTTACCAATAAAGCACAAGCCTTGTGAATCCTTTTTTTCTGCGGTAATCAGATCGTTCTCTTCTGCAATCTTCCGTACCTCACTTTTCTGAAGGTGACCAATAGGGAACAATGCTTTAGCGAGTTGATCCTGATTCACCTGACACAAGAAATAACTTTGATCTTTGTTACTATCGGCTCCAGCGATCAAATGATGTACTTCCTTACCATCAATTTCGGTTGTCCTTTTTTGGCAGTAATGACCGGTAGCCACATAGTCCGCACCCAGTGCAATTGCAGCATCCAGGAAAACGTCGAATTTTATTTCCCGGTTGCAGAGCACGTCTGGGTTTGGTGTTCGACCAGCTTCGTACTCACGGAACATATAGTCTACAATACGTTCTTTATAGGTTTCGCTTAGGTCCAGCGTTTGGAAAGGAATTCCAAGTTTTTCAGCAACCAGCAAAGCATCTTTACTGTCTTCTTCCCATGGGCACTCGTCGCTGATTGTGAACTCCGTGTCGTGCCAGTTCTTCATAAATACGCCAATAACATCATACCCCTGCTCTACAAGTAGAGCGGCGGCTACAGATGAATCAACACCTCCTGAAAGTCCTACAACGACACGTTTCATGCCGCAAAGGTAAAGCTAAATAACGACAGATTACAGGCTTAGTGAAGCACCTGTATTTTTTGACGGAAGTGTTGCCCTTGTGCGGTTGTGAGGTGGATCGAATACATACCATTAACGGCATTTGAAAGACGTAGTTTGTTTGCATCAACCTGACTTTCAACGATTTGTCCCAAGCTGTTCCGACAAACAACGGATTTAATTCCATACGGTGCGAATGCCGAAAGGTCAAAGCTTCCGTTCGACGGGTTTGGACTAATTTGTAAATGGTTTAGATCATTGGGTTGAATCGACGAATTGCCAAACTCATTAATGACCAACGAAAATTGATCAAGTGTATCCACCATGGAGGTTGGGAAGGTGCCAAAGGCTTTTCCAAAGATCTCAATGTAAATATCTAATGGGTATACACCTACCTGTGCTTTTGTTGGTGTGCCTTGTAATGTTGCACAACCCGTTGAATCTGGGGTATAGCTGCAATTAGGCGCGGAACACGTATAGTAGAACGTACTTTGAGGGTAACCTTCAAATCCAATTAAATTGATCGAATCTACAGTGGCATACACAGAGCCCTGGCCAGGTAAATTGACTGTTGTGTCTTTAAACACCCGAATTTGTAACACCTGTTTATAGGCCGAATCAACGTAGGCCACTTCCAGGTCTTTTGGGAAGAAACCCGGTGAGGTAATATTTTGATCCGGTGTACAACTTTGAGCGGATGCAAATACGTATGTGCAGGTAGCCACTAAGGCAATAACTAAGCGTCGCATATTTTTAGTAAACTTGTGTATTACGAATTTAGCTAAAAATCGCAGGCATGAAACAAGTTTTGGTCGTCATAGTTCTCTCACTTATTTCGGTGGCCGTTCAGGCTCAATCAAGACCGGTGGAAGGTTTTCTCTTTGATCTGGAAACTCAGAAACCAATTGCCGGGGCTGAACTAATCACCGAACCTGGAGGAACGGTATTGGGCGTTTCTGATAGCTCGGGATGGTTTAGTCTTGTGACTACATCAAAATCGTTGAAAATCAGTCATATATCATATGAAGATGAAGTTATAAACGTAGGTAAATTCGTAAATGGAACGCGTATAGAAATGCTACAGAACTATGGGAGTATGCTTAATCGGGCTGTCATAGGCGCGGATCGCAGGGCCAAAACCATGAAAGAACAAATTGTATCGGTAGAAGTGGTAAATCCGGATCTAATTGCTGAAAAGAACCCAATAACCATCGATGAAATTGCCAATCAGGTATCAGGTGTGGTTATTCAGGATGGTCAAATCAGTATACGGAATGGTGCAGGTTGGAGTTATGGTGCAGGCACCCGTGCATTGGTGATGGTAGATGGCATGCCATTAATGAGCGGAGACGCTGCCAGTGTACAATGGAGTTTTATATCCACCGAGAATATCCGATCGATGGAAGTAGTGAAAGGAGCTAGTTCGGTGTTGTACGGTTCATCTGCACTAAATGGTATGATTAACATTCAAACGGCATGGCCTACTTCTAAACCTAAAACTAAGATTGTAGGCTTCCATGGGGTATATAGCAAGGGGTCAAGAGAAACTTTAAATTGGACCAATAAAGCACTATTTAACAGTGGATTACGTATGGTTGATTCGAGAAGAATAGGCAAGAGTGATCTGGTAACTACAGTGGAATATATTGACGACCAAGGCTATCGTTTTGGCGATTTTGATCGACGAGTTCATGCCGGTCTGGACTATCGTAGGAAAACTAAAGCAGGACTTCAGTATGGGGTTAAAACACACTTATTATCAACGAGTAACGGTTCATTTTTGCTTTGGAAAAGTTACGACAGTGCGTACAACGCACAAGGCGATCAAACGACTGCAACAGATGGGTTTAAAATGCGGATTGATCCGTTCCTGAAGTACTATAGAAAGGGTTGGTCGCACAATTTGAAAGCACGCTTTTTTACGCTGGATAATCAGGTGGATAACGGTGATCCGAACAACGATCAGTCGAATACGAGTAATACATTTTTCGTTGATTATCAGTCTGGTATACGAATGATGAGTTCTTCGAAACTAACATATGGTGTAACATATAGTTCTACCAAAACCCGGTCTCCTTTATTCAGTGGCGATCAAACAACCACGAATCTGGCATACTATGCACAGTTTGATCAGAAACTTGGTAAGTTGAGTTGGACATTCGGAACGCGATGGGAAAAATATACCCTGAATGAACGTGAGGCAAAGAAACCGGTAATCCGAACCGGATTGAATTATGCACTGGGTAAAGCGTCTTTCTTTCGATTTTCATACGGCGAAGGATTTCGATTTCCGACCATAGCTGAAAGTTTTATTACAACAAGTGTGGGCCTGGTGTCTGTATTCCCAAATCCTGAACTAAGACCGGAAACAGGTAACAATATTGAGATTGGTTTAAAACAGGGATACAAAATCTCAGGTCTCAAATTAAAGGGCTACATCGATGTAGCAGCATTTCGAATGCGGTATGAAGATATGATGGAATTCACCTTCAGTCAGTGGTCAAAAGACGTATCTATTGGCAATGGTCTCGGACTTGGTTTCAAATCCGTTAACACTGGAAATACTCAAATTTCCGGATTGGATATGAGTATTGTGGGTGAGATGAAGGTAGGGAAATCCAAAGTACGGTTGTTTGGGGGATACACCTTGAGTGAACCGATTGCTAGAAATCCGGAGGTTGTATTTGCAACAGATAGCCAGGATCGGGCGATCAGCTATTTGAATACAAGTTCAGATACTACAGACAACCTATTGAAATACCGTAATCGTCGGGTATTCCGAATGGACGTGGCACTCAGTGGTAAACGCTTCGAGTGTGGCATTTCATCGCGATACATGAGTCGAATTGAAAACATCGATTTGGCATTTTTACAGCAACCCTTTACCAGCTTTGTGCCGGGTATCGAAACGGGGTTAAATCTAAATCCCGAAGGTGTGTGGGTTTGGGATATGCGTGTGGCCTACAAACTGTCGTCGAAATACAAGGTGGCGTTGATCAGCAATAATGTATTTAACAAGGAGTACCTAATTCGTCCGGCGGATATTGCGGCCCCAAGATTGGTTATGATTCAGCTACGAGCCACCCTCTAATTGTGCATCAATGGCCTTGAGGCCTTCGAACCACTCATCACCGAATTTCCGTCGTAAGGCGGATTCAACAAATTCGTATACCTTGATTTGTTCAGATTGTCCCTTGGTGCAAGCATCACTGCACAGATACCATTGGTGGTAGTTTAATGCGGTATATGAATCATAGTCCTTTATCCGAACAGGATATAAGTGACAGCTTATGGGCTTCACAAAGTCGATCTTGTTTTTGTAGTACGCGTTTTCAATACCACAACCGAGAATGCCGTTTGGTTGTTCCACCACAAAACAACACTTACCGTCGTTTAAACAGGTAGTTACCAATTCTCCGTCGTCGTCCTCTTCGTAAAAGCCGTTTTCTTTGATGAATTGAACGTGCTCATCGCTCAATTCCTCAAGAATTGGCTCCATAATTTGTTCAATTTCAACGACTTCCTCTTTGGTGACAGGAGCTCCTTTATCGCCTTCAATACAGCAAGCACCTTTGCACGCCTGAATGTTACAGGCAAAGAATTCCTTTAAGACTTCGTCGCTGATGAGCGTGTTTTCGTGAATGATCATTTTTGATCGAGATAGGTGGCGTAACCGATGTCTTCCAGCTTTTCAGCTTTACCCAAAACGGTTGCTTTCATGTCTTCTTTGAATGCATGTACGCGGTCTAGTACAGACTTGTCGCTGGCACCAATAATTTGTGCAGCCAGGATACCAGCGTTTTTCGCTCCGTTTATGGCAACTGAAGCAACAGGTACACCCGGAGGCATCTGAACGATACTGTATAACGAGTCGATACCACTCATGTTACTGGATTTTACTGGAACACCCACCACTGGAAGCGGAGTAAGTGCTGCCACCATACCCGGAAGATGAGCGGCTCCACCGGCACCGGCAATAATTACCTGCAAGCCATTTTTTACGGCATCTCTGGCATAATCATACATGCGCTCTGGTGTTCGGTGTGCACTTACAACCGTAAGCTCATATGCGATATTGAGTTCATCTAAAACCTTGGCTGCTTCCGACATAACCGGTAAATCGGAATCAGACCCCATGATAATTCCTACAGGTACTGACATTGCATTTATACTTTGTGCAAAGCTATCAAAAAACGATCTAATCTATGGTTTAACCGTACGCAGTTTGTCCCGCAGCGCATTCGATTTGGCTATGGCATCTTCCAGATTTGTATCAAGCACTGTAAAATGCCCCATTTTTCTACCCGGCTTCGAAGCCGCTTTATTGTACCAGTGCAAGAAAGCCCCTTGAGTAGCCGCCAAATCGGAGAGGCCATCTAGGCGGTAATCACCTGTTACGTCGTCCGAACCCAGAATGTTGGTCATTACAGCAGGCGTCAGTAAATCGGTTTCGCCAAGTGGCAGATCGAGCATTACACGGTTAAGCTGCTCATATTGAGATGTATAGTTTGCTTCAATGGTATGGTGCCCACTGTTGTGTGGTCGTGGTGCAATCTCATTGATCAGGCATCGGTTGCGATTGTCTACGAACAACTCTACTGCGAAAATGCCCACACCATCAAACGCTTCAATCGCACGAATTGCAAGGTCTTTTGCTTCGCGCTGGATGGCAGTGTCTACTTTACTTGGGGCGAATAGATAGTCAACCAGGTTGATTTTAGGATCAAAAACCATTTCAACCGCGGGATACGATTTGATTTCATCTGCAGCATTTCGGGCAACAATTACAGAGAGCTCAATGGCATCCTGAATGAATTCCTCCAACACAACCTCACCTGGGAAAATGGATGGTACTTTGTCGGCCAACACATCTTCTTTCGACAGAATAGCTACACCTTTTCCGTCATAACCACCTGTGCAACTTTTTACAACCACTTTCTCTCCAGAGAATATACTGAGGTTGGCCGTCTTGGCTTCCGTGCTGGGCATCAACAGAAAACTTGAAGTAGCCAGTGCATGTTCTGCATAGAATTCTTTCTGCCGACCTTTATTTTGGATAACCGACAAAATACGAGCGGATGGAATCACTGTCTTTCCCTGTTCTTCTAGTTCGAACAAGGTGTTAACATTAACGTGTTCAATTTCATAAGTAATTACATCGCTAATGGCTGCCAACTCCTTGATTTTTGCATCGTCCATGAGTGAACCCTCAATGAAATTGGTGGCATATTTACCCGATGGGCAGTCGCTGGAAGCTTCGAGAATATTGAATTCGACATTCCATGGTTGCGCGGCCTCAATGAGCATTTTACCGAGTTGCCCACCACCAATAATTCCAATCCGGGTTTTAAAAGGTTGTGTCATATTTTATACGGATTCAAAGGTATGTTAAAGCTTGCTATTAATGGAATCGGATTTTCAGCGATATTTGGGAAAAATGTGAAATCAATGAAGCGAATATTTACTCCTCTTATTTTGATACTAACGTCCATCCTTGCATTCGGGCAATGTGCGATTGTTCCGTTCAGCATTCAGAAAAAAGTGTACATGTCGGATGTTGTAATAGAGGCAGAAGTGATTAATAAAAAGAGCTATTGGAACAGCGATCATAGCTTTATTTACACCAATAATGTGTTGAAAATCAGTGCCATCTTAAAGGGGAGCTCGGTTCCTGCTGAGCTAAATTTACTCACCGAAGGTGGGTTTGTAGGGTTGGAAGGCGTTCGGGTAGATCCGTCGTTGGAATTGGAAGTTGGAGATATTGGCATCTTCCTCATAAAGCAAAGTGATACCCGCATCCAGGAATTGACCAAGCCCGTTTACAAGCCAGTAGCCAGTGTACAATCGTTTATCAAATATGATGTGATGAACCGTACCGCACATGGATACTTTGAGGTTTATGAAGACGTTAAGGGTCAGTTAATTCCGAAGATCGAATCGTACACCAAACAACCGATTGAACGAACTGGAACCAATCCCTTGGGTATCGGTACGATTCGCCCATTAGCTGCGCCAAACATTACTTCACTTGATAAGGATACCATTAACTCCGGTGCCGGAGAATTGTTGACCATTACCGGGAGTAATTTTGGCATCATAAAAGGGAAGGGCTACGTGGAGTTTTTAGATCCGAATTTTGGTGATGGACGATTCTATGAGTTGCATTACCCTTCTTCGTTCAAATCGTGGTCGAATTCCAAAATCGAGGTATATGTTCCCGCTCGTGCTGGTACAGGTAAGATCCGTGTTGTGAATAATGGGGGTGAACGTGGCACATCTAGCGATGAGATTTATGTGCGCTATGCGCATTCGAATTACCCGTACAATGGAAGTTCAGGAGGTGATTCAGGATATTATCAACCTAAACTCTTTGATATGAGCGGAAACGGTGGATATACCTGGCAAATGACGAATCATTTTGCCGGTAAGAAGGATGCGGTGAACGCCTTCCTTCGGGCAGCAGAGAAATGGAGATGTGGGACACTCATGAACTGGGATCTTGGTACAAATACAACAACCACTGGTGTTGCGAAAGACAATGTAAACATAGTTCAGTTTACCCGGTTTGGAGATTCCCGACTTGGGGTTTGTACGAGCTGGTATGGTGGTTGTATTCAGGGTGGTACGACACCACATTTCTACGTATCCGAACTCGATATTTCATTCGATTCTACGCGTAACTGGTATTATGGTACGGCAAGTCCGGCTAACAATCAATACGATTTCGAAACCGTAGCTACTCACGAATTAGGTCACGGACATCAGTTGAATCATGTGATTGATGGAACTAAAATTATGCACTACTCGTTAAGCAACGGTGATCGTAAAACGGCACTACACGCGCACGATTTGTTGGGAGCATCACATGTGCGCACCAACAGTTTAACCGGTATAGTTTGCAGCGGTGTTAGAGATTATAAGTCAATAAAACAGGAAGACTGCAATATCACCGAACCCGAGGCTAAGTTTATCGTAAATATTCCAAGTCCGTGCCCAGGGGTAAATGTGCGCTTCACGAGTCAAACCGAGGGTAAAGTGACCAACTATAGTTGGGATTTTGGTGATGGAGCCTCCACCGCTAATGCTTCAACAGTTGGACCACATGTCTTAAGTTATTCCACTTCGGGCGAAAAAACCATTCAGTTGATTGCTGAAAATGATTTTGGGAAGGATACGTTCACTCTGAAGCTCACAGTTAAACCCGGCAAACCGGCTGCGCCAGATGCGTTTATGGTCGATACGGCGTGTTTTGGAGAAAACATGTATACCGTAGACAAGGTGGCGGATGGGACAGAATATGTGCTGTGGACTGTGGCGAGTGGTGGTACAGTCGTAGGTGATAACGACAAAAACACGGTGACCGTCAACTGGACAACAGAAGGTACTCATAATTTGCAAGTGGTTGGAAAGAATAGTTGCGGAACCAGCGATCCGTTGGTGACACCGGTGGTTGTTCTGAGACCAGCGGTTGCCGATTTCGATATTACACAAGACGGACTTGTAGCTACAGCGACCGATAAGAGTATATCGGCTTCTTCCTGGAAATGGCATTTTGGCCAGGGAGATACGATATATAGTCAAAACCCAATGCATACCTATGTCGGTAGAGGTCAGTATACGGTGCAGTTAACCGCTTCGAATACGTGTTCGGATAGCACCATAACCAAGAACATCGATGTGAACTTTAGAGTGAATGTGATCGATGTTGAAGAGAATCAGTTATCTGTTATACCTAACCCGGCACAGGATTACATTGTGATTAATGGCACAGTAGGCAAATACAATGTGTTGATAATCAACGACCAGGGTCAGAAAGTGATCGATCAGATGAATGTTGCAATAGGGGCTAAAGTTAACGTGGATCACCTTGCGCCCGGCGTATATTTGTATCAGATTTCTAAGGTAGATGGTGTAACATACAAAGGGCGATTTGTGAAGGAATAAGCCTACCTTTTCAGCGTTGGCCGCTGACTAATTTCGTGAAAACAGATGGCATCTGTGGTGTAATAATGAAACACCATGCTTTTTCGGGTAAGACCAGGTGCGGTCACCGGTTCTCCACCATGCAGTAAATTACCGTGCCAGATTAGGATGTCGCCTTTTTTAGCCAGGAAGATTTCCTTTTTGAGTTCGGGGTGTTGAGCAACTACTTCCTCCACTTTAGCTTCATAATCTACATACAATTTTTTACCGAGCTTGGTGGAAGTGCCGACATTATCGTAATCACGATTAAAGATGTACGGAAGTTTATGGGAGCCCGGGTAATAATGCAGTGGACCGTTCTCCATGGTTATGTCTTCCAGCGCCACCCAAACGGCAATCAGGTTTCCATAAGGGAAGGTGGTCATATGCACAAAATCGGAATGCGTTTTCTGCTGGCTGCCATGGAAAAAGTTAATGCTTTGAAACAGGTCAACTTCTTTGTGCATCAACATGTTTAAGATACCTATAAGTCGGTCGTTTGCACCGGCATTATGCAAAAGTTTCGATTGGTGAATGGCAAACATGATTCGATTACCGTACCGCCAGTTTGCTTTTTTCTCGCGATCAAGACGTTCAATTTCAGTGTTGAACGACTCAATTTCATCTTCAGAATAGAAAGCTGGTAAAACAGCATAACCATCTTTAGACCAGGGCAGCAGTTTATCTTGAATGTCCTTATTTAACGTATTGAAAAACGCATCATTCGGCAATTCATCTGCACTATCGTACACATCGTAATAGTTTGGAGGGCTATCTAAATGTTTGAAATCCTCGCTAGAAATCGACGAAAAGTACTTCTTATTGATGCCGTATTTTTTGTATAACGGTATATTGTGTTTCAGGGCCGATTTCTGAAACAAGTTGTATAACTCATAGGTCCATTTATAGCGTCTAAGAGGATTCATCACTACGCGGCTGATTTTGTCGCCAAAGTTCCCGAATAATATCAAATAATTGGCTTCCGTAGCGCAATAAAAGTGCTAAACTGATGAAAATCAGCAACCAACTAACACGAGCTTGTAAGCGATCATATACGTTGGCCAGGCTAGCCACAACCAAAGCGTTTATGAACAGTAAGGAAAGGCATGTAAAAGCACTCGTTCGAGCTGAATTTTCCAGGTTACGTCGCAGTGAAGGAATGAGCACGAGGGAAAGCATGAAAACAGCGCTAAACATTAAGAGCAATCGATTTGTCACCCGAATCCAACCAATTTCCAATTCTTGTCCCCATAGGTTACCATTCTGACGTGACAACTGGTAATCGTTATACTCGGTAAAAAAGTGCTTATGTATTTGCGAGGCTGGTGGACTGCCAGGAGAGCGATACCAGTTTGATACCAGCCCGGATCCAAGGTCATTCTGAAACAACTGGGTTCCGGTAGACGTTACGCAGCTGCGGAAATACAACAACAGGTGTTTTGGGCTCGTAAGAATCCCGAAAAACGTGTTTTTGAATTCTTCTTCGCAGCCTTCCCATCCGCCTAAAGCCTGAACCGGGCTGTTTGCTTCCCACAATAGTTCTCGGTTTGTGGCAGGTAAGGAGTCTTTATACGCACACAGTTTCAAAGTTTTTGCTTCGCAATGATCGTCTAGATATGATTTTAACACGCCGCTATCAAGCATTTTACCCATCAGGAAAACATGTCCACCACGTGATATCCTGGCAGAACCAGTCAGGGAAAGATTTACGATTAACGCCAGTGTAATAGCACCGATCACCAGGCTCGTTACCAAAAGGGTGTTGGAACGTTGTTTATTACGACGCTGCCAGATCCAGGTTAATAGCATAGTGCCAAGTATGATGGGTACATTGGAATTGTGGACCAATACGGCTAATACCAAAACCAGTGATAAGACAGCCTTTTCTTTTAACGTCAGGTCGTTTCTGGCGAGCAGTAGAAGTCCGGATAGGATGCCGAGCGCTGTAAAAATATCCGGCATGAGTTGACTGGTGTACCAACCCAATGAAGTGAGATATGCGAGGGGTACCAGAGCAACAAGGAACCAGCGATAATCTGCTTTGGGTAAGATCCACTCCCAAACCTTCCACAGTACAAACGAAGTTATTAGTGCCTGAAATACAACCACGAACCAGAGAGAGAGGCCCAGGCTGGCAATGCGCATAAAAACGCCATAAAAAATGGGACGGTCAATGGGAGCAACCATTTCCATTCCACTTAAGATATACGTACCGGTGTCGGAGTAAACCAATGGGAAACCATTGTATAATGCTGGTGTCAACAGAATGACAATTGAAAGTATGCGGCTTAGGATTTTGGCCATGCCTCACAAAGCTATGAAAATGAAAGAAAAGAGGTTAACGAATCTCGTAAATGTAATCCGACCAATAAGAACGCACATACACCTTGTTGTCTTTCACGGCAACGTGCTCAACTTGCGTTTTTACCTTGTACCTGTCGATTAGATTGCCTGTTTTCGGGTCAATAAGGATCAGAAAATCATCTTCTTTCGTAAACCCATATCCACAATATATGATTCCATTGTGTAGGGTAAAATTATTCGAATTGCAATGCAGTGGTTCGGTTTCCCAAATTATTTTACCGGTGGTGAGGTCATAGCAGATTAAGTAACCGTTTTGTCCACCTGAAGACCTGGCATACGTACGATGAGCAAAGCACACATACATCTTATTTTCAACGATTTGCACCCATCGAGGTCCTTGTTTTGTGAAAAATAGTTCAGCAGTATCTGTAAGCGGCGCATAGGTGTAATTTGAAAGGTCCCAGCTATACAATATGCTATCGTATGCAGCACTTGTGACGACCAGATAGACACCGTTGTTTAGGTAGTCACCGTATACAAGCGTTCGATACGTGCTATCCTCAAAAAAGTGAAGAAGAGGTTCACCCTTATAAGTCATTGGTGTACCTCTCGGCAATCTTCCTCTTTTCTTCAAGTAACGAGGCACATCTTGAATTCCGTTAAGTGTTAGACCATTAGAATGGATCCAATAGTTTAAGTCGTTAAGACCTCGTTTCTTTCTGGAGTACCGAACAAGCTCAACATTACGGGCCTCATGACCTTCAATGTTAAGTGTATTGCCCGTAAATGAAGGTGAATCCAACACCGTTGGGTTTTCCGGAAGCGTTATGGCGCTTGCATATTCCCAGGTACCGTCCGAAAACAAGGTTACCTGTGTACCATCGCTGCGCGTGGCAGTTCGCTGAGCAGTAACGGAGAAAGCACAGCTTACGATAAGACAGAAAACGAAAGACGGTTTGAAAACGAAATTCACGCTTAACGACTGTAGTTTGGAGCTTCCTTGGTGATGGTAATATCGTGAGGATGACTTTCACGCATACCACTGTTGGTGATTTGAGTGAATTTTGCCTGTTTTAAATCTTCGATTGTACGTGCTCCACAGTATCCCATTCCAGCTCGTAATCCACCCACATACTGGTAAATCACTTCGGCAAGGCGACCTTTGTACGGAACCGTTCCGACAATACCTTCAGGTACCAATTTTTGGATTCCGGCTTCAGCATCCTGGAAATAACGATCGCTACTTCCTTTCTTCATTGCTTCAATACTACCCATTCCACGATAAGATTTAACCTTACGTCCTTCATAGAAGCTCGTTTCTCCTGGAGATTCTTCCGTGCCGGCGAATAACGACCCGGCCATAATGGTGTCGGCACCTCCAACCAGCGCTTTTACCAAATCACCACTGTATCGAATACCACCATCGGCGATAATTGGCACATCATATTTTTTAGCAGCCTCGGCACATTGAATTACAGCGGATAGCTGAGGTACACCAATACCGGCAATGATTCGTGTCGTACAGATTGAACCCGGACCAACACCAACTTTAATGGCATCTGCACCGGCTTCTGCCAGGAATTCAACTGCTTCTGCAGTTGCAACGTTTCCAACGATTACCTGTAAATCGGGGAAGCTGTTCTTAATCTTTTTCAACTCGTTTACAACCCCCGCCGAATGACCATGTGCTGTGTCCAGTGTTATAACATCTACCTCTTCTGCTACTAAGGCCTCTACACGTACCAGTGTGTCTGAAGTAATACCTACGGCTGCCCCAACAAGTAGCCGACCGAACTCGTCCTTGGCCGAGGTAGGGTGGTTTTTAACCTTTTCAATGTCTTTGAACGTAATTAGCCCTTTCAAAACACCATTACCATCTACCACCGGTAATTTTTCAATTTTGTGTTGTTGCAAAATGCCCTTGGCCTTGGTTAAGTCTGTGCCTTCATCGGTGGTAACCAGATTATCCTTGGTCATGACGTCAGAAATTGGCTTAGACAGGTCTTTTTCAAAGCGCAAATCGCGGTTGGTAATAATACCTTCCAACACACCATCTTTTGTTGTTACCGGGATACCACCAATGCGGTTTTCTTTCATTATGCTTAGGGCATCACTTAGCGTAGCATTCCCCTGAAGTGTAATGGGATCTTTGATCATACCACTTTCAGACCGTTTAACCTTTTTCACTTCAGCAGCCTGGGCAGCTATGCTCATGTTTTTGTGAATGATTCCGATTCCTCCTTCCCGGGCGATTGCGATAGCCAGCCTGCTTTCTGTGACTGTGTCCATTGCTGCGGAAATAATAGGAACGTTGATGTTCAATCTTTTGGTTAAGCGCGTTTTGGTAGAAACGTCGCGTGGAAGTACTTCAGAATGCTGAGGTAACACCAATACGTCATCAAAGGTTAACCCCTGATACGCAATTTTTGAAGATGATTGTTGAGACATTTGCAAATAATTAAGAGCCGATATTATTTGCGGTGCAAATATAGACAATCTCATACGCTGCACCACATAATTAGGTCAAAAATCGAAATAGCCTATTTTTGCCCTCGTTTCGACTCATGGCTATATATCAAACCAGTAAACAAATCACAAAATTCACCATTAGTGGAGTAATCGCTGTATTCTTCGATTTTGCGGTTTATTATGGCTTGAGTAACCTCATCGGTAATACATATAGTGATGCTTTTTTGGGCCTCCAATGGAACGACATTTACAAAGGGGTTGGTTTTATGGTCGGCACATTTGTTACCTACAACCTGAACAAATTCTGGACCTGGAGAACGTCAGATAAGAACAACCGAAGGCTAGCGAACTTTGCAGTGTTATACGTTATTTCGTTTGTCATTAATATCCTGATCAACAAGTGGGGAATGACCACCTTCCACGACAATGAGATAGCCTTGTTGTATACACCTTATGACGGCGATGCCATCACGTTATTCCCATTTAAGACCGATAAATTATCCGCATTTATTTTAGCTACCGCAGTGAGCAGCATTGTGAATTTTGTGGGACAGAAAATATGGGTGTTTAAAGATCGCCCTAGTAATCTGGGCGATTCAGAATAGCATCGTTGATCACGGCCTGACGCAGGTCGAAATTCGATGCGTCTATCTCTTCTACTTCGATGCGTTTTATCCTTTTAACCGGCTTGCTCCTGGGTGTGGTTTCAGCCGATTTTGGTTTTCGAACAGACTTGTCGATTTCTACGTGCTTAATTTTTGCCCTTGGTTCAGGTTTCCGTGGTGGTTCTTCCTCTACCAATTCACGCAGAATATCTTCCAGTGTTGTTTTAGGATTGCTTGTAGGTGTTGGGTTTGTTTGAGGTGCTTGTGGACCAGGTCGCCGAGTAGGTTTCTTTTGAGTCTTCTTATCCTTATTGCGCGATTGCAGATAGTAATAAAGGCCAATGCCTATAAGTAAGAGTATCTGTTTGAAGTCCACTGAACAAATTTATGGATTAATACCGGGAATTCAACGAAGTTGGTTGGGCAATAAAATTACCAGAAATTTGAAGCCTGATATGGATCGGGATTTTCTATTGGTACAGCGATCAAAACCATTGGTATTGTTACTCGGGAGCAATATAGGCGACCGGCATGCCTATATGCGAAAAGCGGTTGAGGCGTTAGTGGATGCATTCGGTCCGCCTCAGTCCATATCTGCGCTGTTTGAAACCGAACCCTGGGGCTATGAAGATCAGAATAGTTTCCTGAATCAGGCAGTAGTTTTTGAGACCAATCAAAAACCCCATGTAGCATTAGATACTGTGTTAAACATTGAGCAGGAATTGGGTCGAAAACGGGAAGTGAAATGGGGCCCGCGTGTGATTGATATCGATATCATTTTTTATGGGAACCTGGTGTATCAGTCAGACGTGCTTGAGATTCCGCACCCCTATGTGCAGGACCGCATGTTTGTATTGGATCCATTAAGTGACATCATCCCTGATTTTGAGCATCCCCTGTTGGAGCAATCGGTGGCCGAGTTGCGCGAGGCGTTGAAGAACAAGGAGAAGAATGCATAACGTTATACTTCCATTTCATTTGTTTCCCAATGTTGCCTGGTGGCAACAGGCGCAGCAGGCAACTGAGGTTCAGATTGACATTCATGAAAACTGGGTAAAGCAAAGTCATCGAAGCCGTTTCGATATAGTTGGAGCTAACGGGGTTCAACAGCTTTCCATTCCTACAGTGAAAAAGACCCGAAAAACCCTCAGAGATGTTGAAATCTCGTATTCAGAAAATTGGCCCGTGCTGCATTGGAGAAGTATTACATCGGCTTACAACCGATCACCTTATTTTGAATACTACGGATTTGCCATAGAGCAATTGTTTGCGACTAAACCGAAATATCTAATCGATCTTAATCTAAAGGCGTTGGAATGGTGTTACGACAAATTGCAGCTACCCTTTCAGGTGAATATAAGTGCGTCTTACCTTCATCCGATTGATTTAGATTTTCGGCAGCAGGAAATACCGTATAACGATACCACCTATTACCAGGTATTCGATGAAAAACTAGGTTTTAAACCCAATTTGAGTGTGTTGGATGTGTTGTTCAACTGCGGACCTGAGTCTGCAGGAGTATTGCGTTAGAGTTCTTCGTAAACCCCCATGTTGCTGAACTTTTCGATGCGCTGATTCACCAATTCTTCCGGAGTTAACTCTTTCAGTTCCTTTACCATGCGCTTCAGTTCAGTCTTCAATGTTTTGAACATCGCTTCCTTGTTGCTGTGAGCACCACCCAATGGCTCCTTGATGATCTTATCGATTAAGCCGTTTTTAAGCATGTCGGTACCTGTGAGTTTCAAGGCTTCGGCAGCTTGTTCTTTGTATTCCCAGCTTCTCCATAAGATGGTTGAACAGTTCTCTGGAGAGATCACAGAATACCATGAATTCTCCAGCATAGCAATACGGTCACCTACACCTATACCCAAGGCACCACCTGAGGCACCTTCACCGATTACAATGCAGATTACAGGTACTTTAAGCACTGCCATTTCCATTAAGTTCTTGGCAATGGCTTCTCCTTGTCCGCGTTCCTCTGCTTCCAGTCCCGGTGAAGCACCAGGAGTATCGATTAGTGTGATAATCGGACGGTTAAATTTTTCGGCAAGCTTCATCAGACGCATGGCCTTGCGGTATCCTTCCGGATTTGCCATTCCGAAGTTACGGTATTGACGTTCCTTGGTGTTGCGTCCTTTTTGATGGCCAAGAATCATTACCGGGATGTTGTCGAGTTGGGCAAAACCACCAACGATGGCTTTGTCGTCGCCTACGTTACGGTCGCCGTGAAGTTCCTGGAAGTTCTTCGTCATACCTTCGATGTAATCGAGGGTATATGGACGATCCGGGTGGCGAGAGACCTGAACCTTTTGCCAACCGGTTAAGTTCTTATATAAGTTTTTGCGTGTTTGTTCAATTTTCCCTTCGAGTTGTTCGATGGTGTCTGACATGTCTACCTTCCCTTTTTCGTGGGTGGCTTGAGCTTTCTCAAGCTGTTCCATGAGCTCTTCGATGGGTTTTTCAAAATCCAATAGAATCATACGTTTTCTTCTTAGAAATGAGCGGCAAAGTTAGAAATATTTGGCTTTAGAGCTTTTTATAAATAAAAATCAAAAAAAGTGGTTTTGTTGTTTGGGGAAATTCTATATTTGCACACCAATTTGAAACGGAGGAAAAATTCTTTCAATCGAGTTGGAAATTTTAACCTAAGGTCTGGTAGTTCAGTTGGTTAGAATACCTGCCTGTCACGCAGGGGGTCGC